>NZ_BAABAU010000001.1:1800000-2100000 GCF_039537585.1 Frondihabitans peucedani
TGTCGGCTCTGCCGCGCGAGCTGGTCATGGGCTCGATCGAGAAGGTCATGCACGACAACGGTGCCATGGCGCTGCAGTACGGCTCGGGTCAGGGCACACCGGCCATCCGTGAGCACATCATGGAGATCATGGCCATGGAGGGCATCCGGGGGAGCGCCGACAACGTCGTCGTGACCACAGGATCGCAGCAGGCGCTCGACCTGGTCACGCGGCTGTTCATCAATCCCGGCGATGTCGTCCTGGCCGAGTCGCCCAGCTATGTCGGAGCGCTCGGCGTGTTCCGGGCCTACCAAGCCGATGTCGTGCACGTCGCAATGGACGACGACGGGCTCATCCCCGAGTCACTGCGCGAGACGATCGTCGCGCTCGAGGCGGCCGGCCGACCGATCAAGTTCCTCTACACGATCCCGAACTTCCACAACCCCGCCGGTGTCACGCTCACCTGGGCACGTCGCCTCGAGATCCTCGACATCTGCCGCTCGCACGGCATCCTGGTGCTCGAAGACAACCCGTACGGCCTGCTGTCGTTCGACCAGCCCGCCCCGCAGGCCATGCGGTCGGTGGACGACGAGGGCGTCATCTACCTCGGCTCGTTCTCGAAGACCCTCGCTCCCGGGTTCCGGGTCGGCTGGGCTCTCGCGCCGCACGCCATCCGCGAGAAGCTCATCCTGGCCAATGAGTCGGCGACTCTGTCTCCGAACTCCTTCGGGCAGTTCGTCATCACGGAGTATCTCGACCAGACCGACTGGAAAGGCCAGATCGACACCTTCCGCGGCCTCTACGCCGAGCGCCGCGACGCGATGCTCGCTGCACTGGGGGAGTACCTGCCGAAGCTGAGTTGGACGAAGCCCGACGGAGGCTTCTTCGTCTGGGTGACCCTGCCCGCGGAGCTCGACTCGAAGGCGATGCTGCCCCGGGCGGTCAAGGAACTCGTGGCGTACACGCCGGGCACCGCGTTCTACGCCGACGGACAAGGGCGCCAGAACATCCGGCTCTCGTTCTGCTACCCCACCCCGGACGCGATCCGCACGGGCATCGCCCGACTCGCCACCGTCATCAACGGCGAGCTCGATCTGCTGCACACCTTCTCCGGTGCGACGCTCACTGCGCCGGCCGAGTCGCGTCCGAGCGTGTCCGCGCCGCCGACGAACATCCTCTGATCAGCGTTTTACGTTCGCCTCGACGCTGAGCGTCGATCTCCTGAGAGAGCAGCACCCCATGACCTCCGTCGACAGCTCCGCCCGCGTCAGAACCGTCACCGTCCTCGCCGGAGGCATCAGTCACGAGCGGGATGTGTCGCTCCGATCGGGCCGGCGCGTGGCCGACAGCCTGACCTCGTACGGGATGGAGGTCGAGCTGCGCGATCCTGATGCGGCACTCCTCGCCCACCTCGTCGAGTCGAGACCCGATGTCGTCTGGCCCGCACTGCACGGCGCGAGCGGCGAGGACGGAGCACTCCGAGGCGTGCTCGAGGCGCTGGACATCCCGTTCGTCGGATCGCACTCGACCTCCGCGCGTCTCGCGTGGGACAAGCCGACCGCCAAGGCACTGGTCGCCCGAGCGGGAGTGCGCACGCCCCGAAGCGTCGCCCTCTCGCACGACGCGTTCCGCGAGCTCGGTGCTGTCAGCGTCCTCCGTGCCATCGCAGAGGAGCACCCCGTCCCGCTCGTCGTGAAGCCGGCCCGGGGTGGCTCGGCCCAGGGCGTCACCGTCGTCGACAATGTCGCCGGACTGCCCCGCGCCATGGTCGACGCGTACACGTACTGCGACGACGTCCTGGTCGAGCAGAAGATCGTCGGAACGGAAGTGGCCGTCGGTGTCATCGACACCGGCGACGGCCCCATCGCGCTGCCCGCCGTCGAGATCGTTCCCCGCTCGGGGTTCTACGGCTTCGAGGCGCGGTATAACGCGGGGGAGACCCGCTTCTTCACGCCTGCGCGCCTTTCCGAGTCGGTGGCGGCAGCCGCGGCCGAGGCGGCGGTCACCGCTCACCGCGCTCTCGGGCTCCGACACCTCTCGCGCGTCGACCTCATCGTCGATGCCGCCGGTACGGCTTGGTTCCTGGAGGTCAACGTGCTCCCGGGTCTGACGGAGACCTCGCTCGTGCCCCTCGCCCTCGAGGCTGCGGGGTACGACCTGGGCTGGCTCTATGCGGCCCTGGCGCAGAAGGCTGTCGACGATCACCAGGCCTGACGGTCCTGTCGGGTCGTTGTTTCACGTGAAACATGGTCCGTTCGGTTCGTAGTTCGTAATCAGCTTCTCCCTTCGCCCAAGCTAAACCCTCGCGATCGGCCGCCGCGGTGGTCCGCCGACCACCGCCCCCGCCGATTGCGAGGGTTCAACCTTTCTCTCCGCTCCCTTCCGTGCACCGTCGGGTAGAAGTCACGGGCCGGAGCGGAACGGAACGCGGGAGCGAAACCCTCGCAAACGGCTGTCGCGGTGGTCCTAGGACCACCGCCGGAGCCGATCGCGAGGGTTTACTGCTGGCGCTGCTCACGACACGACGGGATGCCACAGACGTTGGCACCCAAGGCTGCGACATGGCAGAGGAGCCGCCGCGGTGTCGGAACCGGCGCCCCCGAAGCCAAACCCTCGCGATCGGCTCCCGCGGTGGTCCGCGGACCACCGCAGGAGCCGATCGGGAGGGTTTAGAGCATGGGACAAGGGCCAGGGGAGCGCTCAGATCGCCGCACAGCTACGCACTGCGAAAAAGGGCTGGTCAGGACGCGGCGCGACGAGCCCGATCAAGCGACGCCGAAGAGATCCTGCCCCATCTCGGACAGGATGCGGTTCAAGTCGCCGATTGAAGCGAAGTCGATCGTGATCGACCCCTTTCGCGCACCGAGCGACACCTTCACGCGCGTGTCGAGACGATCACCGAGACGTTCGGCGACCTCGTCGAGGTGCCCCTGGGTCGACTCCGAGGTGGAACGCGGACGCTTGGGCTTGATGGTGACGCCGGCGGCGGCGGCCTCGGCAGCCCGAACGGAGAGGTCTTCATTGACGATCTTGTCGGCGAGACGCTCCATGCCCGCAGCATCGCCTACCGAGAGGATCGCGCGAGCGTGACCGGCCGACAGGACACCGGACGCGACACGTCGCTGCACAGGGGAGGGGAGTCGCAGCAGGCGGATGGTGTTCGTGATCTGCGGTCGACTTCGGCCGATCTTCTCGGCGAGCTCCTCCTGCGTGATCCCGAAGTCCGCCAGGAGCTGCTGGTACGCGGACGCCTCCTCGAGCGGGTTCAGCTGCGCGCGGTGGAGGTTCTCGAGCAGAGCATCCCGCAGCATCGACTCGTCGGCGGTGTCCTTGACCAGGGCAGGAATCGTCGCGAGGCCGAGCTCCTTGGTCGCACGAAGCCGGCGCTCGCCCATCACGAGCTCGTACTGGGCGCCGCCCGGCTCGGCGTTCTTGAGAGGCCGGACCACGATCGGCTGCAGGAGGCCGACCTCGCGGATCGAGGCGACGAGCTCCCGGAGCTCCTCCTCACGGAACTCCGTGCGGGGCTGGTGCGCGTTCGGCACGATGTCGAGCGGGTTCAGGCTGGCCAGACGGGCGCCGGGCACGGCGACGAGCTCCTCCGCCGTCTGCTCGCGGGTGGGGAAGAAGACGTCGACGGGGCGATCCTGCGTCTCGTCCGCCACGGGGATGAGGGCGCCGATGCCTCGGCCGAGTCCGGTTCTCTTCGTGGCCACTAGTTGGGTGCTCCTCGGTGTGCGAGTTCGGCGGCTGCCTCCAGGTACGAGACGGAGCCGGGGGAGTTGGTGTCGTAGCTGATGACGGTCTGTCCGTACCCGGGCGCCTCACTGATCCGCACGGAACGCGGGATCATCGTGGTCAGCACCTCCTTGGGGAAGTGCTCCCGGACGTCGGCAGCGACCTGCTGCGAGAGATTGGTGCGCCCGTCGTACATGGTGAGCAGGATGGTTGAGACCGTGAGGACAGGGTTGAGGTGCTTCTCGATCAGCTGGATGTTCCGCAGGAGCTGGCTCAGACCCTCCAGGGCGTAGTACTCGCACTGGATGGGGATCAGGACCTCCTGCGCGGCGACGAACGCGTTGATCGTCAGGAGACCGAGGGACGGAGGGCAGTCGATGAAGACGTAGTCGAACCGTCGGTCCTCAGCCTCCGTCACCTGCAGGAACGTCTCCAGGGCCGTGCGCAGCCGCTGTTCACGAGCGACGAGGCTCACCAGCTCGATCTCCGCACCCGCCAGGTGGATCGTGGACGGGACGCAGAACAACTGGTCGAACTCGGGGCTCTTCTGGAGGACGTCCGCGATGGCCGACTCGCCTACGACGACGTCGTAGACGCTCGCGGTCTCAGCGCGGTGCTCAACGCCGAGGGCCGTGGAGGCGTTCCCCTGGGGGTCGAGATCGATGACCAGGACTCGCGCGCCGTTGCGGGCGAGCCCTGCAGCGAGGTTAACGGTGGACGTCGTCTTGCCGACGCCGCCCTTCTGATTGGAGACGGTGATGACTCGCGTCTTCGCGGGCTTGGGAAGCGTGTCGATCCGCAGAGCCTCGCGACGCCGAGTGAGATCGGCGAGCTCGCGAGCCAGGGGAGTTGTCGCATCAGCGGCGACCGGAGAGGCGGCAGCGGCAGCAGTTGAACGCGCATCGGCCGCCCGGCCAGCCGACGAACGAGGGGAGTCAGAAGCGGTACTCACCGGATAGCTCTCCGAATCGCAGTGTTTCACGTGAAACGGCCAAGTGGAGGAGGACGCGTCAGAACGCGTCTACACCTGCGGCCACCCGCCGCGAGTCAGTCAACTGTAGCTCGAAAGACCCGGGTGGTTTCGTCGACGAGGCCGGTGCCGAGCTCGAGGACCTCGACGTCGACGAGGTGGTGACGACTGATGACCTTGCGCGCAGCCGTGACCTCATCGGCGACCCGAGCGCCCTTGAGGAACAGCAGTTGCCCACCCGTCTTGACGAGAGGCACGGTCAGTGGGATCAGCTTGGAGAGCGCGCTGACAGCACGGGCCGTCGCCTGGTCGAGCCAGGGGGAGATTTCCGCTTCTTCCGCGCGAGCGCGGACGACCTCGACGTTGGTGAGACCGAGCCGATCGGCCTCGGCTCGGAGCCAGTCCGTCCGTCGTTCCATGGGCTCGATGAGGATGAGCGTGGCATCCGGCCGGGCCGCCGCGAGCACGAGCCCGGGCAGGCCGGCACCCGAGCCGATGTCGCCGACACGGCCGGCGACCAGCAGCGGAGCGAGAAGCCCACTGTTGATCACGTGGCGCGTCCAGAGCCGGGGCAGCTCGAGGGGACCGATGAGCCCGAGCTCCTCGCCGTACTGCGCGAGGTCCGCTGTGAAACGGCGGACGATGCCGATCCTGTCGCCGAAGAGTTCTGCTGCAGCCGCCGGTTCGACCTCGATATCGGTGAGCGGAGCCGTCATCGTTTCACGTGAAACGTCGCGGGCGGTTCAAGCAGAGCAGACATCGGGTAGATCACAGAAGGCGCAGGCACCAGAGCAGGATCAGCCACGACTCACGACGGTGTGGCGATCACGCCCTTCACCCTCGGACTCCGAGACGAATCCCCGCTCCGCGACGATGTCGTGGACGAGCTTGCGCTCGTAGGAGGACATGGGCGGCAGGGACGCTGCGGTGGCTCCCTCTTCAATCTTGCTGATCGCGCGATCAACAAGGGTGGTGAGCTCCTGCTCGCGAGTGGCACGCGATCCGCCGACATCGAGGATCAGGCGGGAGAACTCGCCGGTCTGCGTCTGGACGGCGATGCGCGTGAGCTCCTGGAGGGCCGTCACGGTCTCGGGCTTGGAGAGGAGGTGCAGGTCGTTCTCGCCGGACGAGTCGACGGAGATGTAGGAGCGGCCGCCGCGGGTCTCGATGTCGATATCGCCGTCGAGATCCAGGATGTCGAGGAGCTCCTCGATGTAGTCGGCCGCGATGTCGCCCTCGTCGAGATCCGACTGGGCAGAGCCCGACTCGGCAGAGCCCGACTCGTCCGTATCAGCAGCGCCGGCAGAGTCAGCAGCGCCAGCAGAGCCCGACGCCGCAGACGCGTCAGCCGCCCCCTCGTCGTCTGCGACCTCGAGGACGTCCGCGCGATCCGCGTCGTCGACCAAGGGCTGCTGCTCGTCGAGGGAGGAGCCGAAGGGGGTTTCAGCGGAGGTCATCGGGCCTGGCCGTTCTGCTTCTTGGCGCGGTTCTTGCCGACCGGCTGGACGCGCTGGGTGGTGACTCGCTTGGGAGTCTCGATCTCGGTCACGGTGATCTCATTCAGAGCGGTCAGGGGGTTGCCCTTCACGCTGCCCTTGCGGGACTCCTTCTCCTGCTGGCGCTTGGCCAGGCGGGCCTCGCGAGCGAGGGCGGCGTCGCTGCCGGGAGTCGGGCTGTTGCGGATCACGACGTACTGCTGGCCCATGGTCCAGATGTTCGAGGTCAGCCAGTAGAACATGACGCCGAGCGGGAACGACAGACCGGAGAACAGGAAGACGAGGGGGAGGACGTACAGGAGCATCTTCTGCTGCTTGTACATCGGGCTGGCCTTGGTCTCAGGCGACATGTTCTTCGAGGTCAGCTGCAGCTGCGTGTAGAACTGCGACGCCGTCATGACGACGATCATGATGCCCGCGATGACCTTGACCGTGATGACGTCGGACGACGTGAACGTCTCGTGGAGCGGCGCACCGAAGAGCTCGGCCTTGGCGAACGAGTTCGAGAGGCCGTTGTTGAGGAGGCCGATGCCGATCTTGCCGGTCTGCGCGTTGTGGAGCACCGTGTACAGGCTGAAGAACACCGGCATCTGGATCAGCAGCGGGAGGCACGACGAGAGCGGGTTGGTACCCGTCTCCTTGTAGAGCGCCATCGTCTCGCGCGACATCGCCTCGCGGGAGAACTGGTCTTTCTTGCCCTTGTACTTGTCCTGGATCTTCTTCAGCTGCGGGGCGACCTCCATCATCCGCCGCTGGTTCTTGATCTGGCGGACGAAGATCGGGATGAGGCAGACGCGGACGATGATCGTGAGCAGGACGATCGAGAGCACCCAGGTCACGCCGGCGTCGGTCGGGAGGCCGAACGCGGTCAGCACGTAGTGCCAGCCGACGAGGATGGCCTCGACGACCCAGCGGATCGGCCACAGGATCGTGCCTAGGAAGTCAAGCATTCTGGGTCAGCCCTTTCGTGGCTTCCACGGGGGCGACCCCGTGACTGCGTTCAAGTCGTGCTGTCACGAAACCCCCGGTGGTCAGGGTGTGACGGTGGTGGTGAGGCTCGGGGACGTCGTCGATGCCGCCCGCCGCCCAGGGGTGGCAGCGGACGAGCCGCCAGCTGCCGAGCGCGATGCCTCGGACGGCACCGTGCTTCTGGATCGCCGTGAGCGCGTACTGCGAGCACGACGGGTAGTAGCGACAGACGTCGCCGTACAGCGGAGAGATCGTCGCCCGGTACGCACGCAGGATCGCCACGCAGACGTTGCGCGGGAGGATTGCCAGGAATCGGACGATGCTCACGCTCTCAAACCCTTGTCGATGACTTCCGTGATCTCATCGAGCAGGGTAGACCACGGAACTCCGATAGTGCCTGGCAGCGCCCGGATGACGACGTCTGTTCCCCCAGGGAGAACAGAGAGCCGCTCGTGGGCGATCGCCTTAAGTCGACGGCGCACCGTGTTGCGGGCAACCGCGTTGCCGACGGCCTTGGAGACGATGAACCCGAAGCGGACGTGTCCGGCCGGCGCCGATCCGCTCCGGATGTAGACGACACAGTGCGCCGTGGCCGACTTGCGGCCACGGCGCACCGTGTTGCGGTAGTCGTCAGCTCGGACGATCCGGTTGGCGCGAGCCAACACGAGAGTCGCGACCCTTGCGGACCGTGCCTACGCGGAGAGCTCGGTGCGGCCCTTGCCGCGGCGGGCGGCGAGGATGGCGCGGCCGGCGCGGGTGCGCATGCGAGCACGGAAGCCGTGCTTCTTGGCGCGGCGACGGTTGTTCGGCTGGAAAGTGCGCTTGCTCATCGTTTCGTCTCCGTAGGGAAAGGGACCGAGCCAGGTGCCGCAGTCCGAAAAGTCTGGTCAGCCGTTCGACGGCTGAAATCAACTGGTTAAAACTACGCGACGGCGGCCCGGCGGTCAAACGAGGAGCTTCACCGACATTATCCACACTGGGGAAAACTCCGGTTGCGTCTCCACCGCCGTGTCGAACTAAGGTGGGGGAGTCCCGAGCACGATCACCACGGGATCAGCGGAGAGACCCGTACTCCGCCCGCACCGCACGAGTTGCACAGCCGGTGGATAACCCTGTGCAGAACTCTGTTGAACGAGTTGCCCGTGAGCGACGGGTCACCGTCCGCGAGCAACGTGAATGAGCAACCGGCACCACCGTCGAGACGAGAGACCATCTCGACCGGGCCGACCTGATGTCTGAGGAATCGAGAACACAGTGACGACTACGACCGACCCGGTCCAGGGCCTGTGGCGCTCCGTCCTCGCCCGACTCACGACAGACGACAGGATCACGCCTCAGCTGCACGGCTTCGTCAGCCTGGTCGAGCCGAAGGGCGTCCTCGGCGACACCCTCTACCTCGAGGTCCCCAACGAGCTCACCCGCGGAATGCTCGAGCAGCGCATCCGCGAGCCCCTCCTCGACGCCATCGGCGCCCTCGGCGACAGCTCGGTGTCGAGCTTCGCGATCACGGTCAATCCCGACATCACGCCCGACACCCTGAGCCAGCCTCAGGAGCAGGCGGAGCAGAACCAGTACGTCGAGGCCCCCTTCGTGCCGGCGCCGGTCGAGGTCACCACCGGCGGCAAGCGCAACGACTCCCGGCTCAACCCGAAGTACAGCTTCGACAACTTCGTCATCGGCGCGTCCAACCGCTTCGCGCACGCAGCCGCGGTGGCTGTGAGCGAGGCTCCCGCCAAGGCCTACAACCCCCTCTTCATCTACGGCGAGTCCGGCCTCGGCAAGACCCACCTCCTCCACGCCATCGGCCACTACGCCGAGAGCATGTACCCGGGCATCCGCGTCCGCTACGTCTCGAGCGAGGAGTTCACCAACGACTTCATCAACTCGATCGCCAACAACCGGTCGAGCCAGTTCCAGCAGCGGTACCGAGAGATCGACATCCTGCTCATCGACGACATCCAGTTCCTGCAGGGGAAAGACAGCACCCAGGAGGCGTTCTTCCACACCTTCAACACCCTGCACGACCACGACAAGCAGCTGGTCATCACCAGCGACCTCCCGCCGAAGCACCTCACCGGCTTCGAAGACCGGATGCGGTCGCGCTTCGAGTGGGGCCTGATCACCGACGTGCAGGCGCCCGACCTCGAGACCAGGATCGCGATCCTGCGCAAGAAGGCCCAGAGCGAGAAGCTGCTGGTGCGCGACGAGATCCTCGAGTACATGGCGACGAAGGTGTCGAGCAACATCCGCGAGCTCGAGGGCACGCTGATCAGAGTCACGGCGTTCGCCAGCCTGAACCGCACCGCCGTCGACATGGCCCTGGTGCAGACGGTCCTGAAAGACCTGATCACGCTCGACGACGACAACGTGATCGCGCCGGTCGACATCATCAACCACACGGCCGACTACTTCAAGCTGTCAGTCGACGACCTCTACGGGTCGTCCCGCTCGCAGGCGATCGCCACGGCCCGCCAGATCGCGATGTACCTGTGCCGCGAGCTCACGAACCTCTCCCTGCCCAAGATCGGCCAGCTGTTCGGCAACCGCGACCACACCACGGTCATGTACGCGAACAAGAAGATCTCCGAGCTGATGAAGGAGCGCCGGTCGATCTACAACCAGGTCACCGAGCTCACCAGCCGGATCAAGCAGGACCACCGCTACAAGTAGGTCGCCCCACAGACTCGACCCCGCGGAGTGCGACGACCGGTCCGCCCCGGCGTCCGAAGACCTCGATCGAGGCCGCAGGATCCCGCCTCCCGCTCTCGGCACGACCCGCGATCCCCTGCTCGCAGGGCGCCTCGGCGTCCCCTCCCGCGTCCCCCTGGGGACGGTCCCGCGGGTCTTAAAGCGGACCGTTTCCCCCAGTGTGGATAACTTGTGGAAAGTCGTGGATAACCGGGGGGTGAATTGTTCACTCCGGAGCAAGGCCTGTGAATGACACGAGGTGGAGGGTCGGGTCGGCTCACAGGTCCACCCGATTCGACTCACAATCCATCAACAACTCACACGGCTGTAGTTCCCACTGCCTGCGCGGTTATTAACAAGTTATCCACACTGTGCACAACGGTTAAGACTGTTACTCCTTCTAAAGAAGAATTGATCAGGGAGACAACCTTGTGGATGGCCGAGCCCCCGGCAGAGCCCCGAGACCACCTGGAGAATTGCTGTGCCAGTATTAACCGGCCAGGCACGATCCATGCCCGGCTCGAGCACTCGATGGCGGTCCTGACAGGGGCTGCACCGATAGGGGTCACAGCGTGAAGTTCCAGGTCAACCGCGACGTCTTCAGCGACGCCGTCTCGTTCGCCGTCAAGCTGCTCCCTCAGCGGACGACCCTGCCGATCCTGAGCGGTGTCCTCATCGAGGCGCACGAGGGCGGGCTCACGCTGTCGTCGTTCGACTACGAGGTCTCGTCGCAGACCAGCATCGCGGCCGAGGTCGACGAGGAGGGCACGATCCTGGTCTCCGGCCGTCTGCTCGCCGACATCGCCAACCGCCTCCCCAGCGCCCCGGTCGTGTTCACCACCGAGGAGACCCGCATCAGCGTCTCGTGCGGTTCGGCGAACTTCTCGCTCCTGAGCATGCCCGTCGAGGAGTACCCGACGCTGCCGACCCCCGGCCCGCAGTCGGGCGTCGTCCCGGGCGACAAGTTCTCGCTCGCCGTCTCGCAGGTCGCCGTCGCCGCGTCCCGCGACGACGTCACCCCGGTGATCACCGGGGTGCAGCTCGAGGTGACCGAGAACGCCCTGTCGCTGGTCGCCACCGACCGGTACCGGGTCGCCGTCCGCGGCATCGACTGGGACTCCGGCAGCGCGGGCACCGGTGCGACCCCCGACAAGCCGAGCCTCACGGCGCTGGTGCCGGCCCGCACCCTGCAGGAGGTCGGCAAGACCTTCGGCAGCGCCACCACGCTGTCCGTGTCGATCACCGGCACCGAAGACCGCGAGCTCATCTCGTTCCAGGCAGACGACAAGGTCGTCACCTCCCTGCTCATCAAGGGGAATTTCCCTCCCGTCAAGCGCCTGTTCCCCGAGACGGTCGAGAACTACGCTGTGATGAACACCGCGGAGCTCGTCGAGGCGACCCGGCGCGTATCGCTCGTCCTGGAGCGCGAAGCAGCTCTGAGATTCACGTTCACGATCGACGGCCTCACCCTCGAGGCCATCGGAAGCGAGCAAGCGCAGGCGTCAGAGTCGATCGACGCGCTCCTGACCGGAGACGACACCGTGGTTTCGCTGAAGCCGCAGTTCCTCCTGGACGGACTGGGAGCCGTTCACTCGGAGTTCGTCCGCATCTCGTTCACCAAGACCGAGAATCCCAACAAGCCGGGGCCCGTGCTCATCACGAGCCAGTCGTCGAAAGACCAGCCGGGAGCGGACAGCTACAAGTACCTCCTCCAGCCCAACCTCCTGTTGCGCTGATCGCGCACTCCACCGAACGCGTCGCCCGCTAGAGACGCGCGCTCAAAAGAACAAAGGAATCTCCATGCACATCGGCCTCATCGGTCTTGGCAAAATGGGCAACAACATGCGTGCTCGCCTCCGTGCGCACGACATCGAGGTGACCGGCTACGACAACAATCCGGCCGTCTCCGACGTCGCGAGCCTCAAAGACCTGGCGGAGGCCCTGCCGGCCCCGCGCATCGTGTGGGTCATGGTGCCGTCCGGCGCCATCACCGCCGGCGTCATCAACGAGCTCTCCGAGGTCCTCTCCGAGGGCGACATGGTCATCGACGGCGGCAACTCGAAGTTCACCAGCGACTTCGAGAACGAGAAGCTGCTCACGCCCAAGGGCATCAAATACGTCGACGCCGGTGTCTCCGGCGGCGTGTGGGGCCTCGAGAACGGCTACGGCCTCATGGTCGGCGGCTCCGACGACGACATCGCCGCGGCGCTCCCGATCTTCGACGCGCTGCGCCCCGAGGGCCCCCGCGAAGAGGGCTTCGTGCACGTCGGCCCGATCGGCGCCGGCCACTACGCGAAGATGGTCCACAACGGCATCGAGTACGCCATCATGCAGGCGTACGGCGAGGGCTTCGAGCTCCTCGAGACCAAGAAAGACCTGATCAAAGACGTCACCGGCACGTTCAAGGCCTGGCAGCGAGGCACGGTCGTCCGCTCCTGGCTGCTCGAGCTGCTCGTGCTCGGCCTCGAACAGGACCCGTCGTTCGAAGACATCTCGGGCTACGTCGAGGACTCCGGCGAGGGTCGCTGGACCCTCGAGGAGGCCATCGACAACGCCGTGCCGATGCCCGCGATCAGCGCGTCGATCTTCGCGCGGTTCGTCTCGCGCCAGGGCGACGGCTCGCCGACGATGAAGGCCGTCGCGGCCCTTCGCAACCAGTTCGGCGGCCACGCGGTCAAGAAGGCCGACTAGCCCCCTGGGCCCGCGTGCGAGTACTCCATCTGAGCCTCACCGACTTCCGCAACTACGCCACCGCTGAAGTCTCGCTCGCGCGCGGGCCCAACCTCTTCGTCGGCCGGAACGGCCAGGGCAAGACGAATCTCGTCGAGTCCCTCGGCTACCTGGCCACTCTCTCGTCGCACCGGGTCTCGAGCGACGCCGCCCTCATCCGGCAGGGCGCCGACTCGGCGATCATCCGGGCGCGACTCGAGAGCTCCGAGCGCGATCTCCTCGCCGAAGTGCAGATCAACCGCTCCTCACCCAATCGCGCACAGATCAACCGGGGCGCGATCAAGCCGCGCGAGCTCCCGCGGTACTTCTCGAGCATCCTGTTCGCCCCCGAAGACCTCGCTCTCGTCCGCGGCGAGCCGAGCGGGCGCCGCCGGTTCCTCGACGAGCTGCTCGTGGCCCGTTCCCCCCGGCTGGCGGGCGTCCTCAGCGACTACGACCGGGTGCTCCGGCAGCGCAACACGCTCCTCAAGTCGGCCCGGGCGTCCGGCGTCCGGGGCGACAAGCTCTCGACACTCGACATCTGGGACGACCGCCTGGTGGTGCTCGGCTCCGAGATCATCACCGCGCGTCAGCGCCTGGTGGCCCTCCTGCTCCCCGAGGTGTCGAGCTCCTACCGCGCCGTCGCCGGCGACGACCACGCCGCGACCCTGTCGCTCGTCGTCAGCATCCGCGGCGGAGTCCGCGACGACGACGAGCCCCTCGAGTCCGGGCAGGATGCACTCCCCGAGAGCGAGATCGACCCGCTGTTCCGCGAGGCGCTCACCCGCGTCCGCCGCTCCGAGCTCGACCGCGGCGTCACGCTCGTCGGCCCCCACCGCGACGACCTCTTCCTCTCTCTCAACGCCCTGCCTGCCCGCGGCTACGCGAGCCACGGCGAGTCCTGGTCCTTCGCGCTCGCTCTCAAGCTGGCCTCCGCTGCCGTCCTCCGCACCGACTCCGTGACCGGAGACCCGGTGATCGTCCTCGACGACGTCTTCGCCGAGCTCGACCGCTCTCGCCGGGAGCGTCTGGCCGACGCGGTGGCCGACTACGAGCAGGTGCTCATCACGGCGGCCGTCGAAGAGGACGTCCCCGAGAGGCTGGCGGCCCACACCGTCCGCATCTCGAAGGGCACGGTCGTCGACGAGGGCACGGTCGTCGACGAGGGCACGATCGTCGACGGGGTGACGACGTGACCGAGTCCGACGGGTTCGTGCCCGACAACGAGGCCCAGCGCGTCTACCTCCGGTTCCGGCGCGTGTTCGGCGACCCGTCGACGAGGTCGAGAGACGCCAGGCGCAGGATCGCGCGGTCGGGGGCCCCGAGCCAGCCGTTCTCCTCCGGTCGCGACCCGCGGGGCATCGCCGACGTGATCCTGAGCGTCACGACCGAGCTCGGCTGGAACAGCACGCTGGCGCAGTCCGACCTCATGAACGCCTGGCCGGAGCTGGTCGGCGGCGAGCTCGCCGATCACAGCGTGCCGGTCGGCATCGAAGACGGAACGCTGACCGTCCAGTGCGACTCGACGGCGTGGGCGACCCAGCTCCGGCTGATGCGCGCACAGGTGACGACGAGCATCATCGCGACCTACCCCGACGCCGGCATCGAGTCGATGCGTTTTCTGGGCCCCAACGCCCCGACCTGGAAACGGGGCCCCAGATCGGTTCCAGGGCGTGGCCCTCGCGATACTTACGGCTGACAAGGGTCAATCGGTCACCGAGGCCCTGAAAATCGCTCTGAGGGCGTTTTTCGCCCCGTCGATCACACTCCTGCGGTAGACTGGGAAGGTCGTCCAGGGCCATCGTGCCATCGTCCGAACGAAGCCCCGCGGGGCTTAAAGCAGGGGTGGTGGGCAGCTGCGCGGCGTCTCGAAAACACGGCAGGAGCCCCATAACTGATGTCACCGAATTCGCCCGACAGTACCGACCACTCGTACGAGGCAAGCGACATCCAGGTACTCGAAGGGCTCGAAGCCGTTCGCAAGCGCCCGGGCATGTACATCGGCTCGACCGGTCCGCGCGGCCTCCACCACCTCGTGCAGGAGATCGTCGACAACTGCGTCGACGAGGCCCTCGCCGGCTACTGCGACACCATCCACGTGTCGATGCGCGAGGACGGCGGCATCCGCGTCGCCGACAACGGCCGCGGCATCCCCGTCGACATCCACCCGATCGAGAAGAAGTCGACCGTCGAGGTCGTCCTGACGGTCCTCCACGCCGGCGGCAAGTTCGGCGGCGGCGGCTACGCGGTGTCCGGCGGCCTCCACGGCGTCGGCTCGTCGGTCGTCAACGCCCTCTCGACCGAGCTCGACGTCGAGGTCCACCGACAGGGGTCGGTCTGGCGCCAGAGCTTCACCGACGGCGTGCCCGTCGCGCCGCTCGCCAAGGGCGAGGACGCCGCCGACACCGGCACCATCATCACCTTCTGGCCGAACGCCGAGATCTTCGAGACCGTCGAGTTCGACTACGAGACCCTCCGGTCGCGCTTCCAGCAGATGGCCTTCCTCAACAAGGGCCTCCGGATCACGCTGACCGACGAGCGGCCCGTCCCCGACGACGCGCCCGACGGCGCCGTCGCCAAGAGCGACGACTTCCTCTACGAGAAGGGCCTCGAGGACTACGTCGAGTACCTCAACAAGACGAAGAAGGTCGAGGTCGTCCACGACGACATCATCAGCTTCGAGGCGGAGGACACCGACCGGAACATGGCCCTCGAGGTAGCCATGCAGTGGAACACCTCCTACAGCGAGAGCGTGCACACCTACGCGAACGTCATCAACACGCACGAGGGCGGCACCCACGAGGAGGGCTTCCGCGCGGCCCTGACCACGGTCGTCAACAAGTACGGCCGCGACAAGGGCTTCATCAAGGAGAAAGAGGACAACCTCTCGGGCGAGGACGTCCGCGAGGGCCTCACCGCCGTCATCTCGATCAAGCTCAGCGAACCGCAGTTCGAGGGCCAGACCAAGACGAAGCTCGGCAACACCGAGGCGAAGTCGTTCACGCAGAAGGTCTCGTTCGAACAGCTCGGCGACTGGTTCGACCGGAACCCCAAGCAGGCGCAGCTGATCATCCGCAAGGGGCAGTCGGCGCAGGCGGCCCGTCTCGCCGCCCGCAAGGCGCGCGACCAGACACGGCGCAAGGGCGTCCTCGAGTCGAACGGCATGCCCGGCAAGCTCAAGGACTGCCAGAGTAAAGACCCGGCGCTCTCCGAGATCTTCCTGGTGGAGGGCGACTCCGCAGGCGGGTCGGCCGTGCAGGGGCGGAACCCCGAGACACAGGCGATCCTGCCTCTCCGCGGCAAGATCCTGAACGTCGAGAAGGCGCGCCTCGACCGCGCGCTCGGCAACAACGAGGTCCAGGCGATGATCAAGGCCTTCGGTGCCGACATCGGCGACGACTTCGACCCCGACAAGGCCAGGTACCACAAGATCGTGCTGATGGCCGACGCCGACGTCGACGGCCAGCACATCACGACCCTGCTGCTGACGCTGCTCTTCCGCTACATGCGCCCGCTGATCGACCTCGGCTACGTCTACCTGGCCATGCCGCCGCTGTTCAAGCTCAAGTGGTCGAACGCTCCGCACGAGTACGTCTACTCCGACCTCGAGCGCGACGCGCTGACCGCCGCCGGCAAGGCCGAGGGCAAGCGCATGCCGAAAGACAACGGCATCCAGCGCTACAAGGGCCTCGGCGAGATGGACTACAAGGAGCTCTGGGAGACCACGATGGACCCCGAGACCCGCACGCTGCGCCAGGTCACCCTCGACGACGCCGTGGCAGCCGACGCCATCTTCAACACGCTCATGGGCGAAGACGTCGAGCTCCGACGCAACTTCATCCAGCAGAACGCGAAAGACGTTCGCTTCCTCGACATCTGACCCGCGCCAGGCCCTGATCCGACGCGGATCGGGAGCCGGGCGCCCAGGCGAGCCGCAGGATCCTGCGCTCACCGGCTACCGAAAGAACACACACGATGGCAGACGAGACCGACGACACCACCCAGGGCCTCCCCGAGGGCGTCGAGCCGCGCGAGTTCGCGGCCCAGCTGAAGCGCGACAGCATCGAGGCCGTCGACCTCCAGCTGGAGATGCAGCGCTCCTACCTCGACTACGCGATGAGCGTCATCGTCGGGCGAGCCCTCCCGGAGGTGCGCGACGGCCTGAAGCCGGTGCACCGCCGCGTGATCTACGCCATGTACGACGGCGGCTACCGCCCCGACCGCGCGTTCTCGAAGTGCGCCCGCGTCGTCGGCGAGGTGATGGGAAACTTCCACCCCCACGGCGACTCGGCCATCTACGACGCGCTCGTGCGCCTCGTCCAGCCGTGGAGCCTCCGCTACCCGCTGGCACTCGGCCAGGGCAACTTCGGCTCGCCCGGCAACGACGGCGCTGCGGCCCCCCGGTACACCGAGACCAAGATGGCCCCGCTCGCGCTCGAGATGGTGCGCGACATCGACGAAGACACCGTCGACTTCCAGGACAACTACGACGGCCGCACGCAGGAGCCCGCGATCCTGCCGTCCCGGTTCCCGAACCTCCTGGTCAACGGGTCGGTCGGCATCGCCGTGGGCATGGCGACGAACATCCCGCCGCACAACCTCCGCGAGGTCGCCTCCGGAGCCCAGTGGTACCTCGAGCACCCCGAGGCCGACCGCGAGGAGCTCCTCGAGGCCCTCATGCAGCGGATCAAGGGGCCGGACTTCCCGACCGGAGCCCAGATCCTCGGCGTCCGCGGCATCCACGACGCCTACCGCACCGGTCGCGGCTCGATCACGATGCGCGCCGTCGTCAACGTCGAGGAGATCCAGGGCCGCACCTGCCTCGTCGTCACCGAGCTGCCGTACCAGGTGAACCCCGACAACCTCGCGATCAAGATCGCCGACCTCGTCAAGGAGGGGCGCGTCGCGGGCATCGCCGACATCCGCGACGAGACCTCCGGCCGCACCGGTCAGCGCCTGGTGATCGTGCTCAAGCGCGACGCCGTCGCGAAGGTCGTGCTGAACAACCTCTACAAGCACACCTCGCTCCAGGAGAACTTCGGCGCGAACATGCTCGCGATCGTCGACGGCGTGCCCCGCACGCTCCCGCTCGACGGATTCATCTCGGCGTGGGTCGACCACCAGATCGAGGTCATCGTCCGGCGCACGCGCTTCCGCCTCCGCAAGGCCGAGGCCGACGCGCACATCCTGCGCGGGTACATCAAGGCCCTCGACGCCCTCGACGACGTCATCGCCCTGATCCGCCGCTCGCAGACCGTCGACGACGCCCGCAGCGGTCTGATCGACCTGCTCGACGTCGATGAGCTGCAGGCGAACGCGATCCTGGCAATGCAGCTGCGTCGGCTCGCCGCGCTCGAGCGCCAGAAGATCCAGGACGACCACGACGAGCTCGAGCGCAAGATCCTCGACTTCCAGGACATCCTGGCCAAGCCGGAGCGCCAGCGCAGCATCGTGAGCACCGAGCTCCAGGAGATCACCGACCGCTTCGGCGACGACCGTCGCACCGAGATCATGTTCGGCTTCGACGGCGACATGAGCGTCGAAGACCTCATCCCCGAGGAGGAGATGGTCGTCACGCTCACCCGCGGCGGCTACATCAAGCGCACCCGCAGCGACAACTACCGGTCGCAGCACCGCGGCGGCAAGGGCGTCAAGGGCGCGCAGCTGCGGGCCGACGACGTCGTCGAGCACTTCTTCGTGACGACGACGCACCACTGGCTGCTCTTCCTGACCAACAAGGGCCGCGTGTACCGCGCGAAGGCCTACGAGCTGCAGGAGGCCGGCCGCGACGCGAAGGGCCAGCACGTCGCGAACCTGCTGGCGATGCAGCCCGACGAGGAGATCTCGCAGGTGCTCGACATCCGCGACTACGAGGTCGCCCAGTACCTCGTGCTCGCGACCCGCGACGGCCTCATCAAGAAGACCGCGCTCACCGAGTACGACACGAACCGCACCGGCGGCATCATCGCGATCAACCTGCGCGAGGACGACGAGCTCGTCTCCGCGCTCCTGGTCGACGAGCACGACGACCTCCTGCTCGTCTCCCGCCACGGCATGTCGCTGCGCTTCACCGCCTCCAACGAGTCGCTGCGCCCCATGGGCCGCTCGACGTCGGGCGTAAAGGGCATGACCTTCCGCGACGACGACTCGCTGCTGTCGGCCTCCGTCGTCGGCGAAGAGGGCTTCGTCTTCGTCGTCACCGAGGGCGGCTACGCCAAGCGCACCGCAGCCGACCAGTACCGCGTGCAGAACCGCGGCGGCCTCGGCATCAAGGTCGCCAAGCTGGCCGAGGCGCGCGGCGACCTCGCCGGCGCCATGATCGTGACGGAGGACGACGAGGTGCTCGTCGTGCTCTCCGGCGGCAAGGTCGTCCGCTCGGCCGTCGCCGAGGTCCCCGCCAAGGGCCGCGACACCATGGGAGTCGTCTTCGCCCGCTTCGCCACCGACGACCGCATCATCGCCGTGGCCCGCAACAGCGAACGCAACCTCGACGCAGCTCTCGAAGATGCTTCTTCAGAGGGAGGCGACGCGGCGGCCGACAGTGAGACGGTTGGTAGTGTGTCCCCCGACGCAGCCAGCGCCACCGACACCGACACCACGCCCGCAGACGGCACTGAGCCCGATCAGGGCGCTGAGCCCGCACAGGACACCACGGGTGAGCCCGCCGGAGAGGACACGACCGAAGAATGACAAGCGTCGCTGAAAAGCTGCAGAGCAAGGCCAAGAAGCCCGTCGGCACCAAGCAGGTGCGGCTGAAGCTGGTCTACATCGACTTCTGGTCGACCGTGAAGCTCTCGTTCCTGGTGGCCGTGGCCCTCGGCATCATCACCGTCGTCGCCACGTTCCTGGTCTACGTGATCCTGGCGCGACTCGGCATCTTCACCACCCTCGACAAGCTCCTGCAGGAGGTGCTCGGCGACTCCGGGTTCACCCTTCAAGACACCCTGTCGATCGGCCAGGTCATGCTGTTCGCGATCGTCGTCGCGATCCTGAACATCGTCATCGGCACCGTGCTCGGGGCGATCGCCGCACTCCTCTACAACCTCAGCGTCCGCATCACCGGCGGTCTGCTGGTCGGCTTCACCAACAACTGAGCCGCTCGATTTAGTAGAAAGCGCCGGATAAGGTACTGTCTTATTCGGTCCAGGGGCTATAGCTCAGGCGGTTAGAGCGCTTCGCTGATAACGAAGAGGTCACAGGTTCAAGTCCTGTTAGCCCCACGTGCTTGCTTCACGACACTGAACACGTCGCACGACGTCGGTGTCACGGCAACACCAACGAATCACCCGGACCGGGGCCTTAGCTCAGTTGGTAGAGCGCCTGCTTTGCAAGCAGGATGTCAGGAGTTCGATTCTCCTAGGCTCCACTCGAATCGGGTCGCTGTGTTCGGTGCCTACGGCGCCTTACCGCGGATTCTCCTCGATGCTCTTGGGCCCGCTGCCGCGGGCATGCCGCCTCTTGTGGGGCGGCTTTTGCGTTGAGCGGCCAGGTGGTGGGAACTCGGGGTGGGGACCAGCGGACAGAACGAGGGCCCGTCCTGGTGGACGGGCCCTCGTGATGCGGTGTGGCTGGTGACGCTCGGCTCAGGCCTTGTCGTCGTCGTCGGCGACCCAGAGCTCGTCGTCGGCGCGGAGGGTCTGGACCGCCGCGTAGACCAGAGCACCGAGGCCGATGACGCCCAGGATGATGAGGAAGACGCCGCCCGCACCGATCCCGTTCTTCTTCGAGTGCTGCTTCTGCACCGAGCGGGCGGCCTTCGCAGCCTTGGCGACCTTGATCGCGGCCTTCGGGTGCTTGCGGGCCTGCTTGGCCGCGGCCTTGATGGCGCGCTTCTTGGCCTTCTTCGAGAGCTTCTTGCCGGCCTTCTTCCCGGACTTCACGAACTCGGCGACCTTCGGGTCGTTGGCGAGGTCGGCGAGAGGGCTCGAGGCGACGGCGGCGGTGACAGCCGGGGCGACGTCCTTGACGAGACGCTCCTTGGCGGTCGCGGCAGCCGCGGTGGCCGCGGTCGTCGCCTGGGCGACACCCGAGCTGACGGCGGGCTTCACCTGGTTGTCGAGGGCGGCGCGCACCCGAGGTGCGACATCGTTCACTGCGACGGCTGCGGCTTCCGCACCCGCTTCTTTCCAGAACTGGGCCGAGTGACCGAGGACTTCCCGGGTCTCCCCCCAGATGTCCGCGGCATCGCCCCGAAGCTTCTTCATCTCGCGCGTGCGCTTACGTGACGTGGCCATGTGGTCTCCTTCGTGGATTCTGCGGCGTTCGGCCCATCATGGCACGCACCGCCCTGACAGGTCACAGCAGGATCTCTGAGCGGACGCTGAATCCCCAGGCCGCTATGGAAGAATCGACGACATGTCAACGCACACCGCTGTCGCCACGATCACTACCAACCTCGGCACGATCAAGGTCGACCTCTACGGCAATCACGCCCCCAAGACCGTCGCGAACTTCACCGGTCTCGCGACCGGCACCATCGAGTGGACGCACCCCGCCACCGGCAAGGTCTCCAAAGACAGGCTGTACGACGGCGTCGTCTTCCACCGCATCATCCCGAACTTCATGATCCAGGGCGGCGACCCGCTCGGTCAGGGCGTCGGCGGCCCCGGCTACAACTTCGACGACGAGATCCACCCCGAGCTCACGTTCCAGGAGCCCTACATCCTCGCCATGGCCAACGCCGGAACGCGCGGCGGCAAGGGCACGAACGGCTCGCAGTTCTTCATCACGACGGTTCCGACCCCGTGGCTGCAGGGCAAGCACACCATCTTCGGCGTCGTCTCCGACGACGAGTCCAAGAAGGTCGTCGACGCGATCCAGGCCGTCGACACCGACGGTCGCGACAAGCCGCTCGAAGACGTCGTCATCCAGAGCGTCACCATCGACGAGGTCTGACCCCTCCTTGACCTACGCTCCGAGCAGCACCGACAACTACTGCTACCGCCACCCCGACCGTCAGAGCTTCGTGCTCTGCCAGCGGTGCGGGCGGACGGTCTGCGCCCAGTGCCAGACCCAGGCGGCCGTCGGAGTGCACTGCCCCGAGTGCGTGCGCGAGGCCCGGGGCGCCATGCCCCGGGTCAAGCCGCAAGCTGTCACCCGGGGCCGCAGCATGGTCTCGTCGGGAGCCCCCGTGGCGACCTACGCGATCATGGCCGTGTCGGTCCTCGTCTGGCTGGTCCAGCAAGTCGCCGGCAGTGCAGTGACGAACGAGCTCGCGTTCTTCGCCCCGCTCACCCTCTCCGAGCCGTGGCGGCTCATCACGACGATGTTCGTCCACGGCAGCTTCTTCCACATCCTGTTCAACATGTGGTCGGTCTACGTCTTCGGGTCCATGCTCGAGCGGCAGCTCGGACGGGTGCGCTACCTGGCGCTCTACTTCGTCAGCGGGATCGCAGGATCAGTGGCCGTCTCACTGATCGCTCCGGGAACAGCCGCGATCGGCGCATCCGGCGCGATCTTCGGTCTGCTCGGTGCGTTCTTCGTCATCGAGCGGTCCCTCGGGGGCCGAGGCGTGCAGATCCTGGTGCTCGTCGCTCTGAACCTCGCCATCGGCTTCTTCGTCCCGGGGATCGCCTGGCAGGCGCACGTCGGCGGCGTCATCGTCGGCGCGGTCATCGGCCTGATCTACATGCGCACGCGTCACCGCTCGCAGAACTGGATTCAGATCGGGGCGATCGCCGGGCTGGGGCTCCTGCTCGTCGTCATCGCGCTCGTCCGGTCGGCGCAGCTGCTCGGCTGATCGCGCACGCTCGAACGGGAAGGCCGCCCCGAGGGGCGGCCTTCGTCGTTCTGGCTCGAGAGTTATCCACAACCCTGTCCACAGTGGGGATAGTTACACCCGTGTAAGACGCACCGTTATGAATGACGGGAACGCGTCGAGATCGCGCAGGATCAGCGCCAGCGCGTGGTCATGAGGAAGCCGATGAACATGATCCCGAAGCCGATCAGGATGTTCCAGGAGTGGAGGGACGGCACCGGGTACACGCTCTGGCTGACGTAGAAGACGATGATCCAGGCGAGGCCGAGGAGCATGAAGCCGAACATGACCGGCTTGAACCACACGGGATTCGGGCGGTTGTCGGCGGAGCGGCTGTCGCTCTGCGAGGCGCGCGCCCCGGACGCTGTCGTCTTCTTCTCATTGGCCATGCGCAGCAGTGTATCGTGACGGCCCCTGTGGACAGTCTTCGCACGCCCTGTCACGCCGCCCGTAGAATCTCACCATGACCGATCCTGACGAGCCTGCAGCGAGCGGCGCGGTGCGCGTCCGTGCTCCGCGCCGGCGCACGTCCGTCTTCGGTGTGCTGGGCGAGATCCTGATCACGCTCGGCGTCGTCGTCCTGCTGTTCATCGTCTGGCAGCAGTGGTTCAACGACATCGTGGTCTCGGGCGACACGAAGGCCCAGGCGTCGAAACTCAGCCAGCAGCTGCACGACGAGGCGGGCGTCGGGCCGAGCGTCAAGCCCGGGCGCGACTACGGCACTCCGCCGGTCACCCCGGCGGCGACCGACGGCAAGCAGTTCGGCGTCCTGTACGTGCCGCGGTTCGGCAGCGACTACCAGGTGCCGATCGCCGGCGGCACCGACACCACGCAGACCCTCAACACCGGCGACGCCGGCCACTACGACTCGACGCAGATGCCGGGAGCCACAGGCAACTTCGCGATCGCGGGGCACCGCACCACGCACGGGGCGCCCTTCGCCGACATCGCCGAGCTGCGCGTCGGCGACCACTTCTACGTGCAGACCAAGCAGGGCTACTACACCTACACGTTCCGCAACCTCCAGTACGTCAAGCCGACGCAGATCCAGGTGCTGCAGCAGGTGCCCGACGCCCCGACCGTCAGCACGACGTCGAAAGACCGCCTGATCACCCTGACCAGCTGCAACCCGAAGTACAGCGCGGCCGAGCGCATCATCGCGTACGGCGTCTTGACGTCGTGGCAGCCTCTCTCAGCCGGGGCGCCGGGCGAGATCACGAAGATCGTCGCGAAGGGCTGATCCGATGTACTCCGCTCTCTGGCGCGTCCTGCCCGGCCCGTGGTGGCTCCGGGTCGTCCTCCTCCTGGTGCTCGCCGCCGCCATCCTGTTCGCCCTGGTCACCTGGGTGTTCCCCTTCGTCGACTCCTTCGTCGACTCGCCCAATGTCACGGTTGGTTCCTCATGACCCGCATCCTCGTCGTCGACAACTACGACAGCTTCGTCTACACGCTGAACGGCTACCTGCACCAGCTCGGTGCCGAGACGGAGGTCGTCCGGAACGACTCCTTCTCCCCGGCCTCCGCCGCGTCGCGCATCGCCGACTACGACGGCGTCCTCCTGTCGCCCGGCCCCGGCACCCCCGCGGCAGCCGGCGTCTCGATCGACGTGGTGCACGCGGCCCTCGAGGCGGGCACGCCCCTGCTCGGCGTCTGCCTCGGGCACCAGGCCATCGCCGAGGCGCTCGGGGCGACGGTCACCCACGCCGAGGAACTCATGCACGGCAAGACCTCGAGGGTGACCCACGACGATAGCCCCTTCTACGACGGGGTCCCGCAGCCGTTCGTCGCCACGCGCTACCACTCGCTCGCCGTGGTCACCGACACCGTGCCCGACGAGTTGGTCGTCACGTCGCAGACCAGCGGCGGCGTCATCATGGGGCTGCGGCACCGTGAGGCTCCCGTCTACGGGGTGCAGTTCCACCCCGAGTCGGTGTTGACCGAGGGCGGCTACAGCATGATCGGCAACTGGCTCGGCGTGGCCGGCCTGCCCGACGCCGCCGAGAAGGCCAAGGGGCTGAGCCCGCTCGTCAACCTCGGCTGAGGTCTGTGCTGCGGTGCTGCTGCTGCTGCTGCTGCTGCCCCCGGTCGGCGGGGTAGCTCGGCTGCGCCGCGGCGGGGTGCGGGTGCCGACGTGTGGCGCCGTTCTGCTCCGGCGGGGGCCCGGGGTAGCTGCACCCTCGCGTTCGGCCGTGAGCTAGGCAGGATCGGCGGGGTAGCTCGGCTGCGGCGCTGCGCCGCGGCGGGGTGTGGGTGCCGACGTGTGGCGCCGTTCTGCTCCGGCGAGGGCCGGCGGAGTTGCACCCTCGAGTTCGGCCGTGAGGTAGGCAGGACCGGCGCCGCGTGCGACCCGCACCCCGAAGCGTCGGTGGAACCCCGGCGGACGGGGGTTCGAGCGCCGGAGCGGGGTGCGGGCAGGATCGGCGGGGTAGCTCGGCTGCGGCGCTGCGCCGCGGCGGGGCACGGGTGCCGACGTGTGGCGCCGTTCTGCTCCGGCGGGGGCCCGGGGTAGCTGCACCTTCGAGTTCGGCCGTGAGCTAGGCGGGATCGGCGCCGTGCGTCGGCAGGGGTGGACCGCCGCGGCGGGGTGCGGGTGCCGACGTGTGGCGCCGTGCGGGCGGGCGCGGGAGGGCGGGAGCGCGGAGCGACGACGCGACTACTGCGCAGCAGTGCAGACGGTCAGCGTGATGGTGGAGCCCTGCTCCTGCTCGCCGACGGGGAGATCCTGCGACTTGACGGTGTCGCCGGAGCAGGTGTCGTCGCCGACGGTGTTGACGGTCAGCTCGAGCTTCTGCAGCGCGGCCATGGCGTCGGCGACCGGCTTGCCGGTGACGTCGGGCACGTCGACGGTGCCGCTCGAGACGATGAGGTCGACGGTGGTGCCGAGCTCGACGCTCTTGCCGATCGCCGGGCTGGTCGAGATGACCGTGCCCGCGCTGACGTCGGGGCTGTCCTGCGTGGTGACCGAGCCCTTCTCGAGGCCGAGGGAGGTGACCTGGCCCCAGGCGTCGTCTGTCTCCTGGCCGGAGACGTCGGGCATGCTCACCGTCGCGGGGCCGGTCGAGACGTAGACGCTGATCGTCTCGTCTGTTGCGACCTTGGTGCCGGAGGGCGGGCTGGTCTTGATGATGCGGCCGTCGTCGATCGAGTTGCTGCTGATGTCGACGCGCTGCGGCACGAGCTTGAGCTTCGTGAGCTTGGCGGCGCCCGACGCGTACGGCTCGGACGCCAGACTCGGGACCGCGACGCCGGCGTTGGTCGGCAGGACGACGGGCGAGAGGTGGCCCACCCAGAAGACGACCGCCGCGATGATGATCGCGATCATGACGATGCCGGCCCAGATCCAGGCGACCGGCGGCCTCGTCTGCGTGCGGGCCGGGCGGTTCGTGTCGCTGCTGCCGAGCTCTTTGAGGGCCGCCTCGGAGCCGACGGCCGCGCGGGGGTTGACCCCGAAGAGCGTGGTCGAGACGGTCTCGGGCTGCGTCTGGTGGCGGCGCACCGGGAGGTTGCCGGCACCGGCGTCGACGACGTCGGCGCGGAACTCCGACGCGCTCTGGAACCGGTCGAAGCGGTTCTTAGCGAGGGCGTGGAGGGTGACGGCGTCGAGGGCCGGCGACACCGCCGGGTTGATGACGCTCGGCGGCACCGGCGGCTCGCTGACGTGCTGGTATGCCACAGCGACGGGCGACTCGCCACGGAACGGCGGCCGGCCGGTGAGGAGCTCGAAGAGCACGACGCCGGTGGAGTAGAGGTCGCTCCGGGCGTCGACGGTCTCACCGCGCGCCTGCTCGGGACTGAAGTACTGGGCCGTGCCCAGGATCGCGGTCGTCTGAGCCACGGTCGCCGCCGAGTCGGAGACGGCCCGGGCGATGCCGAAGTCCATCACCTTGACCTGGCCCGAGTGGGTCAGCATGACGTTGCCGGGCTTGATGTCGCGGTGGACGACGCCGGCCCGGTGGGAGTACTCGAGAGCCGTCAGGATGCCCTCGGTCACCCGCACGGCCTCCTTCGGGTCGAGCGGACCCTCGGCCACGATGTCTTTGAGCATCCGGCCCTCGACGTACTCCATGACGATGTACGGCACGAGCACCTGGTTGCCGAGGGCGTCTCGGACGCTCTCCTCGCCGGCGTCGAAGACCCGCACGATGGTCGGGTGCGCCATGCGGGCGGCCGCCTGGGCCTCCTGCCGGAACCGCGAGCGGAACGACGGGTCGGACGCCAGCTGCGACTTCATCAGCTTGATGGCCACCTGCCGGCCGAGGCGCGAATCGGTGCCCAGGTAGACGTTCGCCATGCCGCCGTGACCGATCAGGTGGCCGATCTGGTATCGGTTGGCGAGGAGGCTGATCCCCTCAGTCACGCCTTCTGCCACGAGTGTTCTCCCAAATGCAACGGTCCCGACCCAGTGTACCGGGACGGGACCGCGCGGGTTCCTGGAGGGCGCCGAGGCGACTCACCGAGACCGGATCGTGCTCAATTCGTGGGCGCGGTGGGATCGGCGGTGGGGTCGCTGGTCGGGTCGGCGGCTGCCGTCACCGGGACCGAGACCCCGGGCGACGACGCCGACTTGACGCTGCTGCTGGAGCCGCCGCAGACCGCGACGTAGCTGAAGGTCAGCGTGCCGGGCTGGGACGACTTCACGTTGACGGTCTGGGGCGTGTTGGCGCCGACGGTGGCGGTCGTCTGACCGGAGCTGTCGGTGCCGCCGGTGATCGTGTACGTGAATCCGGTGACCTGGTAGCCGGCCGGGCAGCCGCTGTAGGCGGGGATCGTGATGCCGGTCGTCGTGGTGTCGTCGGCCGGGATGGTCGCACCGTTCTGCGCGGTCGGCGCGGCGGGCTGACCGGCCGTGAGGACGTCTCCGTAGCCGAAGACCGTCACAGTGGTGCCGGCCTGCACGACGCCCGAGGGGTCGACGCGGTAGACCTTACCGACCATGTCCTGCGTGGTGGCGGGCTTGTCCTGGTTGACCTCGACGCGGTAGCCGAGGTTGCCGAGGGCGAGCTGCGCCTGCTGGATCGTCTTGCCGTTGTAGTCGTTCGCGCCGATCGTGTGCGAGGTCGTTGAAGGCGTCGGGGTCTGCGACGGCGGCTGCGACACGGGCTGGCTGGCCGGCGCGCTCGCGCTCTGCGACGAGCCGACGTTCGCCTTCTTCGGCTGGTTGAAGAGAACAGCGAAGACGACGATCGCGATCACCGCCAGGATCGCCAGCACGATCAGCGGCCAGAACCAGGCGCTGCGCTTCTTGCGATCCTGGTCGGCCTCGAGCTCCTCCTCGGCCAGGGCGGCACCGGCCGCACCAGCGCCGACACCGAGGCCGAGGGTGGCGGCGGTGGGCGCAGGATCACGCTCGGGTGCGTCCATGAGGCGGGTCGCGGCATCCTGCGCGGCGAAGACCTGCGTGGCAGCGTCTCCGCTCCCGCCGATCCCGAGGGCCGGCACGGCTGCGGTCGCAGCCGCGACGTCGCCACGGCGCAGCGCGCGAGCGGCCTGCGCGAGAGCCGACGCGGACGCGGGGCGCTCGGCCGGCTTCTTGGCGATGCACGAGTAGACGAGCTTGCGGACGGGCTCCGGGATCGTCGACGGCAGGTCGGGCGGCGTCTCGTTGATCTGCGCCATGGCGATCGCGACCTGCGACTCGCCCGTGAAGGGGCGACGGCCGGCGAGGGCCTCGTAGGCGACGATCCCGAGCGAGTAGATGTCGGTGGACGGCGACGCAGGATGCCCGGACGCCTGCTCGGGCGAGAGGTACTGGACGGTGCCCATGACCTGCCCGGTGGCGGTCAACGGGACCTGGTCGGCGATCCTGGCGATTCCGAAGTCGGTGATCTTGACCCGGCCGTCGGGCGTGATGAGGAGGTTGCCCGGCTTGATGTCGCGGTGCACCAGGCCCGCGGCGTGGGCCGCCTGCAGGGCCGAGGCGGTCTGGGCGACGATGTCGAGGACCTTGTCGGTCGGCAGCACGCGGTCGCGCTCGAGGATGGTCGACATGGCCTCGCCGGGGACGAGCTCCATGACGAGGTAGGCGCTGCCCTCCTCCTCGCCGTAGTCGAAGACGTTGGCGATGCCCTCGTGGTTGACGAGCGCGGCGTGGCGGGCCTCGGCGCGGAAGCGCTCGAGGAACCCGGGGTCGCCGAGGTACTCGTCTTTCAGGATCTTGATCGCGACGGTGCGGCCGATGACCAGGTCGGTCGCCTGCCACACCTCGCCCATGCCGCCGATGGCGACTCGCGATGACAGTTCGTACCGACCACCGAAGGTGAGTCCGCTGAATGGCCTCATTTGTTCAGCACCGCCTCCATTACTTGCTTTGCTATTGGTGCCGCCACGCTGTTGCCGACGAGCGACTGCCCCTGTCCGCCGCCATTCCCTACGACCACGGCGACGGCGACCTTCGGGTTGCTCGCGGGAGCGAACCCGGTGAACCAGAGGGTGTACGGGTCGCCGGTGCCGTTCTCGGCCGTGCCCGTCTTGCCCGCCACATCGACGCCACTAATTCTTGCATTAGTGCCGGTGCCCCTCGCGACGACCTCGGTCATCAGGGTCGTGAGCGTCGACGCCGTGCTCTGGCTGATCGGGTTGCCGTAGGTCTTCGGGTCGAACTTCTGGAGCGTCGACAGGTCGGGGTTCAGGATGCTCTCCACGAGGGTCGGCGTCATCTCGGTGCCGCCGTTCGCGATGGCGGCGGTGATCATCGCGACCTGCAGCGGGCTCTCGCGGACGCTGCCCTGCCCGAACGACTGCAGCATGAGCGTGGCCTGGTTGCCCTCGGTGTCGGGGAACACGCTGGCCTCGGTCTTCTGCGGGATCTCGAGGGCCGACTCGAAGCCGAACTTCTTGGCCATGTCGTTGATCGTCGAGTAGCCGAGCTTCGCGCCGAGCTCGGCGAAGGGGATGTTGCAGGAGTCGATGAGGGCCGTCTCGATCGTGACGGTCGAGCCGCCCCCGCAGGCGCCGCCCTCGGCGTTGTTGATCGAGCGCTCCGAGCCGGGCAGCCGGAGGCTCGCCGGGTTCGGCAGCTTGCTGTCTTTCGTGTAGTCGCCGCTCTCGAACGCGGCGGCCGCGACGACGAGCTTGAAGGTCGAGCCGGGGAAGTACAGGTCGCCCTGGATCGCGCGGTTGATCAGCGGCTGCGACGAGTCGTTGATGAGCTCGTTGTAGGCCTTCAGCACGGCCTGGCGGTCGTGGCTGGCCAGGCGGTTGGGGTCGTAGGAGCCCTTCGACACCATGGCCAGGACCTTGCCCGTGGACGGCTCGATGGCCACGACCGCGCCGGTGTTGCTGCCGAGAGCGTCGTAGGCGACCTTCTGCACGTTCGCGTCGATCGTGGTCTCGACCGAGGCGCCCTCCGGGTCCTTGCCGGTGAGGAGCGCGTTCAGCTTGTCGAAGAACTGCTCGCTGGAGGTGCCGGTGAGCTGCTTGTTGAGGGCGTTCTCGATGCCGGTCGCGCCCTCGCCGAGCGTGTAGTAGCCGGTGATCGGCGAGTAGAGCTCGCCGTCGGAGTAGGTGCGGAGGAACTTGTACTGGTCGTCGACGGGCTTCGACTCGGCGACGGCCTTGCCGTCGACGATGATCGCGCCGCGCTGGGCCGAGTAGCTCTGCAGGATCGCCCGCGAGTTCCGCGAGTCGGCCCGGAGCGAGTCGGCCTGCACCCCCGTGATGTACGTGCTCGACACGAGCAGCGCGACGAACATGGCCAGGACCACGACGCTCACGCGCTTCAGCTGCTTGTTCATCAGCCGACCACCACCCTCGGTCCGGTCCGGATGCCGTCGGACACCCGCAGGAGGAGTGCGACGATGATCCAGTTCGACAGGAGTGACGAGCCGCCAGCTGCGAGGAACGGCATCGTGAGGCCGGTCAGCGGGATCACCCGGGTCACGCCGCCCATGACGACGAAGACCTGGAGGGCGACGGCGAAGGCGAGGCCGACGCCGAGCAGCTTGCCGAAGTCGTCCTGTCCGACGAACCCGATGCGGAAGCCGCGCGAGACGAGGAGCAGGTAGAGCCCCAGGATCGCGACGAGTCCGGCGAGGCCGAGCTCCTCTCCGAGCGAGGCGATGATGTAGTCGCTCTGCGCGAGCGGCGTGGTCTGCGGGCTGCCCTGGCCGAGCCCGGTACCGATCAGGCCGCCGTTGGCGAAACCGAAGAGACCGGTTACAAGCTGGTAGCTGCCGCCGTAGGCGTTGTAGGTGGAGCTCGCGAAGGGGTTGAGCCAGGCCTCGAAGCGGCCGTGCACGTAGCTGAGCGTCGTCGCCGCGACGATGGCGCCGCCGAGGAACAGCCCGACGCCGAGCACGACCCAGCTGGCCTTGCCGGTCGACACGTAGATCATCACGAGGAACAGCCCGAAGTAGAGCAGCGAGGTGCCGAGGTCGCGCTCGAAGATGAGAACGAGCATGGCGACGGCCCAGATGATCAGGATCGGCCCCAGGTCGCGCGGCCGCGGGAAGCGCATGCCGAGGATCTTCGGACCCATCAGCGACAGACTGTCGCGCGCCTGCACGAGGTAGCCGGCGAAGAAGATCGCGAGCGTGATCTTCGCGATCTCGCCCGGCTGGAACCCGAGCGGCCCGATGTCGATCCAGACGCGGGCGTTGAGCCCCTCGCGCCCGAGCCCCGGCACGAGCGGCAGCAGCAGGAACACGATCGAGACGAACATCGCGATGTAGCGGTAGCGCGCGAGGACCCGGTAGTTGCGGATGAGCAGCAGCACGGCGATCGCGATGACGAGGGCCGCGATGGTCCAGACGATCTGGCGGGTGCCCGCGTGCGTCTCGACGGCCTTGCCGACGGTGGAGAGGTCGATCCTGTAGATCTCGGCGATGCCCAGACCGTTCAGGGTGAGGCCGATGGGCAGGATGAACGGGTCGGCCTCGCGGGCGACCACGCGCAGCACGACGTGCATGATCAGGGCGAGCAGCAGGACGCTGGAGCCTCCCCAGAGCACGCCGGTCTCGATCCTGCCGAGGGCTCCGAGCTGCACGAGGATCATCGCCGCCGCGCAGATGCCGCAGGCGAGCACGAGCAGGGCGAGCTCGATGTTGCGGAGACGGGCCGGCTGACGCAGGCGGATCGTGATCGTCTGCGTCAGGTTCGACGCGGAGAACTCGCGGTTGGTCGGCTTGCCGATCGCCTCGGTGGCGTCCGCCGACGGGAGGTCACTGGCTGCTGGCATCGGCGAGCCTCTCGACGATCGCGCGGGCGTCTCGGAGACTGCCCGCGTTGATCGTGTCTTTCACGTTCTGCCGGTTGTAGTTCGACAGGTCGGACACCGAGACGGTGGTGGTCTCGTACACGCTCGACAGGGCGATCGGCCCGACGCTCTGCTGGACGCCCTTGTAGATGACGACCGTGCCGCCCTGCTCGCCGACGTAGTAGTGATCCTGCGTCCACCGGTACGTCGAGAAGACTCCGCCCGCGACGAGCAGGATCGCGACGACCAGCGCCACCAGCCAGGTGATGCGGCGTCGGCGTGCCCGGCGGCGGTCTTCGGCGATGAGCTCGGCGAGGTACTCGTCGCTCTCGGGCTCGAAGTGGGAGTCTTCGGGGGTCGTCGCGACCTTGAGCGGGTGCAGCAGGATCGTGGGGAGCCGCAGCGGGCGCCGACCCTCCTGCCCCTCGAAGGTCAGCGGGGCCGCGGCCGAGCCGACCGTGGTCGGGACCTCGGCGGCACTCGTCTCGCTCTCGTCGACGTCGACGACCACGACGGTCACGTTGTCGGGGGCGCCGTGGTCGAGCGTCTCCTTGACCAGGCGGCGACCGACGGCGTCGGCGTCGAGGCCGGAGGCGAGGGCCTTCCGGATGCGGTCTTCCGCCAAGTAGCTGGAGAGGCCGTCGGAGCAGATGAGCCAGCGGTCGCCGGGCTGGGTGCCGATGATCGCCGTGTCGATCTCGGGGGCCGCGTCGACGTCGCCGAGGACGCGCATCAGCACCGAGCGCCGCGGGTGGACGGCGGCCTCCTCGGGCGTGATCCTGCCCGAGTCGACCAGGCGCTGCACGAAGGTGTGGTCGGCCGTGATCTGGCTCAGCTCGCCGTCGCGGTACAGGTAGATGCGGGAGTCGCCGATGTGGGCGATCGCCATGCTGTTGCCCACGCGGATCATCGCGCTGACCGTGGTGCCCATGCCCGTGAGCTCCTGGTGCTCGAACACGGTCTCGGCAAGGAGCTGGTTCGCGGCGATCAGCGACGACTGGAGGGCGAACTCGGCGTCGCCGGGTGACGTGTAGCCCTTGTCGGTCTCGCGGATCCTGCGGATGGCGATCGCCGACGCGACGTCGCCGCCCGCGTGCCCGCCCATGCCGTCGGCGACCACGAAGAGGTTGTTCCCCGCGTAGCCGGAGTCTTGATTGTTGGCCCTGATCTTGCCAACGTTCGACAGCGCGGAGCTCTTGATCGACGACGCCACCCGGTTACCGCCGCAGCTCGAAGCTCGTCGTGCCGATCGTGACGGTGGTGTTCGTCGGGATCGGCGTCGGGACGGTGACGCGCGTGCCGTTCACGAAGGTCCCGTTGGTCGAGTCGAGGTCTTGGACGACCCAGCGGCCGTTCCAGAGCATGAGGCGCGCGTGGTGCGTCGACGTGTAGTCGTCGCGGATGATCAGGTTGCTCTCGTTCGAGCGGCCGATGGTGAGCGGGCCGTCGCCGAGAGGCATCTCGAGGCCGTTCTTGGCGCCCTTCGTGATGACGAGGCGGGTCGGCGTCTCGCCGGAGGGCGCCGCCGGCGGGACCGGCGTGCGCGGCGCGGACTGCCGGGGCGCCTGCGCGGCCGGAGCCGCCTGCTGGCTCTGCTGACCGGGCTGCTGGTCGGCCGGGAGCCGCTTCGCGCGCTGCCCGAAGAGGTCGCTGCGGAGCGCGTAGACGATGAAGAAGATGAAGAGCCACAGGACGACGATGAACGCCAGCCGCAGGACGAGGAGGGTGAGCTCACTGGTCATCGGAGGGCACCTCCGCGAGGGTCGTCACGCCGGGAATCGCGGGGGTCGCCGGAGCCGTTGCGGGACGTCGACACGGGAAGCACTCGGAACACGATACGCGTTCGGCCGATCTGGATGACGGAGTCGGGCTGCAGGACCGCCTTCGTGAGGGGCTCCCCGTCGAGCTTCGAGCCGTTCGTCGACCCCAGGTCGGTGGCCTGCGCACGCGTTCCGTCCCAGAGGATCTCGACGTGCTTGCGGCTCGTCCCGGTGTCTTGCACCGTGATGTCGGCCTCGCTGCCGCGGCCGATGATCGTGCGGCCCTTGCGGAGCGTGTGACGCGTGCCGTCGATCTCGACGACGGGGGTCCAGACGACGTCGTCCTCGCGCACATTCGCCGAGTCGATGCGCAGGATCCCCACCGTCAGCTCGTCGTTCTGCTCGAGCGCGATCCGCACCGGCCCGGCAAAGGAGTAGGACTGCGCCGCCGCGTGGTTCTTGACCAGCTGCGTCAGCTCGTCGGTCAGGGCCGGACCCATCTCGTCCATCCGGGAGAAGTCGGCCGGCGCGAGGTTCACGTGGAAGTCGTTCGGCACCAGGATGCGGTCGCGGCTGACCACGGCCGCCTTCACGTCGAGCTCGTGGCGGAGCGCGCTGGTGATCTCGAGAGGCTGCACACCCGAACGGAACGTCTTCGAGAAGGCGCCGTTGACGACGCGCTCCAGACGTTGTTCGAAGTTGTCGAGCAGTCCCATTGGTCTCCAGGTCGGTCGCGGCCGTGAGGTTCGTTCGCGGGTCGGGGGCGTGAGTCGCCCAGGCTAGCCCGTGCAAGAGTAGCTGCCGCTGCATGCTATCGTTTTCAGGTTGGCCCGAGCGGCCAGCGCTGGCGCGAGTGGCGGAATAGGCAGACGCGCACGGTTCAGGTCCGTGTGCCCGAAAGGGCGTGGGGGTTCAACTCCCCCCTCGCGCACCAGCAGATGGGTACTTCGTGTCCGTCTCCTCCGGGAGGCGGGCATTTCCCGTTTCCGTCGTCGGAATTGCGGTCCAGACATGAGCGTCACGCGTATGGCTTTCGCTCGAAATCCGGCATACGCGGACGCAGTCTTCAGAAAGCCATCGGACGTTGTCGCGTGAGCGCGAACTACGGAGACTCACTCGGCGTCTGTGGACGCTCGACGCTGCTGCACGAGTCGAAGCGCTTTGCTCGTCAAGTCATCCGCGACTTTCGCGCTCAGAGCTCGACGGCGGGACGGTCGGACGCTCTGGCCCGCCTCTGGAGTCACGCCGACCTCGGGCCCGTCTAGTCACGATCCTGCCAGCGGGCATTCCCGCCCCGTCATTACCTAAGAACGTGACGACGGTCGAGAATGCAGTGTGGACATGTCTCCGAAGCTCCGTGAGTACCCCTACTGGTCTGTCGACGTTCCCGGGCTCGACGAGATCAGGGCCGAGGAGCTGCGGAAGAGATGTCTTCAACTCGGCCTCGACGCCGAACTCGTTGATCCGTCAGAATTTGTGACTCTGCACCTGCCAGAGCCCTTGGTCGGTGCGCTCGTGGCTCATTTCGCTTCCCAGGAGTTGGCGAAGGGCAGCCCCGTTGCGAATCTCGCCGAGTCGCTCGAAGAGGACCTCGAGGCCATGCGTGGCTTGTCGTCGAAGACAAATCAGGCGCGGGCATGAACCAGCACGATTGTCGCGATGAGCATCCCTGACAAGAGGCACACCTACGCGTACCTCTTCGCCGAGAGTACGACGATGCCGCTCGATTCGATCCAGTCGATCCTGGGCCTCGCCCCCGATGCAACGACGCAAGCAGGCGATCCGATCCTGCGCGGACCCGCAGGGCACGTGAGCGGATTCACTAGCTGGACGCTCTACGCTCCGATCCCGAACGACGAGCATCTCGGTCTGTACGGCCTGACGCGTTGGCTCGAGGGCCTGGGTGACGTCGTGGCCGAACGCTTCGGACAGGTCTCCGAACTCGGAGTGCACGTCGGGCTCACCGTCGTCCAGAACATGGACGTGGAAGAAGATCTCGAGACTCGGTCGAACGCAAGGAACTTCGACCTGAGCCCCGCCGCTCTTCGCTGGCTAGCAGATGCTGGCGCCGGGCTCAGGATCGATCAGTATCTCGGCTGAGATCCTTCGGAGGCATCCGCAGGCTCTGAGAGCTGAAGGTCCACGACCGCCGTGGATCCGATGGCTCCACCGGCACTGGTTGAGAGACGTCGTTCAGGGCTGACCGGCTCCGTGACCGAGCCGTGGCAGGTGCTGATATTTTTTTGCCCTGCCGGGGACGGTCGCTCCGGATCGCGCCTCCAAGACGAGGACCCTCAGTGCGAAGTCGAGTCGGTCTGCCTCTGCAGGACGCGCAGTTCCGACCACAGGGCGCGCGCAAGATCTCTTTCGACGCCGACTCGAGCGGAAAAAGCAACGCCATCACTGATGAAGTAATGCGTTTCGAGGAGCGCGCCGATGAGGGCCTGGAGCTCGTCCGAATTGAGTGTGAGCGTGGCCTGTCGGGGAACCACTGAAATAACCTTCATCGAGTCAGTGTGCCGCGCGAGAAGGGCCGTATCGCGCATCGACCCATGAGGGGGTGCGCCTTCTTCTGCGAACGCCGAACGGCGGTCCTCAAAGCTGTGGGCGGCTAGTGGTACCCACAAGACTTGCGATCTATTCAGCTCGATCTGGCCCGATCAGACGGTTCCGAACGTCGGGTGAAACAGGACTCGAGGTCAGATCGACCCGGTGAAACAGCAGGCTGAACGCTCCTCGGCCGGCGAGGACGAAGCTGTGCTCGTAGTGTCCAGGACCAAGGACGTGCATCTCGTCAACGACGATCTCAGCTCCCCGCCGGAGGAACTCGGTCAGGGTCCTCGCTTCGTCTTCGATCACCTCAGCGTGGGTATACCGCAGCCGCAACCGCTCGTAACCTCTCTGCCGATCACCAGACACCAGGATCATGTCCACAGCGTCCTGCGGGAGAAGACTGAACACGTCCACGACGGCGTCACTCAGAGAGATGGCGTCGGTCAGCACGGCCAGGGCTCCCGACTCCGCTCGACTCACGGAGGAGCGCGCGTCCCGCCAGTTTCTCAACCGGGCGTCGGCCACTGAATCGGCGAGTGCACCCTGAAGATAGTCTCGATCGAGCCAGCGCATCGCCATCGGCAAAGCCTAGAGCCGGCCGAGGCGGGCATTTCCCGTTTCCAGGCCGACTCCGCTTCCGGACCGAGTCGGCACGCTCGCCGCGTCACCTGTAGTGGGGGAGACCGCGGAGTGCTGCGGGTTTTAGGGTCGGAGGAGACGCCGAGCCCGGCTCCGGGCGAGTGCGACCACTACTCCTGGGGGAGACATGACCGACGACCTTCCGCCCAAGCCTTCCGGGGCCCCGATGCCCTCGTACGTCGCTCCCGAGCACAACCGGGTGAGCGACTTCGGGGGAGAGCCGCCGCTGTGGGCGCCCTGGTACGGGATCCCGTTCCCGAAGGCGTTCACCCGCTTCTGGAAGAAGTACGCCACCTTCTCCGGCCGGGCCAGCCGCAGCGAGTACTGGTGGTGGGCCCTCTGGGCGTTCCTCGTCACGTTCGTGCTCGGCCTCATCGGCAGCGTGATCGCGATCGCCACCGGCGACTACTCGGCGGCGAGCTCCGCCTCGTCGACCGGAGCGGGCGCCTCGTTCAATACAGACTCGCCGCTGGCGACCGGGCTGCTGGGGCTGTGGTACCTCGCGATCTTGGTGCCCTCGATCGCCATCCAGGTGCGGCGCCTGCACGACGCGAACTTCCGCGGCTGGTGGGTCCTGCTGAACCTGGTGCCGTTCCTCGGCCAGCTCGCCGTGTTCATCTTCACGCTGCTGCCGTCGAACCCGCAGGGGCAGCGGTTCGACCGGCCTGTCGGGCGCTGAGCGCGTCCTGACCGGGGGTGCGCTCCCCGAGATCGCAGAAGACGTCGCGTCGGCGGGGGCCGAGGCGACGACTACTGCGACGTCGGCCGTACCAGCGACAACTGCCGCGTGACCCGACCGAGCAGCGCAGGATCGTCGGTCGCCAGGACGACGACCGCGCCGGCGCTCGCAGCACGTTCGAGCGCCGCCCACACGATGTCGGCCGAGGCGGCGTCGAGCTCGCTGGTCGGCTCGTCGAGCACGAGGAGCGGGGGCGACCCCACGAGCGATCGCGCCAGGGCGACGCGCTGCTGCTGACCTCCCGAGAGCTGCTCGACGAGGTTGTGCCACGACGCCCGAGGCAGCGCGAGCGCCGCGAGGAGGTCCTCGACGGGCTCGACGAGAGAGCCAGAGCGCCTCGGGGCCCGCCGTCCGTCGCGCCCCAGCACCCGCACGCTGACGTTCTCGACCGCCGTCAGCCCGCCGACGAGCTCGTGCTGCTGGGTGAGCACTCCCGCCGTCCCGGGCTCGATCGGCGTCCCGTCGAGGAGCACCTCACCCGCGGCAGGCGCCGCACGACCAGCCAGCACAACGAGCACGCTGCTCTTGCCGCTTCCGGCGCCGCCCGTGACAGCGACGATCTCGCCTCCGGCCAGAGTCTCCGTCAGCGGAGGCAGCAGGTGCCCCGAGGGCAGCCGGATCTCGACGGTCCGCACCTCCAACCCGCCCGTCACCGCTCGCCCTCCCCGCCGCGGAGGCGCAGCCGGATCTCGCCGGCCGCCACCTCGTCCACGTCGACGAGGGCACCGGCGGGCCACGACTCCCGCAGAGCCGTCGGGAGCTGGACCGAGCCGTCGGTGCCGATGACGGCGAAGCGGCCCTCGTCGCTCGCCTCCTCGCCGATGCGTCCGTCGCGCAGGTGGATCATGCGCTGCATCCTGCGGGCCACGTCCTCGTCGTGGGTGACGAGCAGCACCGCGGTGCCCTCGGCCGCGGCCGTGTCGACGAACAGGTCGAGGAGGTGGTCGCGGGAGGCGTCGTCGAGCTGGCTGGTCGGCTCGTCCGCGATGAGCAGCCGGGGGCGGGCGGCCATGGACACGGCGAGGGCGACGATCTGCTGCTCCGAGGGGATCAGCGCCGACACGGGGCGCAGGTCGCGACCGAGACCGTTGGACCGCAGGATCCTGCGCCCCAGCGTCGCGTCGGCCCGCGGCTTCCCGCGCAGCGCCCAGGCGAGGTTGGCCTCCGCGTCCTCGTGGAGGAGCAGGTTCGTCGCAGCGCCCTGCAGCATGAGGCCGAGGAGGTCGCGGCGGATCCTGAGCAGGTCGCGCTCGCGGGCCCTCTCGATGTCGACGCCGAACACGCTGATGCGTCCGGCCGAGGGGCGCAGGATCCCGGCCACGATCGCCATCAGTGTCGATTTGCCCGAGCCCGACGGTCCCAGCAGCGCGATCCGCTCCGCCTCCTGCACGACGAGGTCGATGCCGCGGAGGGCTGCGACGTCGGTGTCGGCCTCGCGGTAGACGTGGACGAGGCCCTCGCAGCGGAGCGCGACAGTGCTCATCGGGCCGTCCTCCCGATCCGAGTCGACCCGAGCCGACGGAACTCGATCCGCGCCCCGACGAGCGCGGCCGCCGTCAGGAGCAGGAGCGTCCCGAGCGCGAGGACGGCGATCGGCAGCGGGGCCGGCGCGAGATCCGGCGGCGGAGTCGGGCCGGCACCGGCCAGCAGCGGGAGGCGGCCGATGGTCAGCCAGAATGCGACAAGGCCGCTGCCGATCCCGAGGAGGGCGCCGGCCGCCGAGGGAAGCAGCGCCTCGAGTGCCAGCAGTCGGCGGAGCCGCCGCGGCGGCACCCCCGCCGTGATCAGCGAGCGCCACTCGACGAGTCGGCCCCGGGACCCGACGACGCGGATCGCCGCGGCGGCGAGGAGGGTCAGGAGGAGGGCGGCGGCTCCGACCGGGAGTCCGGCGAGGGCGGCCCTGGGCGGGGCCTCCCGGGCGTCGGCGTCCTGCACCGCTCCGAGGTGCCTCGTGCCGGTGACGGTGATGCCGTCGGCACGGAGTCTCGTGAGGACGGCGGGCGAGGCGCCGGGCGCGAGCCAGACCTCGTCGAGACCGACCCGCGATCCTGCGTCCGAGACCCGCTCGGCCGCCTCGAGGTCGACCAGGACGCCCTCGTCCAGGACCCGCGGGACGGCGGGCGCCCGGGCCACGACGTGGAGCAGGAGCGGGCTGAGATCGGGGCCGACCCCGTCGACGGTGTCGGTGAGACCGGCGAACCGGGTCGCTCCCGTCTTCGTGCCGACCACCGCCGGCAGCGGCTCGGGGGCGTCGCGCGGTGCTGCGCTCACGGTGCTGCCTCCCGCGTCGTCGGTGAACACGATCCGGAGGCCTCCGGCCGCTCGGCTCGAGAGAGTGGCCGTCGACGGCTGCTGGTCGTCCTGGCTGTCCCCGATCCGATTCCGCCACCGCTCGGGATCGAGCCATGCGGCGAGGTCGCTCGCCGACTGCTCGTCGGTGGAGAACGAGGTGACGGTGAGCTCGGACGTGAAGGGGGGTGCGTCCGCGGCCGAGCTCCGGAGGCCCGCGTACACGAGCCGGCAGCCCTTCGAGCAGGGGAAGCTGCCGGAGGGGCTGACGAGGGCGCCGTCCCGGGGCGGACCGAAGCGGATCGTGTGCCAGCCGTCGACGGCCTGCACGACGACCTCGAAGCGGAGGGCGTCGGCCACGGCCGGGCCCTCCTTGGTGACGGCCCCGGCGATGCTCAGCCGCAGCGTGGACCCGCGGACGGTGAACGACGGCCCGTGAGGAGGCGCCAGTCGCCCTGCCAGAGCGGACGGCGAGAGTCCGCTCCACTCGCTCCGCCAGCTCGAGACCGCGGCCAGCCGCGGCGTATCGATGGCGACGAAGCGCCCTGGCCCGTTGCCGGTCGTCGACACCTCGGCTGCCATCGCCTGGCGACCGGTCGGATCGGCGCGGCGCACGGCTCCGAGCAGCGAGACATCCTGCGGCACCTGCACGCTCAGCACCGTGCTCGCACCGACGGCGGCGTCGGCCCGCTCGTGCTGAAGCCGGATCGCCACCACGGCGACCTCGGCCGAGTAGGTCGCGACCGAGAGCCCGAGGGACACCATCACCGCGGCCATCAGGACGGACGGTGCGCGGCCCAGCTGGCGTCCGATGACGAGGCCGCCGAGGCTGCGAGGAGCGCGCCGGGATCCGCGGCGGATGACCGCGATGGCCAGCTGCACCGCGACGAGGCCGACCACGACGGCGATCAGGCTCGGCGCCAGGAGGGCGAGCTGCGGACCGCTGATCCGGGTCTGGCCTAGGAGCGAGTACACGACGGTGGCGGTCACGAGCACGATCCCCGTCTGCGCGACGAGCGCTCCGCGGCCGATCGCGCGGGGCTCGGTCGACTCCCGCAGCACCGACGACAGCGGGAGCCGGGCCGACCGGACGCTGGCGGCGACCAGTGCGACGAGCGCTCCGAGGAGGGCGAGGCCGGCGGTCGCGAAGACCAGGGGCCGCAGCGGTTCGACGGGGGCGTCCGGGCCGAGCAGGATCGCGGCCCCGACCCGCGCCAGGCCGGTGCCGAGCCCGAACCCGGCGATCCCGCCCGCGACGAGGGCGATCCCGGGCTCCAGGAAGATCGTGGCCAGCCGCCTCCGCGCTGGGAGCCCGCGGAGTCGCGTCAACCCCCACTCCTGCGCCCGCACCCGGCCGATCCTCTGCACGGCCAGGGCGACGGCGAACCAGGCCAGCGCGAGGGCCTCGAGGGTCACGACGGCGAAGAGCACCTCGGCGGCGCGGTGCTGCTCCTCGACGCGGTCGAGCAGCCGGGGGAGCCCGGTCGACGACTGCGTGTTCGTGATCGCCGCGATCGGGCCGACGGTCTGCCGGTGGACGGCCGCGATGTCCTTCCGCACCTGCACGACGTCGTCGAGCCGGAGCGTGTGTCGCAGCGTGAGGAGGCCGTAGCCGGTGCCGCTGATCCCGCGGGTGTCGAACTCGGAGTCGGAGACGACGAGCGACGGCTCGCCCGAGGGCCCGCTCGCACCGGCCAGGCTCGCCGGATCGGCCAGGAACCGCCCCGTCGTCGGCCGGTCGTCGTAGACCCCGACCACAGTGAGCGGCAGCGATGCTCCCGAGACCCGGGCGACCAGGTCCGTGCCGACGGAGAGAGCCGCCGATTCGCCCGTCGTCGAGGGGAGGCCGGAGCGGGCGGCGGAGCGGCTGACGGCCACCTGCCCCGGCGAGACCGGGCAGCGTCCCGAGAGGAGGCGCGCCCCGGCGCAGTCGGAGCCCACCGCGACGAGAGCCGCGGTCGGACCGGACGCGGGGTCGACGCGCGATCCTGCCGGCCCCAACGCGTACGCCTCCGTGCTCTCGGCGGCCGTGACCGGCGTCGTCCACAGGCGGGACGCCGCGGCCGGCTCGGCGGCGTCGCTCGCGGCGATGGTCCCGGTGGCGATGGCGCCGGGGTTCGCATCGGCCGACGTGACGATCGAGGTGCGCGAGCCGCCGACCGGCCCGCTGGCCTCGGCGAGGGTCTGCTGCTCCACGGAGCGCAGCAGGACCGGCGCCGTGACCGAGACCGCCACGGCGATAGCCGAGAGCACGAGGAGCGAGACGGCCGCTGCCGGACGCCGCCGGACGCTGCGCATCCAGAACGGTCTTCGGTACACGCGGCCCCCTCGCTACGCAGGTGTGCCCACAACCTACCGAACCGGTTCACCTGGGAGCCCGCTCGACACCGCCGATGGCCTCGCCGCATCACCTGGTCAGCCGGTGGCGCAGGTGCTTGGATGAGCACGTGGACCAATGGAGGGGCGGGCTCCCCGAGGCAGCGCACGAGCGCGTCGAGCGGCAGCGCGCGAGCGGCACGACGGCATCGCTGTTCTCGGCACCCGCGGCGGCTGCCGCTCAGAGCGCCGGGCTCGCGGCCGTCGGCGAGGTGTTCGGGTCGATCGCCATGAACCTCGGCTGGTCGGGCACCGGCTGCAGCCTGTACGGCACCAGGCCCGGGGGCGGCTTCGGGTCTCTCGGCGGCTTCGGCGGCCAGACCTACCAGACCCCCGTCACGACGACGGGCGGCCACGGCGGGTACGCCGGCTTCGGCCCGTACGTCCAGGCGTTCAAGAACGGCTGGCACACGGCCGTGAACAGGATGCTCGCCGAGGCCCGCCTCCTCGGGGCCGAGGGCGTCGTAGGCGTCCGCGTCGAGCGGCAGCGGATGGACGCCTCCGTCTTCGAGTTCACGGCGATCGGCACCGCCGTCCGCAGCGTCGACACGTCGCTCGTGGCGAGGCCGCGCGTGCAGGGCGAGATCTGGTACGCCGATCTCAGCGTCGAGGACTGCGCGAGCGCGATCCACTCCGGCATGCAGCCCCGCGAGATGGTGCTCGGCATCTCGGTCGCGACCAAGCACGAGGACTGGCAGCTCAAGCAGCAGCGATCCGTCTGGGCCGGCAATCAAGAGATCGACGGCCTCACGCTCCTCATCAACGCGGCCCGGCACGACGCCCGCGACCAGCTGTCCGCCCTCGCCAGGCGCGACGGCATCGCCGACCTCGTCATCACCCAGCAGTTCGTCCGCGAGTTCGAGACGCCCTGCGGCGAGGAGGTCGACCTCCACGCCGAGGCGATCTTCGCCGGCACCGTCCTGGTGCCCGGTCCGATGCACGCGTTCCGCACGAAGAACCGACCAGGATCCGCCTCGGTGACGACGGTGCTGCCGCTCACCGACCCGGGAGTGCGGACGCGCCGGTACTCCTGACCGACGCGTGCCCGCTGATCCTGCGCTCCTCTCCCCTCCCTCGAGAAAGAACCCGATGCCCGACTCCACCGATCTCTCCGCCGTCTCGCTGCCCGTCGACGCCCGAGCGCGCCTCGCCGACGGGAAGGCGCGCCTGTTCACGTCCGACCTCTCGGTGAACGAGTTCCTCCTGGTCCGCCAGGCGGGCTTCCGCCCGGTCGGGCTCGTGCTCGGGTCGAGCGTCTACCACGTCGGCATCCAGGTCGGGAAGTGGTCGAAGAACATGGAGATGGACAAGCTCAGCCAGGCGATGTACCACGCCCGGGAGCTCGCCATGACGCGCATGGAGGCGGAGGCCGACGCCCTCGGGGCCGACGGCATCGTGGGGGTCCGGCTCGAGATCGAGTTCAAGGAGTACGGCAACGACCTCGCCGAGTTCATCGCCATCGGCACCGCCGTCGTCGCCGACGAGGCTCCGCCCGTCGGCACCTGGCGGAACAACAAGAACCTCCCCTTCACCTCCGATCTCTCGGGGCAGGACTTCTGGACGCTGATCCAGTCGGGCTACGCTCCGCAGGGCCTGGTCATGGGCACCTGCGTCTACCACATCGCCCACCGCGGCATGATGGCGTCGATGGGGACCCTCGGCCAGAACGTCGAGATCCCGCAGTACACGGAGGCCCTCTACGACGCGCGCGAACTGGCGATGGGACGCATGCAGGCCGAGGCCGAGCAGCTCGCCGCCGAGGGAGTCGTGGGCGTTCAGCTGCTGTCGCTGCCGCACCGCTGGGGCGGCCACACGACCGAGTTCTTCGCCATCGGCACCGCCGTCCGGTCCCTCCGCGAAGACCACGTCATCGCGACGCCGAGCCTCGTCCTCCCGCTGACCGACGGGCCCTACCGGTGACGGTCAGCCCCCTCCACAGCCCCGCCCCCGACGACCCGCAGGCACTCCTCGCCAGCCTCGTCGAGGGTGTGGCGCGGGCGCTCCCGGACGACGTCGCCGACCGCGTCCTCGAGGTGCAGCGCTCGCGGAGCCTCAGAGACCGCCTCTCCGGCGCGGCCGGCGACATCACGCAGGTGAAGCTCACCAGTCCGAAGGACGCCCTGACCCTCCGCCTCGACGGCAGGCGCCTGGTCGGCGAGTCGGCCTACGTCTCGGGCGGCGTCATCATCTCCCGCAAGACGCTGCCGCTCGGCGACTGGCTCACGGCATTCGCGGGCGAGGTGGCGGCCATCGCCGCCGACGCCGCAGGCGATGCGGCATCGGCGGCCCGGGCGCTCCAGGCGCTCGGCGTGCAGCCGTCCGGCTCCGACCTCCTCGTCGACGAGGCCGACGTCGACCGAGGGCTCCGCCTCCTGCCCGCCCGGCTGGAGCAGCGCGTTCCTCCTGCTGCTGCAGAGAGCGTCGCGCGCATCGTCGACGGCCTCCGCGACACCCTCCCGCGGGTGAAGGGCGACATCGAGGCCGAGGTCCTCGTGAGCCGCACGGCGACCGTCTACCTGCCCGACACGCTCCGCGCCTACGTGGCTCTGCCCGAGGCGTGGGCGCGCTCGCACCGCTTCACCGACGGGTCGACCGCCGAGGACATCCTGGTGGCGCAGCTGGCGACACTCGAGGAGGCCGTGCGCAGGATGCGGGACGCCGCCGTCGAGCAGGACGCCACGGCCCTGCTCGTGAACGGCCGCTTCCTGTCCGACCGGTTCGCCACCTCCGGCCTCGAGCTCTAGCCCGCGAGGCCCTCGGAGACCCGGCACGCTCCTGGCCCCCGAGGGGGCGCCACCCTGAAAGGGACTGGGCGGCGCGGGCGAAAGAACCGAGGATCGTGCCTGAGGTACTCCGGACAGCGGCCAGATCAGTGGCGCGAGGTCGGTGTGGTGGTCTCCCCAGCCGCTCGCTCCCCGGCCTCAGTCATCCCGAGGTGCCACCATGGCCGAACACGCCGCCCCGATCCCCCTGTCCAAGCGCCTGCTCACGTTCGGAGCGCTCGCCACGAGCATCCTGCTGGTCGGCCTCGGTGTGACGCAGGTCACGACGGCCGAGGCGGCGAGCACCGCCCTGTCGTGCGACCAGAACACGCTCTACGCGATCAACAACCAGGGCGCCGTCGAGTCGATCGCCGCCAGCTCGGGCACGGCGACGCCGATCACGCAGTCGTTCAGCCCCGCCAACAACGCCCTGGCGATCTCGCAGAACGGCACCTTCGCCTACGCGACGGTCAATGCGACGGCGGCCAACCCGAACGGCACCCTCACCCGGTACGACCCCTCGAACAACACGACGACGGCGATCACGGGCGTGACCGTCCCCGCGACCACGTACCGGGGTGCCGTCGACCCCTCGACCGGCATCTACTACTACGCGCAGGGCAACACGAAGACGGCGGCCGTGTACGCCTACGACCCGGCGGGCGGCGGGCGCGCCATCGGCCAGGTCGGCTACCTCGACTTCGCCCAGGCCAGCACCGGCGACTTCGCGTTCAGCACGACGGGCGTGCTGTACGCGGTCTCGGGCAACCAGGTCGTGCGCGTCAACGGGAAGCTCCCGACGACGGCGGGGACGACCGAGTTCACCACGACGGAGATCGCCGCCCTCGGCTCGGTCACGACGAGCCCCGGCATCGCCTTCTCGACCAACGGCTACCTCTACGTCGCAGTCAACGGCACCATCGTCCAGATCAACCCGAGCTCGGGCGCGACCGTCGGCACTCCCCGCACCATCGCCGACGGGAGCGGCAACACCTTCACCCCCACCGACCTGGCGAGCTGCAACTACGCCGACAGCATCTCCGCGAAGACCAGCGTCAACGAGCGCTGGCGGTCCACCGACCAGTTCTCGCTGGCGATCACCGGCAACGGCCTCTCGTACGGCAACACGGCGACGACCTCCGGCACGGCGACCGGCACCCAGGCGGCGACCGCAGGATCGAACCTCGTCGTCCCGACGTCCCCGTACACGGTGACCCAGTCCGCCGCCAACGGCACGAACCTCTCCGACTACAGCACCACGTGGTCGTGCGACACGACCACCGGCAGGAATCTCGGCTCGGGAACAGGGCAGGTCGCGACGGTCAACCTCCCGACCGACTCCGACAACGACGTCTCCTGCCTCTTCACGAACACGCTGATCTCCAAGCACGTGACGGCGGCCGACGACTCCTACTCGACCCCGACCGACAGGCAGCTCACGGTGGCGTCCCCGGGCGTCAAGGGCAACGACGCGGGCACCGGGATCACCATCACCGGGCACACCGATCCTGCGAACGGCACCCTCACCGGCTTCGACTCGACGACCGGCGCCTTCACCTACACGCCGAACAGCGGCTTCGCCGGCGAGGACACCTTCACGTACACCGAGCAGGACTCCTCGGGCCAGACGGTCAGCCCGACCGTGACCATCTACGTCGGCCCGACCGCCGTCGCCGACACCGGCACCGTCGCGACCGGCGGCACCGTCACGGCGACGGCCGCCGACGGCGTCCTCGCGAACGACAGGGGCTCGAAGCTGACGGCCTCCAACGCCTCGAGCCCGGCGCACGGCACGGTCGACCTCCGAGCAGACGGCTCGTACACCTACACCTCGACCGACTCCTTCTCGGGACAGGACACCTGGACCTACGACGTCACCGACGCCGGCCGCAACACGTCCACCGGCACGGTCACCATGACCATCACGCCGCGGGCCGTCGCCGACACGCTCGCCCCGACGACGGCCGGAACCGCAACCACCTCGCCGGCATCGTCCGCCGTCGGCAACGACGTCGGCACCACGCTGACCCTCGACGGCGTCTCGCCGACGTCGACGCAGGGCGGCACCGTCACGACGAACGACGACAAGACCTCGTTCACCTACGTGCCGGCCGACGGCTTCTCGGGCACCGACACCTTCGGCTACACCGTGAAGGACGCCACGGGCGGCATCGGAGCGGGCACCGAGACGATCGTCGTCACCCCGGTGGCGAAGGACGACACCCTGCCGGCGATCGCCCATGGCGCCGTCACCACGATCGACGTCTCCGACCTGCTCCGGAACGACCTCGGATCGAACCTGCGGGTGACCGGCGTCGACCGGCCGACGAACGGCCAGGCGACCCTCAGCGACGACGGGTCGACGGTGACCTTCACCCCCGACGACGGCTTCTCAGGATCCGCGGGCTTCACCTACCAGGTGACCGACGGCGTCAGCAGCACCGCGGCCACCGCCACCATCCCCGTCAAGCCGGCTCCCGGCACCCACCAGACGACCGCCACCTCCGGCGAGATGGACGTCGTCGCAGCGAAGGACGGGCTCCTCGTCGGAGCGAAGGGAACCGACCTGTCGGTGAGCGACCCGACGACGCCCCAGCACGGCACGGTCACGGTGACCTCCGACGGCGGTTACACCTACACGCCGGACGCCGCCTACTCGGGTCCGGACGCCTTCTCGTACACAGTGACCGACGGATCCGGCGACACCTCGACCGGGACCGTCACCATCACCGTCCTGCCGAAGGCCCACGACGACTCGCTCCGGGCGACCGACGCGGGCGCCCCGGTCACGGTCGCCTCCTCGGCGCTGCTCGGCAACGACAACGGGCTGTCCCTGTCGATCGCGAGCGTCGGCGACGTGGCCGGCGGTCACGCCGCGCTGAACCAGGACGGCACCGTCACCTTCACCCCGGCCGCGGGCTTCTCCGGACCGGCGAGCTTCACGTACACGGCCACCGACGGCACCAACCCGTCGACCGCCACCGTGTCGCTCAGCGTCAAGCCGGTCGCTGCGGCCGACATCCTGCCCTCGACACCGGTGACGGAGTCGGAGACCGTCCCGGCCGCCGTCCTCCTCGCGAACGACAAGGGCAGCGGGCTGAGCATCGTCTCGGTCGGCTCGCCCTCCGTCGGCGGCGTCCTGCTGAACACCACGGACGGCTCGATCACCTACACGCCGCAGCCCGGCTTCTCCGGCATCTTCTCCTTCGACTACACCGTCCAGGACGCCACGAACCAGCAGGACACGGCGACAGCCTCGATCCGCGTCACCCCCGATGCCGGAACGCTCTCGACGACGGCCACCGCAGGACTCGCCGACAGCGTGGACAGTGCGCACGGCCTGCTCTCGAACGCGACCGGCTCCGGCCTCCAGGCGACCCTCGACACCGCGCCCGGTCACACCGCCGCGCACGGCGCGGTGACCCTCGGCTCCGGCGGCGCCTTCGTGTACACGCCCACCGCCGGCTTCTCGGGCCGCGACTCGTTCGACTACGTCGTCACCGACGCCTCCGGCGGCACCGGCATCGGGACGGTCTCCGTGACCGTCCTGCCCAAGGCGCTCGCCGACACGGTGCAGGTGCAGGCGGGCGGCACGGCAAAGGTCACCGCGGCCGCGCTCCTCGCGAACGACCGCGGCACCGGGCTCGAGGTCACCTCGGTCACCGCACCCGCCCACGGCGATCTGGCGTCGAACAGCGACGGCTCGTACTCCTACACGCCCGTCGACGGGTTCTCCGGCTCCGACTCCTTCGGCTACACCGTCACCGACGCAGCCGGCTCGACGAGCTCGGCGACCGTCACCGTGACCGTCGCGGTCACGGCCGTTGCCGATTCCGGCTCCACGACGGCCGGGCGCGCCCTCACCGTCGCGGCCTCAGGCGGTGTCCTCGCGAACGACACGGGCACGCGTCTGAAGGCGACCGTCGCCGCGCCGCCGAGGCACGGCGTCCTGACCCTGGCCTCGGACGGCTCGTACTCATACACGCCAGACGCCGGCTACTCGGGCCCCGACTCGTTCACCTACACGGCGACGGACACCAGCGGCCAGACCGCGACGGCCACGGTGAAGCTGGCGATCCTGCCGTCCGCGCCGAACGGCACCGCCCGCGGCCTCGCCGGCTCGGTCACGCACATCGACGCACCGGGCGTCCTCGGCCGCTCGGTCGGCACCGGACTGGCGGTGACCGCCGTCGCAGGATCGTCCGCACCCGGCACCCCCGTCACACTCTCGGACGGCAACACCGTGACGATCGCGGCCGACGGCACCTTCGACTTCGCTGCCGCCGCCGGGTTCTCGGGCCCCGAGACCATCACCTACACCGTGACCGACGCGTCGGGTCAGACCGCGACCGGACAGGTGACCGTCACCGTCGCCCCCCGCGCGCTCGACGACGCGTTCACCACGCCCTCCAGGACGGCGCTGCCGATCACGGCCGCTCAGCTCACCGGCAACGACCTCGGGGTCGGTCTGACCGTCACCGCGGTGACCCCGGCCGCGTCCGGCTCGGGCTCCGTCTCGACGCTCGCCCACGGCACGCTCGCCAGGCAGAGCGACGGGTCGTTCGTCTACACGCCGACCGCCCGCTTCTCGGGCACCGACTCGTTCGCGTACACGATCACCGACTCGTTCCACGGCACCTCGACCGCGACGGCGACGATCCTCGTCGGCGACCTCGCGGCGGACTACACGGACACGGTCCTCTCGGGGACGCCCAGGAGCGTCTCCGCGGACGACGGCCTCCTCTCGAATGCGTCGGGAACGGGCCTCGTACCCAGGATCGACCGCACCGTGCAGCACGGCTCGCTGCTCGTGCGGCCCGACGGCTCGTACACCTACACGCCCGCCGACGGGTTCTCGGGGACCGACACCTTCACCTACACGGTGACCGATCACGCCGGCCAGATCAGCACGGGCCTCGTGACCCTGACCGTCGCGCCGACCGCGACCGACGACGCAGCCACCGTGGCCGCAGGATCGGAGCTCACACTGAAGAGCCCGGGCGTGCTCGGCAACGACTCGGGCTCGGCGCTGCTCGTGACGGCCGTCGGCACCCCGACCGCGGGCGGCACGGTCGCCATCACCGGTCACGGGACGCTCGACTACACGCCGAAGCCCGGCTTCTCGGGCGTCGAGACCGTCCCGTACACGATCACCGACCAGGACGGCCAGACCGCCCACGCGACGGTCACGATCACGGTGCGGCCGCGAGCGGTCGCCGATGCGGGTCAGACCGTCGCGGGCCACGCTCTCAGGGTCACCGCCACCCGCGGACTCCTGGCGAACGACCAGGGCACCACGCTCCGGGCCGCGCTGCAGACCGCGCCGAAGCACGGGACCGTCACGGTCCGGCCCGACGGCTCGTACGTCTACACGCCGACCGCGGGCTTCTCCGGACGCGACACGTTCACGTACTCGATCACCGACGCGGCGGGCACCACGACCACCGCGGTCGCGACCATCGACGTCCTCGCCGCCGCCGAGGCCGCGAGCGACACCGCGAGCGGTGAGCCGGGCCGGAGGGTGAGCATCTCGCCGCTCCGCAACGACACGGCCTCGGCAGGCGCGAACCTCGACCCGTCGACCGTGCAGCTGCTCGATCCTGCGACCGGTGCGCCGACCGACTCGTTCACCGTGCCCGGCAAGGGGACCTTCGCGGTGAAGAGCGGCGTCGTGACCTTCACGCCGAAGGGCCGCTTCATCGGCACCGCCTCCATCGGCTACCAGGTCTCCGACTCGGACGACGTGCTCGTCGCGTCCACCATCACGGTCACCTACCCGAAGGCGCCCGCGGCCGGCACCGGCACCACCGGCGGGACGTCCGGCGGCTCGAGTGGCGGCTCCAGTGGATCAGGCGGCTCCGGCGGCTCGGCCGGCGGAGGCCCGGCATCCGGCGGGTCCGCCATGGCGACGCCGACTCCGGCGGCACCCGTCTCGGTCGCCGGGACGATCGCAGGATCGCTCGCCTTCACCGGAAGCCAGGGGGTGTCGGGGATCGTCCTGATCGGCTTCGGCATCCTGATGATGGGACTCGCGCTGGTGCTGTTCCGCCGCTTCCGCCGCCCGGAGCCCGGGCCGCGGCGGACGGGGGCGTGATCCTGCGCTGACCTGACGACCCCGCTCACGCGCCGGCCGGTCGGGGGCCTCCCGCCGAGGCCCCCGATCTGGGACCCCTCTCTCTGGGGATGTCGCTCGATCATCGAGCTTTCTTATGCTGTGACTATCGACCCGTCTTCCGATCGGGCCGCCGTCACGAGAGAGAGCCCCCGAGAGATGAGCACCGGCAGCACGAGCACCCCGACAGCCACCGCCGTCGCCGTGCCGGACGAGGTCAGCATGAAGCACCTGCTCGTCTCGTTCGCGCGCCTGCAGGGTCAGAACCACCGCCTCACCGCCCGGCTCGCGCGGCGCCACCGGATCGGGGAGACCGACCTGCGGACGCTCCTCATCCTGCGGATCCTCGGCGGCACCACCCTCGGCCACCTCGGGCGACTCCTCGACCAGACTGCCGGATCGATCACGCCCCTCGTCGACCGCCTCGAGAAGGCCGGCCTCGCAGCCCGCGAGGCCCACCCGACCGACCGGCGCCGCGTGAACGTCGCGCTGACCGCGAAAGGCGGCGCCGCGGTCGAAGACGCCTGGAACGTCTATCGCAGGATCTTCGCCCGGGTGGTCGCTCCCGACGAGGTCCAGCGGCTCGCCGGCATCTTCCTCGAGCTGTCCGCCTCGATCGAGGAGGACGCCGCCTGATGGTCGCCATCCCGGGAGTCCGCTTCGGCGGCGGACGGCACGAGGCGGCGCGGAACGCACCGCTCAGCCCGGCCCGGGTGCGGCTCGAGGCGTTCCCGAACCGGGCCTCGGCGCGGTGGATCCTGCGTCTCGCGCTCTCCGTCCCGTTCGTCCTGGTGGCACTCGTCGAGCGCCTGTCGCCCGGCCTCGCGACCGGGACGACCGTCAACGAGGACCTCGTCGCCCGCGTCGCCGCCATCGACTGGACCCGCGCCGACGTCGCCTGGGTCGGCGAGCTCTACCCGCCGATCAGCACGGTCCTCGGGGCCGTGATCCCCGGAGGCGCGTTCGGCCTCGGGCTCGTCGGCGCGCTCCTCGCGGGGCCGTTCCTGCAGCAGATGATCCAGGTGATGCACCAGCGGCGCTTCCACCCGGCGAAGATCACCGTCTTCATGATCGCGCTCGGCGGCAACCCGCTCTTCGCCGCGATGGTGACGACGAACTTCGAGGCGTTCCTCGGGATCGCCTTCTTCGGCATCGGTGCGATCAACATGGTGCGGTTCATCGTCAACCGCAACACACAGGCGGGCTTCCGCGCCGGCATCCTCTTCATGCTGACTGCGCTCAGCAGCGCCAGCGGCCTCGTGTTCGTGGTCGTCGCCGGCCTCACGGCGCCGCTCCTCACGCTGGCCCGTCGCGGCCAGAAGGGCGCCCGCGGGTCGAACATCCTCGTCGTGCTCTTCCCGACGCTGTCGACCTTCGCGACCGTCGCGTTCCTCCAGCTGGTGTTCCTCCACACGCCGTTCCTCATCCTCACCCAGCAGTTCGTCTACGACCCGGCGCGCTGGGCGATCGTCCCGAGCTTCGTCACCACCCTCAACGGGTTCCTGCTCGTCGCGCCGATGCTGTCCGGATGGGCGCTGGCGCTCCTGGTCCGCCGACCCGGCGCGATCCTGATCTCGACGCTGCTGTTCGCCGCCCTGCTGATCGGCTACGTGTTCGACCTCATCCCGGCCAACTCCGCGGGGAACACCTTCCTCATCATGACCATGATGGGGATCGCGATCCTGCCCGCCGCCAACACGACCCGGTCGAGCATCCTGATCACCGTCGTGGCCGGCGCCCAGATCGTCATCGCCTGGGCGGCCGCGTTCAACCGGCCCATCGTCGTCGACTGGATGCACTCCGTCGCGGTCGGCGCCTCGGCGATCCTCGGAGGTCACTGACATGGCGACGACGCAGCCCCTCGCGCTCACCGACTTCGACCTCCTGCTGGTCAGGAGGGCCTCCGGTCAGCGGTACCTGGCCGAGGACTGGCTGCCGGTGCGCCGCCTCGACGACGGCACGATCCTGGTCGCCACCTCCGAGCGGGCCGACGACGCGGCCCTCGGCGACGCCCTCGAGGAGGAGCTCCGCGCACCGGTGACCTTCGTGTCGGTCAGCGCGTGGGACCTCAAGAACACGGTCGTGCAGCTGTTCGACGAGAAGGTCGCCGAGGACGCCGCGAACGCGCTCTTCTCGCGGAACCCGGAGCTCTCGGGGCGCGTCGTGTTCTCGCGGGCGCAGAAGGTCTCGGGGCTGGTCGCCGGCGTCGTGCTCGTCGCTCTGCTCGTCGTCTGGCCGCGCGAGGTCGTCGTCGGACTGCTCGCCCTCGTGAGCCTGGTGTTCTTGGCGGGCACGGGATTCAAGTTCGTCATCGCGCTCCGCGGTGCTCAGTTCGACGTCGTCGAGCGGATCACCCCGACGGAGGTCGCCGCGCTGACCGACGAGGAGCTGCCCGTCTACACGGTCCTGGTGCCGGTCTTCCGCGAGGCGAACATCGTCGCGCAGCTGATCGACAACCTCGGCGGCCTCGACTACCCGGTCGACAAGCTCGAGGTGCTGATCCTGATCGAGGCGGAGGACGACGACACCCGCCGCGCCATCGAGAGCGCCGACCCGCCGGCGCACTTCCACATCGTCACCGTGCCCCGGGGCGCCCCGCAGACCAAGCCGCGCGCCTGCAACGTCGGCCTCTACCTCGCCACCGGCGAGTTCCTCGTCATCTACGACGCCGAGGACACACCCGACCCCGACCAGCTCAAGAAGGCGCTGATCGCGTTCCAGCGCGGAGGCCCCGACACCGCCTGCGTCCAGGCGGCGCTCAACTACTTCAACGCGACGGAGAACGTCCTGACCAGGATGTTCACGCTCGAGTACTCCTACTGGTTCGACTACATGCTCGCCGGGCTCGACCACGCGAACCTGCCGATCCCGCTGGGCGGCACGTCGAACCACTTCCGGACCGAGGCCCTCATCGAGCTCGGCGGCTGGGACCCGTACAACGTCACCGAGGACGCCGACCTCGGCATCCGCGCCGCCGCCATCGGCTACCGCGTCGGCGTGATCAACTCCACGACGATGGAGGAGGCGAACACGTCCGTCCCGAACTTCATCCGGCAGCGGTCACGCTGGATCAAGGGCTACATGCAGACGACGCTCGTGCACGCCCGGCGCCCCGCGGCCCTCATCCGCGAGATCGGCTTCGTGCGCTTCCTGAGCTTCGCGCTGCTCATCGGCGGGACGCCCGCGACGTTCCTGGGCGTGATCCCGTTCTACCTGGTGACCGCCGCGTCGCTGGCGATCCCGAGCGACGTCATCGGGCGGGTTTTCCCGGCCTGGGTGCTCTGGATCTGCCTGTTCAACTTCCTGATCGGCAACGGGATCATGGTCTACCTGTCGATGATGGGCCCGTTCAAGCGGGGCACGTTCAACCTGATCCTGTGGTCGCTGCTCAACCCTGTCTACTGGATCCTGCACTCCGTCGCGGCCTACAAGGGCCTGTGGCAGCTGCTCACCCGGCCGCACTACTGGGAGAAGACCGAGCACGGGCTGACGCAGCACAGCGGCTGACTCTCGTCGGTGCGCCCCCCGCCCCGCCCCGCCCCCCGTGCCCCGCGCTCCGCCCTCCGCCCCCCGCCCCCCGCAACGGTCAGACCCTCGCGATCGGCTGTCGCGGTGGTCCTAGGACCACCGTCGCGGCCGATCGCGAGGGTCTGAGGGGGTGGTGGTGCGGGACGCGCTAGTAGGTCGTGCCGACCTGGTTCGCCGCGGCCGAGAAGACCACGATCGAGATCACGATGGCGATGATGAGCGAGAGAGCGCTGATGATGACGCCCGCCAGGGCGAGACCGCGACCGCGCTCGCCGGTGCGCTTGATCTGGGTGAGAGCGATGATGCTCACGATCAGACCGGCGAGGCTGAAGACGAACGCCAGGACGAACCCGACGATCGCGAGGACACTGTAGCGGTCGGAGGCCCCGACCGGGGCGTTCGGGTTGCCGTAGGGCTGGGGTGCTGAGTAGGTCACGAGTGCTGGCCTTTCGTCGGAGTTCGAGTTGATCGGGTCGAGTTGCTCGCCAACCGTACCGACCCGGGGAGGCCCGGCGGGAGTGGCTGGCGAGACGAGACGCCGTCGGATGCCTAGCGGCGGCGGAAGTAGCCGTTCGCTCCGCCGACGAACATGAGGATCGTGGCGACGATCACGGCGACGCCGCCGATCCAGCCGAACGCGTTTCCGCCGCTGGCAGCGCCGACGCCCACGCCGATGATCTGCAGGATCGCGAGGATCAGCAGGACGATGCGGGCCCAGTTGCGACCGTCGCGCATCTTGAAGACGATGATGACCTCGACGACGGCCAGGACGAACGCGAAGATCGCTCCGGTGACGAGCGGTGCGGTGCCGACGCTGCTGGCGGCGCTGCTGCTGCCGCCGCCCGAGACGAGGTTGATGATCCCCGACAGGATGTTCGCGAGGACGACGACCAGCCAGATGATGAACGAGACCGTGACCGTCGTGGGACGGCCGGATGCGGTGGTGCTGCTCATGAGAAACCCTTTCGCTGCGGCCCCGATGGCCGGATGGTCGCCACGATATTCGCGCGCTGCGAGCAGCCCTCAGGTGTCTGAGTATTCGGGGTACACCCAGGCCGGTTCAGGATGACGCCGTCCCGGCCGAGCCGAGAGCCGCGAGCCGCTCGTACAGCGGGTCGGTCGCCTCGGTGATCGATCCGTGCAGGGCGCCGAGGTCGGCGTAGACGGCGGCGGTCGACGGGTCGGGCTCGAAGCGGTCGCGCCGGTGGACCATGGCCGCGACTGCCGCGCCCAGCGACGGGTGCACACCGGTGGCGGCGGCCGCGCAGACGGCGGCGCCTCGTCCGGCCGCGCTCTCGCCGACGACCCGCTCCGTCGGCAGGCCGACGACGTCGGCCAGGATCTGCATCATCAGGTCGGACGACGATCCGCCGCCCGACACGACGACCCGGTCGTACTCGACCCCGACCTCGGCCGCCATGGCGAGCGTCGCCCGTCTCATCGTGAAGGCGATCCCCTCGAGGAGGGAGCGGTAGACGTGCGCTCGGCCGTGCCAACCGTCGAAGCCGAGGATGCTGCCACGGCGGTGGGGCGACCCGGTCGGGGCCAGCCAGTCGAGGACGCTGAGGAGGCCGCCCGATCCTGCGGGGACGCGTTCGGCCTCGCGGTTCAGGACCTCCTCGAGGCGCGTGCCCTCTGCCGCCGCAGCCGCGGCAGCGGCCTCGCCGAGGAGGTCGCGGAACCAGCTGATGGTCCACATGCCTCGGCGGATGCCGGCGCTCTCGTAGAGGAAGACGCCCGGCTCGCTGGCGAAGTTGCACCAGTACGCGGTCGGTGCGGCTGCGCGCTGATCGCCGACCGACATCGCCGCGATGTAGGTGCCCAGCGAGATGAGGAGCGTCCGCGGGTCGGTGAGACCGCAGCCGAGCGCCTCCACCGCCTTGTCGTTCGCCGTCGCCACCACGGGGAGCCCGACCGGCAGCCCCGTCGCGGCGGCCGCCTCGGCCGTGACCTCCCCGAGGATCTCGCCCGGCAGCACGAGCTCGGAGAGCTGCTCCCGCCGGAGGCCCGTCGCGGTGTAGGCCGTCTCGTCCGGAGACCAGTCCCAGGCGTCGTGGTCGATCGGCCACACGCCCTGGTACTGCGCGGCGGTGTCGCGGAACCGGCCGGTCAGGCGGTGGGTGATGTAGCCGGACGAGGTCGTGACGCGCGCGGCGTCGCCTCCCTCCGCCTCGAACGGGCGGCCCACGCGCGGGTCCATCCAGCTGAGCACGGGCCCGGCGAGCGACCCGTCGGCTCGGAGCGACGCGCGGCAGAAGCGGATGGTGCAGAGCCCGACGCCGGTGATCGACCGGGGATCGTGCGGGAACGCCGCCATCGCCATCCTGCACGCTGCCGCGATCGACTCCCAGAGGTCGTCGCCCGGGTGCTCGACCGCCCCCGGCGTCGGGCTCACCGTCGGTCGCAGCGCCACCCGCCCCTCGGAGACCACGGCGCCGAGCTCGTCGAACACGGTGACCTTCGAGCTCTGCGAGCCGCTGTCGATCCCGACCACGTAGCGGGGCACGGTCAGACCAGGGCCGCGGTCGTGCCGGCCGCCTCGGCCGCGGGCTGGATCGCGCCGGGCACGGGGAAGACCGTGCCGCGGTTCATGATCCCGTTCGGGTCGAAGGCCGTCTTCAGCGCTTCGAGGACCGGGTACGCGGTGCCGTGCTCGACCGCTGTCCAGGGGGTGCGGTACTTGCCGATGCCGTGGTGGTGGACCATCGACCCGCCGTGCCTCAGCGCCTCCTCGACGATGATGGCGTTGAGCGGCACGTGGTACTTCTCGATCTCCTCCTCCGGTGAGCAGTCGATCGCGTAGTCGTAGACGAAGTAGAGGTTCGTGCCGGTCTGGTAGCTGTGCGACGAGTGGCCGCCGAGCAGGGTGAGGTCGTTCGCGTGCGGGTACTCGTCGCGGATGCGGCGCAGGACGGCGTCGTACACGTCGACGACCGCCGACCAGTCGGCCGAGATCTCGGTGGTGTAGCCGAGGCGGCCGGTCTCGAGCATGTCGGTCTTCTCGGCGTCGATCTTGTCCTGGCCCCAGTTGAGGTCGTCGAACCACGCCTCGATGAGCGCAGGATCGACGCTCTCGTGCTCGTGCCCGGCGAGGACCCGGCGGATCTCGGCACTCGTCGCCTCGACGATCCCGCGCGGGCCCTCCGCCACGAACACCACGACGCACCTGCCGTCGGAGAAGTGCGAGAAGTGCTGGGCGGCGTCCTCCGGCGAGTACAGGCGGGCGACCGACGGGCGGAAGCCGTTGACGACCACCTCGCGCAGGATCGCGACGCCCGTCTCCATGTCGTCGACGAGCGCCCCGTGGAACTCGTTGTTCTCGGGCTGGTGCACGAACACCTTGACGGTCACCTCCGTGATCACGCACAGAGCGCCCTCGTTGCCGATGACGACGTGGCGGATGTCGGGGCCGGCGGCGCGTCGGGGCACGCTCTTGATCCTGCGCACGTGGCCTCCCGGGAACACCGCCTCGAGGCCCGTGACCATGTCCTCGATCGCGCCGTAGAGCGTCGAGAACTGGCCGATCGACCGGGTCGCGACGAGCCCGCCGTACTGGGCGAGGGGCTTCGACTGCGGCGAGTGGCCGGTGGTGAGGCCCTGCTCGCGGAGGGCGTCCTCGAGGTCCTGGAGCGGCACGCCCGCCTGGACGGTCGCCTGCATGTTCTCGCGGTCGATGCGGACGATCCGGTCGAGCCGGGAGCAGTCGAGCACGATCGTGTCGGCGACGCTCGTCTCGAGGCCGCCCTCGGTGCCCGTCCGGCCGGAGCGGGGCACGACGTTGACGAGCTCGTCGTCGGCGAAGCGCAGGATCGCGGAGACGTCGGCGGTGGACTCGGCGTACGCGATCGCCACCGGCCGCGGCGCGTCGAAGATGCCGTGGACCGACTGGTACTTCTTGAAGCGGTCGACGCTGGCCTCGTCGAGCGCCTCGGGGGTGGTGTCGACCTTCGACGGGCCGAGGAGGGCGAGGAGGCCGGCGAGGACTCCGGACCGGTCGAGGGGGGAGCGGGATTCGAGCATGGGCAGGCCTTTCGTGGGTGGCGCAGGGGGAGGGGAGAACGGGACGTGCAGGTGCGTGCGCCTGCTCAGCGCACGAGGTACCCGCCGTCGACGGTCAGCGTGTGGCCATTGACGTAGTCGGAGGCGCGGGAGGCGAGGAACACCGTCGCGCCCATGAGGTCGGCGACGTCGCCCCAGCGGCCGGCGGGGATGTGGTCGAGGACGCGCTGGTTCGTGGCCGGGTCGGAGCGGGTCTGCTCGGTGATCGCCGTGGCGAAGTAGCCCGGCGCGATCGCGTTCACCTGGACGCCGTGCCCGGCGAGCTCGTCGCAGTACGCCTTGGTGAAGCCGACGATGCCGTGCTTCGTGGCGGCGTAAGCAGGCGACCACTGCCCGCCCAGGAACGCGAACAGCGACGCGATGTTGATGATCTTGCCGGAGCCCTGGGCCGTGAAGTGCCGCGAGACGGCGTGGCCGAGGGCGAACGGGGCGGTGAGGTTGACGGCGACCATCGGGTCCCACTGGGGTCGGCCGAAGTCGGCGACGGGGGCGAGCGTGCAGATCCCGGCGGAGTTCACGAGCACGTCGATCCGGCCGACCCGGTCGAGGCAGGCGTCGATGACGGCCTCGGGCGCTGCGGCGTCGGTGAGGTCGATCTCGAGGAACTCGTAGCGGCGGCCCTCGGCCTCGACCAGCCGTCGCGTGACGCCGTCGTCGTCGGCGACGCTCGGGACGAAGACGTCGGCGCCGGCCTTGGCGAGGGCGACGGTGAACGCCTGCCCGAGGCCGGAGTTGCCGCCGGTGACGACGGCTACGCGCCCGTCGAGCGAGAAGAGGTCGAGGGAGAAGTCGCTGATGTCCATGAGGGCCTTTCGGTGGTGGATGCGGTGGAGGCCGTGGAGGCCGAGGGGAGAGTGCCGGGGCGCCGCGACTGGCGAAGGGTGAGGGTCGTCAGGACGAAGCCGACGACGGCCGCGCCGATGAGGAACGCGAAGAGGGCCGTGAACCCGCCGCCCTGCTCGGCCACGCCGTTCGCAGGATCGCCGACCCACCACGCCCCGACGGACGGCAGGAACGCGTCGGGCAGATAGGCCAGCCCGGAGGCGAGGCCGATGACGCCTCCGCGCTGCACGGCCGGGACGCCGACCTCGCCGACCGTCGCCCAGTAGACGCCGCGCGCCGAGAAGACGGCGAAGCAGAGGACGATCGTGATCGCGAACGCGACTCCGATCAGGGCGGGACGGTGCGGCAGCAGGAGGAAGGCGAGGGCGGCGGCGCCCGCCACGACGAACATCAGCCGGATGTAGCGCGGCGTCGAGCGGGTCGCCTTGTCGGCCAGGATGCCGCCGACCGGCCCCGCCACGAACTGGAACACGTAGGTGCGGATCACGCCGATGACGCCGACCGCCGCCGCGGCGACCCCGAACCCGTTCTGCAGGAGAGGCGTGAGGTAGCCGAGGAGCGTGTAGAAGCAGTACATCGCCATGATCGTTCCGCCGATGAGCCAGGTGTACCGGTTGCGGGCGGCCGAGAGGAGCTCGCCGAGCGTGACGGTCTGGCGGGCGGCCGCCTGGCGCTCGGCCTCGTCCTGTCGCACGAGCACCGCGACGAGCACGGCGAAGACGAAGCACAGGACGCCGAACAGCCGCATCAGCGTGAGGACGCCGTCGGAGGCGACGACGGCGGCCGCCACGACGGCGGAGCCGACGAACCCGACGACGGTCGACGCGAGCCCGCGCGTGCCCTCGAGGAACCCGAAGAGGCGGCCCTGCTGGTCGGGGCTGCCGAGCATGCCGATCGACTTGACGAGCGCCGACCAGTAGAGGCCCATGCCGAACACCGCGAAGAGGACGTGGGCGACGACGATGCCGGCGACGCCCGGGACGGTGGCCAGGTAGAGGTCGACGGCGCCGGTTCCGACGAGGGCGACCACGATGAGCCGCTTGGGGGAGAACCGGTCGGCGAACCAGCCCCCGACGAAGTACATGACGACGGCGACCGCCCCGAAGACGGACGTCACGTTGCCGTACTCCTGGATCGAGATGTCGAGGGCGCGCGCCGTGTCGCCGAGGTAGACGAAGCGGATGTAGGCGACCTGGAAGACGACACCGCCCGTGAGAGACAGGACGAGGAACGCGACCGTGCGGCGGGAGGTGCTCAAAAACCACTCCTTCGTGGTGAGTCGTGCGATATGTGGATGTTGCGCTTAACGTATCGCATTCCGACCGCTCCGCCAGACGCGGTGCGAGACTGGGCCCATGGAGACCACCGCTGCTCACCCGCGATCCGGCACGGCCCCGATCGTGCTCGGGCCGAACCAGCCGCTCGCCCGCCCCTACCGCGGCGGCGCCGGCATCGCCCGGTTCCGCGGGCTGCCGCACATCGACGACTTCACGCCGGAGGACTTCGTCGGGTCGACGACCGAGGTCCACGCCGGAGGCGGGGTCGGGCTGACGAGGCTCCCCGACGGAGTGCTGCTGCGCGACGCGATCCTGCAGGATCCGGTGGCCTACCTCGGCGAGGAGCACGTGAGGCGGTTCGGCGCCGACCCGCTGCTGCTGCTCAAGCTGCTCGACACCGGAGAGCGCCTGTTCGTGCACTACCACCCGGACGACGCCTTCGCTGCTGCCCGCCTGCGGGCTCCGCGCGGCAAGACCGAGGCCTGGATCGTCACGGCGGTGGCCGACGGCGTCGAGGGCCACGCCGACCTGGGCTTCAGCCGCGACGTGAGCGAGGAGGAGGTCGAGCACTGGTTCCGCGAGCAGGACGTCCCCGATCTGCTGGGGGCGATGAACCGGGTGCCGCTCGGGGTCGGCGACACCCTGCTCGTGCCCGCCGGTCTGGCGCACGCCATCGGCGCAGGGGTGACGCTGGTGGAGCTCCAGCAGCCGAGCGACCTGTCGATCCTGCTCGAGTTCGAGGGCTTCCCGGCGCTCGACCGCTCCTCCGCCCTGCTCGGCCTGCCGGAGGAGGTCGCCCTGTCAGGCCTGCACCGGGGCGCGATCGATGCCGAGCGCCTCGCCGTGCTGGGGGCCGGCCGCGAGACCGACGACGACGGGCGTCAGCGCCTCTTCCCCGCCGAAGCCGACCCGTTCTTCCGCGCCGAGCGGCTCCACCTCTCGGGCGACCTGCGCCTGGCCGCCGGGTTCTCGCTGCTCGTCGTCGAGCGCGGGGCCGGCAGGATCGCGTGGCGAGACGGGTCGATCGACGTCGCCGCCGGTGCCACCCTCCTGGTCCCGCACGGCGCGGGCGACGTCGTCCTCTCCGGCGACGCCGCCGTCCTCCGCGCGCTGCCGCCGCTCCCCGTCGGCTAGGCCGCGCTGCGCGCCCGGATGACGGCCACCTCGAAGTCGCGCCGCGGCACGAAGCCGATCGCCTCGTAGAGGCCCCGGGCAGGGTTGCCCGTCGCCACGTGGAGGAACGCGCGCTCGCCGCCCTGCCGGATGCCGCGCACGACGTCCAGTACGAGCTCCCGGGCGTAGCCGCGGCCGCGGTAGCGCGGATCGGTGCAGACGGCGCTGACCTCGACCCAGCCGGTCGGGTTCAGGCGCCGACCGGCGAGAGCCACGAGAGTGTCGCCGTCGAAGACACCGCGGTAGCCGCCGAACTCGATCGTGTCGTCGAGGAACGGGCCCGGCTGCGTCTCGGCCGTCAGCCGCAGCATCTCGGGGACGTCCGCGCGGGTGAGTGCGCGCGTCCGTCTCTGCGCCTCGACGGCGTGCGGGTCGACGTCGTCGTCGGTCAGCTGGGTGAGGGTCAGCGTGGCGAGGCGCTCCCAGTCGTCCGGCACGGCGAAGCCGGGGACGACGAACATGGCGGCCGACTCGTCACCGGCGATCGCGCGGAGGGCGCTCCAGCTCTCGGCGCTGGGGGCGAGGCCGACCGAGGCGAACGGGGCGACCGAGGGGCGGAAGCGCGCGGCGGACGCGGAGCCGGAACCGGACCCGGACGCGGAAGCGGAAGCGGAATCGTGCACCGCCAGGTGGGCCTGATTCCCCCGGAGCGCCGACCCGATCGCGTCGTCGAGGACGTGCGTCACGCGGTCACGCCCCAGGCCTCGGCCAGCAGCTCGTACGACCGGACCCGGTCGGCGTGCGCGTGCGTGGAGGTCGTGAGGAGGATCTCGTCCGCGCCGGTGACGCGCTGCAGCGTCTCGAGGCGCTCCACCACCCGCGCAGGATCGCCCACGAACCTCGTGGCGACGCGATCCTGCACCTGCGCCTGCTCGGCGGGGGTGAGCGGCACCGCGTCGTCCGGCGCCGGGTACTCGATCGTCCCGTTCCCGGCCCGCACCGACAGCACCCAGCGGTCGAAGCCCCGGCCGATGCGCTCGGCCTCCGCCTCGGTGTCGGCGACGAGGACGTCGGCCGACACGATGACCCGGGGCTCGGCGATCCTGCCGGGCCGGAAGGCGGCGCGGTAGGCGGCCACCGCATCGAGGACCGACCACGGGGTCGTGTGGTAGTTCGCTCCGAACGGGAGGCCGAGGCGGCCGGCTACGCGGGCGCTCTCGCCGCCGCTCGAGCCGTGCACCCAGACCGCCGCGCCGCTGCCGACGGCGGGCAGGACCGGCACCGGGTCGCCCTCGGCGTCGGTGAACGTGCCGTCGAGCTGGCGCAGGATCGTCGTCACCCCGTCTTCGAAGGCCGTCTCGGGCCTCCGGAGCACGAGCTCGGCCAGAAGCCCGAAGCGTCCGCGCCGGGGATCGCCGGCGACCGGCGACGGCAGCAGGAGCCCGTCGACGGTGGACGCCGGCGGCGGTGTCGGCCGCTCGACGGCCGGGGAGCCCGGGGCCGGGGGCGGCGGGGGAGTCAGGGTGCGGCCCAGACCGAGGTCCATCCGGCCGTCGTAGAGCGTCGCGACCAGCCCGGCGGCCTCGGCGATCTGCAGCGGCGCCCACTGCCCGAGGAGCGTGGCCGCCGTGCCGAGGCGGATCGTGCGCGTCGCTCCGGCCAGGACGGCGCAGAAGGCGAGCGACGCCGATCCTGCGTTCCCGGGGTTGAGGTGGTGCTCGGCGAGCCAGTAGCGGGAGTAGCCGAGAGCCTCGGCCCGCTGGGCCAGGTCGATGCTGTTGCGGAGGGCCTCGCGACTGTCGGAGCCGCTCGACACCGGCACGAGATCGAGCACGGAGAGGGGGACGCGCGTGTCGCTCATGCTCTCGATGCTCGCAGGATCGTGCGGCACGCGTGACGGCGCCCGTCACATTCGGTCACCGGGTGGCCGTCTGCGGCGGACGCCGTCACGTCGCTGCTCGGGTGCTACGCGCTCAGGCGCGGGTAGTCGGTGTAGCCCTCGGCGGACGAGCCGTAGAGCGTGCTCGGGTCGAGCTCGTTCTCGGGGTGGCCGCCCTCCCAGCGCTCGACGAGGTCGGGGTTCGCGATGATGGCGCGTCCGACCGCGACGGCGTCGGCGTGACCGTCGGCGATGAAGGCGATCGCCTCGTCGCGCGTCGTGATGTGGCCGAAGCCGCTGTTGGCGATGAAGCCGCCGCCGAAGCGGGTGCGGAGGCTCTGCACGAACTCGCCCGCCGGGTCGGAGTGCAGGATGCTCAGGTACGACATGCCGAGGGGCGCGAGAGCGTCGACCAGGATCTCGTAGGTCGCGCGGGTCTCGTCGGCGTCGGTCTCGAGGGCGTCCTGGATGTTGTGCGACGGCGAGAGGCGGATGCCGACGCGGCCGGCACCGATCTCGGCGGCCACGGCCTGGACGACCTCGATGACGAAGCGCGCGCGGCGCTCGGGCGACCCGCCGTACTCGTCGGTGCGCTGGTTCGAGGCCGGGGAGAGGAACTGGTGGAGGAGGTAGCCGTTCGCCGAGTGGATCTCGACGCCGTCGAGCCCGGCGCGGACGGCGCGGCGCGACGCCTCGACGAACTCGTCGCGGACGGTGGCGAGCTCGTCGGTGCTGAGCTCGTGCGGCACCGGGAACGGCTTCTTGCCGCTCGGCACGTGCACCTCGCCCTGGATCGCGATCGCGCTCGGGGCGACGATGCGGTCGGTGCCGGTGATGTCGGTGTGCGAGACGCGCCCGCCGTTCATGACCTGCATCATGATCTTGCCGCCGGCGCGGTGGACGCCCTCGGCCACGCGCTTCCAGCCGGCCTCCTGCTCGTCGTCGACGATGCCCGGCTGGCCCGGGTAGGAGCGCGACTCGCGGCTCGGGTAGGTGCCCTCCGTGATGATGAGGCCGGCGCTCGCCCGCTGCGTGTAGTGCTCGACGTTGAGGTCGTTGGGCACGCCCGAGTCGCCGGAGCGGGTGCGGGTGAGCGGAGCCATGACGAGGCGGTTGGCGAGTTCGACGTCGCCGAGGGTGACCGGGCTGAAGAGATCCACGGGGTCCTTTCGAGTGAGGGGCAAGTACGACACCACACAACCCCCGACCTCCGACATCCCTTCCCGCACCCAGGGCTTTGTCAGAAGAGGCCCCCGGCCTGTGGAGAACCGTTTGCCCGCCGCCGCCACGTGCGCCAGGATCAGACCCACCACCGGGCCAGAAGTGAGGAGCGACCATGGCTGACGCCGATTCGCACGACACCATCCGCGTCCACGGCGCGCGCGTCAACAACCTCCGGTCCATCAGCATCGAGATCCCGAAGCGGCGGCTGACCGTGTTCACCGGGGTCTCCGGCTCCGGCAAGAGCTCCCTCGTGTTCGGCACGATCGCCGCCGAGTCGCAGCGCATGATCAACGAGACCTACAGCGCGTTCGTCCAGGGCTTCATGCCGAGCCTCGCCCGGCCCGACGTCGACGTCCTGGAGGGGCTCACGACGGCGATCATCGTCGACCAGCAGCGGCTCGGCGCCGATCCGCGGTCCACGGTCGGCACCGCGACCGACGCCAACGCGATGCTCCGCATCCTGTTCAGCCGCCTCGGCATGCCGTTCATCGGGCCGCCGAACGCCTTCTCGTTCAACGTCGCGTCGGTCACGGCGAGCGGCGCGATCACGGTGCAGCGGGGCATCGAGAAGGCGAAGGCCGAGAAGCGCACCTTCACCCGGCTCGGGGGCATGTGCCCGCGCTGCGAGGGCCGCGGCTCGGTCTCCGACATCGACCTGACCCAGCTCTACGACGACTCGAAGTCGATCTCCGACGGGGCGATCACCGTGCCGGGCTACACCGGCGACGGCTGGATGGTGCGGATCATCGAGGGCTCGGGGTTCTTCCCGCCCGACCGCCCGATCCGCGAGTTCACCGAGCAGCAGCTCGACGACTTCCTCCACCACGAGCCCGTGAAGGTCAAGGTCAACGGGGTGAACCTCACGTTCGAGGGTCTCGTGCTCCGGGTGCAGAAGTCGATCCTGTCGAAAGACCGCGACGCGATGCAGCCGCACATCCGCGCCTTCGTCGACCGGGCCGTCACGTTCACCGCGTGCCCCGACTGCGGCGGCTCGCGCCTCAGCGAGCTCGCCCGGTCGTCGCGGATCGCCGGCGTGAGCATCGCCGAGGCCTGCGCGCTCCAGATCAGCGACCTCGCCGCCTGGGTGGCCGGGCTCGACGAGCCGACGGTCCGGCCGCTCCTCGACTCCCTGCGCGACACCCTCGACTCGTTCGTCGAGATCGGCCTCGGCTACCTGTCGCTCGACCGGGCCAGCGGCACGCTCTCCGGCGGCGAGGCCCAGCGGGTCAAGATGATCCGCCACCTCGGGTCGTCGCTCACCGACGTCACCTACGTCTTCGACGAGCCGACGACCGGCCTCCACCCGCACGACATCCAGCGGATGAACGGCCTGCTGCTCCGCCTCCGCGACAAGGGCAACACGGTCCTGGTGGTCGAGCACAAGCCCGAGACGATCCTGATCGCCGACCACGTCGTCGACCTGGGCCCGGGCGCAGGATCGAACGGCGGCACCGTCTGCTTCGAGGGCTCGGTCGACGAGCTCCGCGCGAGCGACACCATCACGGGCCGGCACTTCGACGACCGTGCCGCCCTCAAGGCGACCGTCCGCACGCCGACCGGCAGCCTCGCCATCCGAGGGGCCACCGCCCACAACCTGCAGGAGGTCGACGTCGACGTCCCGCTCGGAGTGCTCACCGTCGTCACCGGAGTCGCGGGCTCCGGCAAGAGCTCGCTCGTCCACGGGTCGATCCCCCCAGGGGCCGGGGTGGTGTCGATCGACCAGAGCGCCATCAAGGGGTCGCGGCGCAGCAACCCGGCGACCTACACCGGGCTCCTCGAGCCGGTCCGCAAGGCCTTCGCTAAGGCGAACGGCGTCTCGCCCGCCCTCTTCAGCGCCAACTCCGAGGGAGCGTGCCCCACCTGCAACGGAGCCGGGGTGATCGACACCGACCTCGGGATGATGGCCGGGGTCGCGACCCCCTGCGAGGACTGCGAGGGCAGGCGGTTCGACGCCTCGGTCCTCGAGTACCGCTTCGGCGGCCTCGACATCAGCGAGGTGCTCGCCCTCTCGGCGGCCGAGGCGGAGGCCTTCTTCGGGTCGGGAGAGGCGCGCGTCCCGGCCGCGCACACGATCCTGCGCCGCCTCGTCGACACCGGGCTCGGCTACCTCACCATCGGGCAGCCCCTCACGACGCTCTCGGGCGGCGAGCGGCAGCGCCTCCGACTAGCGATGCACCTCGGCGAGAAGGGCTCGATCTTCGTGCTCGACGAACCGACCACCGGGCTGCATCTGGCTGACGTCGAGCAGCTGCTCGCCCTGCTCGACCGGCTCGTCGACTCCGGCATGTCGGTGATCGTCGTCGAGCACCACCAGGCGGTCATGGCGCACGCCGACCACCTGATCGACCTCGGGCCCGGCGCCGGGCACGACGGCGGGCGCGTGGTCTTCCAGGGCAGCCCGTCCGCTCTCGTCGAGGCCCGGTCCACGCTGACCGGCGAGCACCTGGCCGCGTACGTGGGCGCGCGGCCTGCCGGAGCGGCGGCATCCTGACGGGCGACGCGCCCCGCTGAGTAGCCTCGGGTCATGACCACCATCGCCATCATCGGGGCCGGCTCCGGCCTCGGCCTCGCCGTCGCCCGCCGCTTCGCCCGTGAGGGCTTCTCCGTCGCCCTCGTGGCCCGTCACCAGGGGAGGGTCGACGCGCTCGCTGAGACGCTCACGAGCGAGGGGTTCCAGGCTCGGGGCTTCAGCGCGAACGTGCGCGACGCCGAGTCGCTTCGCGCCGCCCTCGAGCAGGCCGCTGAGCAGCTCGGGCCCGTCGAGGTCGTGCAGTACAGCCCGCTTCCCGCCAAGGAGTTCATGCGTCCCGTGCTCGAGACGGTCGCCGAAGACCTCGTCGGCCCGGTCGAGTTCTCGATCTACGGTCCGGTCACCGTCGCCCACCAGGTGATCCCCGGCATGCGCGCGCTCAAGGGCGGCACCCTCCTGTTCGTGAACGGCGCCAGCGCCGTCCGGCCCCGCGACGCGGTGACGGGCACGTCGATCGCCTTCGCGGGCGAGAGCGCCTACGCTCAGCTCCTCCACGAGGCGCTCGCCCCCGAGGGCATCCACGTCGGCCAGCTCATCATCCCGCGCGGCATCGGCGGCGGCGAGGAGTCGCACGAGCCGACCGTCCTCGCCGACACGCTGTGGCGCATGCACTCCGAGAAGGGCGAGTTCCGCGTCTACGCGGCGTCGCTCGACTGAGTAGACAGACGGCGGCGACGCCCGGCCGCGGGCCTCAGGCGGCGGAGCCGCCCGGCCGCTGGCCTCAGGCGGCCGACACGTCGTGCCGCGGCACCAGTGGGATCGAGACCAGCGGCGCGAGCGCGACCAGCCCGAACGCGACCGGGAACCCGACCACCGCGATCAGCGCGCCGACCCCCGGGCCCACCGCCGACGCCGCGACGAACTGCCCGGTGTTCTGCACGCCGAGCGCCTTGCCCGACCACCGGTGACCAGCCGCCTCGGCGACCGAGGTGAACGAGAGGCCGTTGTCGGCGACGCTGATCGTCGTCGCGATCACGAACGCGACGGCTGCGACGGCACCCCACGACGTGTCCGACAGCGCGGCGAGGAGGCCCATCGCCGCGGTCCCGGCCACGCCCACCAGGCGGAGGAGTCCCACGCGACTGTCGAACCGGTCGCTGAGGGAGCCGATCGCGATGCGTCCCAGGGCGCCGAGGAACTGCGATCCTGCGATCACCGCGCCGGCGGCGCCCTCCTGCCAGCCGTAGCCGCTGATCAGCCAGACCAGCCCGAACGTCGACAGCGTGAACTGAGGGAGCACGAGCAGGACCGACACCGCGTGGATCCGCCACAGGAACGAGCTCCCGCGGTACGGGTTCACCGCCGGGGCGGCGTCGGCCGCGACGGCCGGGCGAGGCGGATCGACGAGCAGGATCACGCAGAGCACCGCCAGCACGAGGTTCATCGCGAGCGGGAGCAGCAGCGCCGGCCCGATGCCGCCGCTCGAGGCCAGCAGCGGGATCGCGATGGCGGCGATCGTGACGCCGAGGGGCTGCGACATCTGCCGGATGCCCATCGCCAGCCCGCGGCGGTGCTTCGGGAACCAGCCCACGACCACCCGGCCGCTCGCCGCGTTCGTGCTGGCGGCCGACGCCCCGCCGAGCACGAGGAACACGGCGAGGGCGACGTAGCCCGTGCTGAGGACGGCGGCTCCGGCGAAGACGGCGGTGAGTCCGAGGCCGATGGCGATCACCCAGCGCTCGCCGAAGCGGTCGGCGAGGGCGCCCCACGCGACGAGCGTGAGCACCATGCCGAAGGTGGGGGCGGCCGCGAGCAGCCCGGCCTGAGGCAGAGGCAGGCCGCGCTGGACGTGCAGGAGCGGGATCAGGAACGCCGGCGTGCTGACGAGCACCGTGCCCGAGGCCTGCGCGAGGACGCCGAGCACGAGCATCCGCCACGCGAGCGCGGGGGTGGCAGCTGTCTCGGTCGGCGTGCTCGTCATGGGTCCTCCTGGTGGTGTGCCGCCATGGTATACCACCGCGACGACGGCCGCAGTCGCACGTGACCGGGCCCTCCTACGGAGTGGGGCCGTGGCCCTCCGACGGTGCGGCCGGCTGGTCGAGCGGGGCCGCATCCGCTTCGCGGGACTCGCGGGCACTGCCGGACTCGCCGGGCTCGACCCCGCGTCCCGCCGAGAGCGACCCCAGGATCCCGAGCATCGCCGCGCTCTCGGAGCCGGGCTCCGCGTGGTAGACGGCCAGCAGCATGCCGTTCTCGCCCGGGATCAGCAGCTTCTCGCGGCTCAGGTCGAGGAGGCCGACCTCCGGGTGGCGCATCCGGATGGTGCCGCCCTGCCCGATCCTGACGTCGTGGCGTGCCCACAGCCTCCGGAACGTCTCGCTCTCGATCGAGAGCTCCCCGACGAGCTGCACGAACCGCGGGTCCTTCGCATCGAGCCCGACCGACGCGCGGAAGGCCGCGACGAGCCCGTCGGCCGCCTTCTCCCAGTCGACGTAGAAGTCGCGCTCCGCCGGATCGGTGAAGAACGAGCGGATGCGGTTGTGCCCGGGGGCGAAGGCCGGCGACAGCGCGATCGCGAGCGGGTTGGCGACCAGCACGTCGAACCAGCGGCCCTCCACGAACGCGGGCAGGCCGATCGTGTCGAGGAGCTGCAGGATGCTCGGGGGCACGATCTCGCGCGACGCCCGCGCGGGCCGGCGGGGCTGGTCCTGAGACAGGCTGACGAGGTACTCCGTCGCGCTCTGGTCGAGGAGGAGCACCCGGGCGAGGGCTTCGAGCACCTGCACCGACGGGTTCCGGTCGCGGCCCTGCTCGAGCCGCAGGTAGTAGTCGGACGAGATGCCGGCGAGGGTGGCGACCTCCTCTCGCCGCAGACCCGCGACCCGGCGCACCCCGCCGGGCCGGAGGCCGACATCCTGCGGCTTCACGAGCTCCCGCCGCGCCCGGAGGTAGTCGCCGAGGCTGTTCTGATCGTCCATGCGAGAACGGTAGCCGGGGTCGACGGGCCGTGGCTGGCCCCCGCACTCCCAGGATCGAGACGGCTCTGCCTGATCCTGCGCCCGCGGAGCAGAGTGGGGGCATGGCAACGACAACCCTTCCCGGCGGCACCTTCACCGTCGCACCCGACATCACCCTCACCCGCACCGGCTACGGCGCCATGCAGCTCGCCGGCCCCGGCGTCTTCGGCCCGCCGCGAGACCGCGACGCGGCGATCGCCGTGCTCCGCGAGGTCGTCGAGCTGGGCATCACCCACATCGACACCTCCGACTTCTACGGCCCCCACGTCACGAACCAGATCATCCGCGAGGCGCTGCACCCCTATGCGCAGGATCTCCACCTGGTCACGAAGGTCGGCGCCCGACGCGACTCCGAGGGCGGCTGGCCGCACGCTCGCTCGCCGCAGGAGCTCCGCGACGCCGTGCACTCCAACCTCGAGAACCTCGGCCTCGACGCGCTCGACGTCGTGAACCTCCGCGTCGGCGGATTCGACCGCCCCGAGGCCGGCAGCCTGGAGGAGCCCTTCACCGCGCTCGCCGAGCTCCAGCAGCAGGGCCTCATCAAGCACCTCGGCGTCAGCACCGTGAACGCGGAGCAGATCGCCGAGGCCCAGTCGATCGCGCCGATCGTGACCGTGCAGAACTTCTACAACATCGCCAACCGCGAGGACGACGCGCTCATCGACTCGCTCGCGGAGCAGGGCATCTCGTACGTGCCGTACTTCCCGCTGGGCGGCTTCAACCCGCTCCAGTCGGACACCCTCGGGAGGGTCGCCGAGCGCCTCGGGGCCTCGCCCATGTCGGTGGCGCTCGCCTGGCTCCTGCAGCGCTCGCCGAACATCCTGCTCATCCCCGGCACCTCGTCGGTGGAGCACCTGCGTGACAACGTCGCGGGCGCCGGGCTCGAGCTGCCCGCCGACGCCGTCGCGGAGCTCGACGCGCTCTAGCCCCGCACTCGACGCCGAGAGGCCATCTTCCGCCCGTCGGATCACCGATCCGGGGCGGAAAGTGGCCTCTCTGCGTGGTGCCGCCTACTACTGGCGCTGGCTACTCCTCGTAGTCGCTGCCCATCAGGGCGATCTGGCTCGTGCTCAGCGCCGTGATGGCGAAGGCAAGGCCGTAGCAGAAGTCGAGAGCGAAGTCGGGCACGTTCGACGAGAAGATGTTGCCGCCGAAGTCGCTGTTGCCGAAGAGCAGGTCGTACAGGAACAGCGTGAAGAAGAAGCCCGCCATGCCCGACATGTAGAGGGTCGCGCCGAGGCGCTTCACGGGGGCGCCGAGGCCGATGAGGCCCATCAGGATCCACACGCTGTTGCGGAGCACCGAGGTCTGGAAGACGCCCAGGAGGTGGGCGCCCGAGTACGGGCCGGCGAACGTGATGTCGCCCAGGTCGGTGGTCACGCCGGGGATGAAGCCCAGGATGCCGGTCACGAGCAGCAGGATCGCGACGACGAGAGCGGCGATCTGCGCCGGGCCCTTCGCGTAGCCGTACCGGACCTTGCTGCCGGGCGCGTATTTGGTGACGGTGCTCATTGTTCTCCTCCGAGGGCTCTGCGCTGTCTATTCTTCACCCAACCGGGCGCTCGCTGTGACACGCGCTCGGCCCCTGCGAGGCGGGTCGGTGCCTGGGACAGGGCTCAGTGCTGACCCGGCAGCGGCTCGATGAGCTGCGGCCCGTTGTTCTTGACGCTGTTGGCGTCTCTCGAGACCTCGTAGTGGGTCAGGGCGTGCGCGACCTCGAGACTCTCCGCGTCGAGGAGTCCGAGGGCCGACTCAGGATCGAGCGCCGGGTCGAGCCAGGCGTCGAAGGCGTCGGGCGTGAGACAGGCCGGCATGCGGTCGTGCACCTCGCCGGGCGCCACGTGCGCGTCGCGCGTGATGATCGCGGTCGACAGCACCCAGCGGTCCGGATCGTCGTCGCCCTTGGAGCGGTCGCGCCAGGCGGTGACGATCCCGGCCATGGCGAGGGCCGCGTCGGGCTCGAAGATGTAGTGCGGCTGCTTGCCGGTCTCGGTGACGACCCACTCGTAGTAGCCCTGCGCCGGGACGATGCAGCGGCCCGAGGCGAAGGCCTTCCGGAACATCCCGCTCGTGGCGACCGTCTCGATCCTGGCGTTGATCGGCTGCGGCCTCTTCTTCAGGTCGGGATACCAGCCGGGGACGAACCCCCAGCGGGGCGTGGACAGCTCGCGATCGCCGGAGCGCTCCCGCACGACCTGCACCGGGTCGGTCGGAGCCACGTTGTAGCTCTCGGTCAGCCCGCGCTCCGCCAGCTCGGGGAAGCCCTCGAGCAGGGTCGGCAGGAGATCGGACGTGGCCCGGGCAACGACGAAGCGACCGCACATGCGCTCATTGTGCTCCTGTCGGCGGCGTGTCAACGCCCGGGCTCCGAGGCGACGCCGCGGCGACGGCGGTGGTTGGGTGGGCGCATGACCGATTCCACTTCCGATCCCGTCTCGAAGCTCACCCCGCAGGGGCCGACGATCGCCGTGACGGGGGCGACCGGTCACGTGGGCGGACAGGTCGCCGAGATCCTGGCGAAGACGGGGGTGCCGTTCCGGATGATCGTGCGCGACGCCACCCGCGCCCCGCAGTTCGACGGGGCCGAGGTCGCCGTCGCCAGCTACGCCGACACCGACGCCTCCACCAAGGCGCTCGCCGGGATCACCACGCTCTTCATGGTGTCGGCCGCCGAGGCGCAGGATCGCCGGGAGCAGCAGCGCGCGTTCGTCGACGTCGCCGTCGCCGCGGGTGTCGAGCACATCGTCTACACGTCGTTCGTCGGTGCCGCCGAGGACGCGGTCTTCACCCTGGCGCGCGACCACTGGGCGACGGAACAGCGGATCAAGGGCACCGGCGGCCGCTTCACGATCCTGCGCGACAACTTCTACCTCGACTTCGTCCCCGACCTGGTCGGCGAGGACGGCGTGATCCGGGGCCCGGCGGGCGACGGCAGGATGGCGGCCGTCTCACGCGCGGACGTCGCAGCCGTGGCAGCGCTCGTGCTGCTCGACCCCGAGAGCCACCAGCAGCAGACGTACAACCTCACCGGACCCGTCGCCTTCTCGCTCTCGGACGCCGCGTCGATCCTGAGCAAGCACACCGGACGCCGCGTCCGCTACCACCAGGAGACCCTGGAGGAGGCCTACGAGTCTCGGCAGAAGTGGCAGCCGGAGCAGTGGCAGGCCGACGCGTGGGTGTCGACCTACTCGTCCATCGCATCAGGGGAGCTCGCGGCGGTGTCGCCCGACGTCGAGCGGATCACCGGCCAGAAGCCGAAGTCGCTGGAGGACGTGCTGGGCTGAGGCCCGCCGGGCTGAGGCCCGCTCAGCGCACGCGCCTCGCCGAGAGCACGCCGCTGACGCCGAGGGTCAGGACCGACACGAAGACGACGACCATCGGCAGCGTCCAGCCGCCGCTGGCGTCGTGGATCGCGCCGACCACCAGCGGCCCGAGCGAGGCCAGCGCGTAGCCGCCGCCCTGGACCAGGGCGGAGAGCCGCCTGGCCTCGAGGTCGCTCGTGACCATCCGCACGATGATGATGAACACGATCGTGATGCCGCCGCCCTGGGCGGCGCCGCCGAAGAGCGACCACAGAAGCCACAGGTGCGGGGCGAAGAGCAGGCCGAGCGGCATGAAGATCCAGCACGCCGAGACCAGCGCCACGATGACGACGGGTCGCAGCCGGAGCGCCAGGAACGGCACGCCGAGGGCGCCGACGACCGCCATGATCTGGAACACCGACGAGCTCGCGCCGGCCCCGGCCCGCGTGAGGCCGACCTCGTCGTGCAGGAGCGTCGGGATCCAGGCGGTCAGCCCGTAGTAGCCGAACGCCTGACCGGCGAACGCCAGGGTCAGGCCCCAGGTCGAGAAGCGGCGGAAGAGCGACCGGTCTTCGAGGCGGTCCGCCGCGTCGCCGTCGGCCACCGAGACCACCGGGATCGACGCCGTGATGACCTCGATCGGGCCGGTGACGACGTCGCGGTCGACGGGCTCGCCCGTGCCGACGACGGCTGCGCGGAACCCGACGGCCGCGCACCAGACGAGACCGGCGATGATCGCGAACGATCCCCAGACGACGAGGGCGAGAGGCCACCCGGTGGAGTCGGCCAGCGGCGCCGTGCCGAGCGAGGTGATCATCGACCCGACGTTGAGAGCCGACGTGTAGACGCCGGTCACGAAGCCGGCGCGCTCGGGCGAGTAGTCGCGCCGGATCACGACGGGCAGCACGACGTTTCCGATGGTGATCGAGACTCCGAGCAGGATCGTTCCGGCGATCAGCGCGCCCTGGCCGCCGGCGGAGCGGAGGAGCGTGCCGGCGACGACGCCGAGGAGACCGAGGGTGACGGCGCGCTCGGGGCCGATCCTGCCGATCACGCCGGAGGCCAGGGGGCTGGCGAGCGCGAAGCACAGCACCGGGATCGACGTGAGGAGGCCCGCGACGAGGGCGCCGAGACCCAGGTCTCGCGTGATGACGTCGAGGACGGGTGCGGTGGCCACGATCGGGCCGCGGAGATTGAGAGCGATCAGGATGATCGCGACGGTCAGGACCCAGGTCGCGGGAGACCGGACGATCGAGGACGGAGAGACGGAGCGGCCGGAGCTCATGCCGAGCGGGCTTCGGACGCGAGGCCCTCGGAGTCGGCGGCGCCGAGCCCGAGGAGTTCGAGCAGCTCGTCGGTGTCGGCCGCGACGGCCACCGCTCCGGCCTGCTCGGAGGTGCTGCCGTAGCCCCACTCGACGAAGATCGTCGGGACGCCGTGGGCTGCGGCGCCCTCGATGTCGTGGTGGCGGTCGCCGATGAGGACCGGGCGCGAGAGGTCGACGCCGAGCGCGCGCAGTCGCAGGAGGGCCTCCTCGACGACGTCGGCCTTGGCACTCCGGACCTCGTCGTCGCTGGCGCCGGTGATGAGGTCGAGGTACTGGGTGAGGTGGTTGTGGTCGAGCATCAGCGTCGCCGGACGCTCGGGCTTCGAGGTGGCGAGCGACGACGGGATGCCCGCCTCGTGCACGCGGCGGAGCACGTCGGCCATGCCCGGGAACACCGTGGAGTCGAGGGCGCCGACGGCGAGGTACTGCTTGCGGTAGACGCGCATCGCCTCGGCGAGGGCGTCGCCGGTGAGGCCGACCTTCTCGGTGAAGCTCGCCGGCAGCGGCGGCCCGACCCACTCGAGGAGCTGTGCCGGAGAGGGCACGGCGTAGCCGAGCTGGGCGAGGGTGCTGGCGAGAGTGCTGGTGATCCCCGGCGCCGAGTCGGCGATGGTGCCGTCGAGATCGAAGAGCACGACCGAGTAGGGGTAGGAGGCGTTCATCACCTCAAGCCTAGGCGCTGGTAGGGCGGCCGAGTCGCTCGGAGCAGCGCCCGGAGCAGCGCCCGGAGCAGCGCCGGATCAGCGCCGGCGACGGCGGCTGCGACGGGTGGGCGCCTCGTCGTCGAGGAGGCGGACGATGAGCTGCGCGACGGTGTCTGCGCGGCCGACCTCGGCCGCTTCCGCCGGCGTGCGCTCCTCGTCGAGGATCGATGCCAGGACGGGGTTGGTGCTCCGGTCGACGAGGAGGGACCGCGTCGTGATCGGCGTGACGGCGGATCGCGCGCCGCGTCTCGACGACGAGACGAGCCGGTCGAACACCGGGTTCGAGGTGGACGGGCAGGCGTGCTGCGACTGGGGCGCGAACAGGGTCATGAAGGGCTCCTCGGATAGAATATGTAATATTCTAAGAGGAGGGCGCTGCAGGATGCAAGAGGCGCGAGCCGTCAGAACAGGCGCGAGTGCCCGTCGTCGAGTCCGCGGAGCGCGTCGTAGTCGAGCACGAGGCAGCGGATGCCGCGGTCCTCGGCGAGCGTCCGGGCCTGAGGCTTGATCTCCTGGGCGGCGAACACCCCGGCGACGGGCTTCAGGTGCGGGTCGCGGTTCATCAGCTCGAGGTAGCGGGTCAGCTGCTCGACGCCGTCGATGTCGCCGCGGCGCTTGATCTCGACCGCGACCGCGCCGCCCTTCGGGTCGCGCGCCAGGATGTCGACCGGCCCGATCGCCGTCATGTACTCGCGGCGCACGAGCGTGTGGCCCTCGCCGAGCACCTCGATCTGCTCGGCCATCAGCTTCTGCAGGTGCGCCTCCACGCCGTCCTTCTGGAGGCCGGGGTCGATGCCCAGCTCGTGGGCCGAGTCGTGCAGGATCTCGTGGATCGAGACGAGCAGGACGTCGTCCGTCTTCTTCTGGGTCACCTTCCACACCTCGACGATCCCGGCGTCGGCCTGGTCGACCGACGGCTCGTCCATCGTGATCGTGCAGGGCGGGCTCATCCAGTTGAGCGGCTTGTAGCTGCCGCCGTCGGAGTGGACGAGGAGGCTGCCGTCGCTCTTCACCATCAGCAGCCGGGTCGCGAGGGGGAGGTGGGCGGACAGCCGCCCGGCATAGTCGACCGAGCAGCGGGCAATGACGAGACGCACGACGACGAGCCTAACCGGCACTCGGCGCCCCGCGGGCTAGGCCTTCTGCCGGCTCGCCTCGCGCGCAGCCCCGGAAGCGAGCCCGGCGACGACGATCAGCACGAGCACGACGAGGAGCGCTCGCAGCAGGCCGAAGTGCTCGCCCAGGAACCCGATCACCGGGGGCAGCACCAGGAACGCCACGTAGCCGATGGTCGCGACGGCGCTCACGCGGGCCGCGGCGTTGCGGGAGTCGTCGGCCGCGGCCGACAGTCCGACGGGGAAGCCGAGCGCCGAGCCGAAGCCCCAGAGCACGACGCCGACGACGGCGAGGGGCACCACGGGCGACAGGATGACGAGCAGGAGTCCGACGATGGCCGAGACGGCGGAGGCGCGGAGCATGAACACCCGGCCGAAGCGGTCGATGAGGGGCGTCCCCGCGATCCTGGCGACCGTCATCGCGGTCAGGAAGACGAACAGGATCGCCGTGCCCCCGGCGTTGGAGACCCCGTGACCGTCGACCATGGCCAGGGGGAGCCAGTCGTTCGCCGACCCCTCCGCCGTCGCCATGCCGAGCACGATGAGGCCGATGAGGAGGGTTCCGGGCATCGTCCAGACGGCGAGACGCGAGCGCCAGCCGGTCGCGTGGGCCTCGTCGCCCACCTCCTCGACGGCGTGGCCGAGGTCTTCGGACTGGAACCGACGCGTCACCACCAGGGCGATCGCCGCGATGACCAGGGCCAGTACCCCGACGTGGACCGCGACCGGGAGGTCGAGCAGCTCGGCGCCGGCGCTCAGGAGGGCGCCGACCATGGTGCCGAGGCTGAAGGAGGCGTGGAAGAGGGGCATGATCGTGCGGCCGAGCACGCGCTCGTTGGCAGCCGCCGACACGTTCATCGCGACGTCGAGGGTGCCGTTCGAGAACCCGAAGACCGCCATGCTCACCAGGATCGCCCAGAAGCCGGCCCCGAGGGACGCGCTGAGCCCGGCCGCGATCAGCCCGACGGCGAGGAGCATCAGGGCGGCGACGGCGGTGCGCTGGGCTCCGATCCGCGCGATGACGTGGCTCGACAGGGAGACGCCGATGATCGAACCGATGCTGATCCCGCCGGCCAGGAAGCCCATCTCGAGCGTCGACGCGTGAAGGAGGTCGCGGATCGACGGGACGCGGCCGAGCCACGACGCGAGGGCGAGCCCGGAGAGCGCGAAGACGACGAACAGCGAGTTGCGCCAGCGGACGACGTCGCGGCGGGTCAGGCCGCCGTCGTAGGTGCGGGTGTCGAGGGAGGAGGTCGCCATCGGTCTTCCGGTCGGTGCGGGTCGGGTCGGGGTGTCGAATCGATTCGACAACGCTAGCGCCCGGTCTCGGGGGCGAGCAAGTCCTGGCATCGAATCGATTCGAGAGGGCGACTCGACTACGCTTCCGAGACATGTCCGACGCCCGAGCCGACGATGCCGGCGGTGCCGGCGATGCCGGCGGTGCCATTGCTGCCGGCGGTGCTGTTGCTGCCGGCCGTGCCGCTGCTGCCGACACTCCCGCCGCCGCGCCTCGCCCGACGCTCGCCGCCGTCGCCCGGCGCGCCGGCGTCTCGCCCTCCACCGCCTCCCTCGCCTTCAACGACTCCGGTCCCGTCGCCGGCGCCACCCGCGACCGGATCCTCGCGGCGGCCCGCGAGCTCGGCTACGACGGCCCCGACCCCAGGGCCCGCTCTCTCCGCCGGGGTCGATCCGGCATCATCGGCGTGGTCCTCGAGGAGTCCCTCCGCGACGCCTTCCGCGACCCGATGAACGTCGTCATGCTCGACGGCATCGCCGACGTGACCGGGCCGAGCGGCAACTCTCTGCTGCTGCTCACCGAGACCGCCGCGAGCCGAGCGAGCCTCGTCGAGGCGCCGATCGACGCGGTCGTGCTCTTCGGGTGCAGCCCCAGCGTCGACAGCAAGGTCGAGATCGTCCAGCGGCGGGGCATCCCCGTCGTGTCGATCGAAGGACGCCCGCTCCCGGGCGTCCTCGACATCGCCCTCGACAACCGGGAGGCGACCCGCGCGCTCGCCGAGCACCTGCGCACGCTCGGCCACGAACGCGTCGCCCTCGTGACGCTCGAGCTCGATCGCGACCGGCGCCGCGGCATCCTGACCGGCCCTCGCATCGACGCTGCCACGTCGTTCACGGCGCTCGAGCGCGTCCGCGGGGCGCAGGAGGTCTACCCCGACGTCTCGGGCTTCGCGACGCTCGGCAGCACGATCGAGGAGGGCAGGATCGCGGGGCACGCCCTCCTGGCCGACGCCCGGGCCCGCCCGACGGCCGTCATCGCCCAGAGCGACCTCCTCGCGGCGGGCGTGATCCGTGCCGCGGTCGAGCTCGGCCTGGAGGTGCCCCGCGACCTGAGCGTCGTGGGCTTCGACGGGGTGCGCATCGACGATCCTGCCGCTGCCGGTCTGACGACGATGGTGCAGCCCGCGCTCGACAAGGGCCGGGCGGCCGGACGCGGGGTGCTGGAGCTGCTGGCCGGCGGGTCGCCGCAGCCGGTCTCGTTCACCAGTGCTTTCCGTCGCGGTTCGACGACCGCGCCGCCTCGCCAGCCGCGCCCCTGAACCCCGGCCCCTCGCGCACACGAGGCCGGCACGGGCACCGAGACCCCCTCAGGCCGCAGCGACGCCGGGCAGCCACCGCCCGCCGAAGGCCCGAAGCCCGAGCGTCACGGCCCGGGCCCCGATGTAGCCCAGGCCGAACGCCAGCCACAGCGCCACCGGCCCGCGCGCGACGAGCAGCAGCGGCAGGTACACCGCGACGTTGGCGAGCCCGGTCCAGGCGAGGTACCGCGCGTCGCCCGCCCCGAGCAGCACGCCGTCGAGCACGAACACGAAGCCCGCCAGCGGCACGCCGACGGCCATCGCCACGAGCACGCCCGGCAGCAGCCCGGCGACCCGCGAGTCGCTCGTGAACACCGGTGCGACCACGGGGCAGACCGCCGCGAGCAGGACGCCGAGGACGGCGCCTCCGACCACGCCCCACACGAGCAGCCGGCGCATGACGGCGCGCACCCGCTCGCCGGAGCCCTCGCCGAGCGCGTGGCCGATCATCGCCTGGCCCGCGATGGCCAGGGCGTCCAGGGCGAAGGCGAGCGTCGAGAAGATCGTCAGCGCGACCTGGACCGCGGCCAGCCCCTCGACCCCGAGCGACGCGGCGACGGACACGGTCGCCAGCATGGCCAGCCGCAGGGCGGCGCTCCGGACGAGCAGCCAGCCACCGGCCGACGCGGTCCGGCCGAGGCCCTCGGTACCGGGCCGCAGGGGAGCACCGACGCGGCGCGCGGCCCGGACGGCGATGAGGACGTAGACGGCCGCCATGCCGGACTGTGCCGCGACGGTGCCCCAGGCGGATCCTGCGATGCCCCATCCGAAGCCGTAGATGAACAGCGCGTTCAACCCCGCGTTGGCGGCGAAGCCCGTGGTGGCGACGACGAGCGGCGTCCGGGTGTCTTGAAGGCCCCGGAGCAGCCCTGTCGCGGCGACGACCAGCAGCATCGCGGGCAGCCCGACGACGGAGATCGTCAGGTACGTCGTCGCGTGCCCGTGAGCGGCGTCGGTCGTCGGGAACGCCTCGACCAGCGGCCGGGCCGCGACGAGACCGGCGCCTCCGAGCACGACTCCGACGCCCAGCGCGAACCACATCCCGTCGATCCCCGCCCGGACCGCGCCGCGCTCGTCACCCGCTCCGAGCCTCCGGGCGACGGCCGGCGTCGTGGCGTAGGCGAGGAAGATCAGCAGGCCCAGAGCGGTCTGCAGGATCACGCCCGCCACCCCCAGCCCGGCGAGCGGGGCGGCTCCGAGGTGGCCGACCAGCGCCGTGTCGGTCAGCAGGAAGAGCGGCTCGGCGACGAGTGCCCCGAGGGCCGGGACGGCGAGGCGGGCGATCTCGCGGTCGAGTACCCGGGCGGGAAGCGGCGGCGACCCGCTCAGTCGGTGCCCCTCGCGCGCCCGATCGAGTTCATCAGGTGGTAGATCACCACGGCGGCGACCGTGCCGAGGATGATCCCCCCGAAGGTCGCCCCGCCGAACGCCACGGTGAAGTTCGCGATGCCCATGATGAGCGCGACGCCGGCGGTGAGCTGGTTCTTGGGCTTCGAGAAGTCGACCCGGTTCTCGACCCAGATGCGGATGCCGATGATCCCGACCAGACCGTACAGCGCGGTGGTCACGCCGCCGAGCACCCCGGGCGGGACCGTGTTGATGACGGCGCCGATCTTGGGGGAGAGCGAGAGCAGGATCGCGATGATCCCGGCGACCCAGTACGCCGCGGTCGAGAAGACCCGCGTCGCGCTCATCACGCCGATGTTCTCGCCGTAGGTGGTAGTCGCCGAGCCGCCGCCGAGGCCCGCGATGACCGTGGAGACGCCGTCGGCGAAGAGGGCTCGGCCGGTGAGGGGATCGAGGTCGCGGCCGGTGAGCTGGCCGACGCCCTTCACGTGGCCGACGTTCTCGGCGACGAGGGCGAGGACCACCGGGAGGAAGCCGACGTAGACGGCGAGGTGCGAGCCCTCGAACGACGGCGCGGTGAAGGTCGGGAGGCCGAGCCAGTCGGCCTTCTCGACGAGGGTGAAGTCGATCTGGCCTCCGATCACCGCGCTGATGTAGCCCACGACGACGCCGACGACGATCGAGAGCCGCCCGAGCATGCCCCGGAACAGCACCGCGGTCAGGATGACGGCGAGCAGCGTGATGATGGCGATGAGCGGCGACTTCGCGAAGTTCGAGCCGGCCGAGCCGGCGAGGTTGAACCCGATGAGCGCCACGATCGAGCCCGACACGACCGGCGGCAGGACCGCGTCGATCCATATCGTGCCGGCGACGTGGACCACGAGCCCGACGATCGCGAGCAGGGCGCCGACGACGATGATCCCGCTCAGCGCCAGCGGGATCCCGCCGATCTTCGTAGCGGCCCCGATCGGCGCGAGGAACGCGAACGACGAGCCGAGGTAGCTCGGCAGCCGGTTCTTCGTGATCAGCAGGAAGAGGAGGGTGCCGACGCCCGAGAACAGGAGCGTGGTCGACGGCGGGAAGCCGGTGATGATCGGCACCAGGAAGGTCGCGCCGAACATCGCCACGACGTGCTGGGCGCCGAGCCCGATCGTGCGCGGCCAGCTGAGCCGCTCCTCGGGAAGGACCAGCTCCTCCTGACCGACCGTCTTTCCGTCACCGTGCAGAGTCCAGGGGAGGGCCATGCTGGAACTGTACTGGGAGGTCCGCGCCTCGTCCGAGGGGGACACGACCTAGGCTTGACGCATGACTGACGTTGCCGCGGCATCCGGAATCCTCACCGACGAGCTCGACCCGGCCATCCGGCCGCAAGACGACCTGTTCCGCCACGTCAACGGCCGCTGGGCGGCCCGGACCGAGATCCCCGAGGACAAGGCACGCTGGGGCTCGTTCTACGTCCTCGCCGAGGCCGCCGAGAAGGCCGTCCGCGAGATCATCGACGAGTCGCAGTCCGCCGAGCCGGGCACCGAGGCGCGGAAGGTCGGCGACCTCTTCGCCAGCTTCCTCGACGAGGAGCGCGTCGAAGAGCTCGGCGCGACCCCGATCCAGCCGCTCCTCGCCACCGTCGACGACGTGACGACGGTGCCGGCCCTCCTCGAGGCGGTCGGCCGGTTCGAGCTGCAGGGCGTCAGCGGCTTCGTCCAGCTCTTCGTCGACAACGACCCGGGCGACCCCGAGCGCTACATCGTCTTCATCGAGCAGGCCGGTCTCGGTCTGCCCGACGAGTCGTACTACCGCGACGAGAAGTTCGAGAGCGTCCGCACCGCCTACCGCGGCTACCTCGAGACGATGTTCGGCCTCGCAGGATTCGACGGCGCCGCCGAGCGCGCTGGCCGCGTCTTCGAGATGGAGACCGCGATCGCATCCCACCACTGGGACAACGTGGCGACCCGCGAGAGCGAGAAGACCTACAACCTCCTCTCCTGGACCGACGCCGAAGCCCTCGCGCCCGACGTCGACCTGGCGGCCTGGCGCGACGCCGTCGGCGCCCCGGCCGGCGTCTTCGACGAGGTCGTCGTCCGCGAGCCGTCCTTCGTCACCGGGCTCGGCGAGATCCTGGTCGACGACCGTCTCGAGGCGTGGCGCGACTGGCTCCGGTTCCAGATCATCCGCTCGTTCGCCGCCTACCTCTCGAGCGGCTTCGTGAAGGCCAACTTCGAGTTCTACGGCAAGACCCTCACCGGCACCCCGGTGCAGCGCGCCCGCTGGAAGCGCGGCGTCTCGCTCGTCGAGGGCGCCCTCGGCGAGGCGGTCGGCCGCATCTACGTCGAGCGCCACTTCGCGGAGGAGGCCAAGGCGACGATGGACGTCCTCGTGGCCAACCTCGTCGAGGCGTACCGGCAGAGCATCACCGGCCTCCCCTGGATGACCGACGAGACCCGCGCCAGGGCCCTCGACAAGCTCGACAAGTTCACGCCCAAGATCGGCTACCCGGTGAAGTGGCGCGACTACTCCGAGCTCGCGATCGACCGCGGCGACCTGGTCGGCAACATCCGGGCGACCGCGGTGTTCGGCTTCGACCGCGAGCTGGGCAAGATCGGCCGGCCCATCGACCGCGACGAGTGGTTCATGACGCCGCAGACGATCAACGCGTACTACAACCCCGGCTTCAACGAGATCGTGTTCCCGGCCGCGATCCTGCAGTTCCCCTTCTTCGACGAGAACCGCGACGCCGCCGCCAACTACGGAGCGATCGGCGCCGTCATCGGCCACGAGATCGGGCACGGCTTCGACGACCAGGGGTCGAAGTACGACGGCGACGGCCGCCTCACCGACTGGTGGACCCCCGCCGACCGCGAGGCCTTCGAGGTCCTGACGAAGTCGCTCATCGAGCAGTACGACGCTCTCGAGCCCGCCCAGACGCCGGGTCACCACGTCAACGGCGCTCTCACGATCGGCGAGAACATCGGCGACCTCGGCGGCCTCTCGATCGCCTGGAAGGCCTATCTCATCTCGCTCGACGGCGAGACTCCGCCGGTCGTCGACGGGCTGAGCGGCGCCGAGCGCTTCTTCCTGAGCTGGGCGCAGGCCTGGCAGATGAAGCTCCGAGACGAGGAGGCGATCCGGCTCCTCTCGATCGACCCGCACTCGCCGAACGAGTTCCGCTGCAACCAGATCGTCCGGAACATCGACGAGTTCTACGCGGCGTTCGACGTCACGGAGAGCGACGCCCTCTGGCTGCCCGCCTCGGAGCGCGTCACGATCTGGTAGGAGCCCACGTGGAGTCGAGCCTCGAGGGTCGACGCAGTCGCAGGAGGGCCGAGCACGGTCGGCACGCGGGCGACCGCGCCGACGAGCCGTTCGAGCGGAGCTTCCAGGCGCTCGGGTCGCTGGCGTACTCGCACGCGCGGGTGTCGGCGTCCGCGGCCGACCTCGACTCAGGCCAGGTCGTCCTGGCCATCGACGAGAACGTCGCGCTGCCGACCGCCGAGGTCGGCACGCTCGTGCTCCTCGTCGAGGTGGCCGCGCGTCTGGCCGAGGGGCGCCTCGCCCCGCTCGACGAGGTGTCGCGGGAGGCGCCCGCCGGCGACTCGACACGCGTCGACGACCCGCGGGCCGGCGGCCTCTGGTCGTCGCTGCTGCTGCCGACCCTCGGCGTGCTCGACGCCGCGACACTGGTCGGGGCGGTCCGCGATCCGGTCGCCACGAACGCCCTGGCCCGGCTCGTCGGCCTCGACGCCGTGCACGCGCGGGGCGAGGCGCTCGGGCTGAAGCGGACGGCGCTGCTCGACTTCGCCCGCACGACGCGCGGCCCCGACGACGCCCCGCAGTCCTCGGTCGGATCCGCCTTCGAGCTCCAGGGGCTGTTCCGTGATCTCGTCGCCGGCCGCTGCGTCGACACCGCGGTGAGCAACCGGGTCCTCGGCTGGCTCTCGACGGGATCGGACCTGTCGATGGTCGCCTCCGCGTTCGGGCTCGATCCGGTGTCGCACCGCGACCGCGACCACGGCATCCAGCTCGTGAACCTCACCGGCGCCGACCGCGGGGTGCGGTCGGAGGCCGGAGCCCTGCGGGGTCGCCGCCGGGGCCTGTCGTACGCGGTCACCGTCGCGTTCGACGACACCGACCTGGCGGCCCGCCTCCGCGTGCTCGACGTGCTGCGGACGGTCGGCCTCGACCTCCTCGAGCACGTCAGCTGAGGCGAGGCCGACCCGGGGTCGCTACTTCAGACCCGAGACCGTGAGAAGCGACACGCTCTTCGAGGCGCAGGCGGTGAGCCCGGACTTCGCGGCGAACACCGACGCCTTCTGTCCGGGCGGGTAGACGCGGAAGCCGTCGGCCGGCGTCGGCTTGCAGTCGGCCGACGAGTAGTTGCCCGCCTGGACGATGCGCAGGACCGAGGTCGCGGTGGCGCCCGGTGCCACGGTGACGGTCGCGTGCGGCGAGGCGCGGTCGAAGACGGCCGCCTGGCCGATCTGGGTCCCGTTGCCGTCGCCGACGAAGGAGACGCCGGGCCAGCCCTGCAGCGTGCAGGTGACCGTGCCCTTGTTCGTGAGGACGAGGTTCACGTACGTGCTGCCCGCGGCGCCGCCTCCTGCGCTGGGGGAGATCGCGGCTGAGAGGTGCGCCGACGTGCAGGCCGTGATCGCCGAGCCCGTCGAGGGGCTCGCGGACGTCGACGTGGTCGGCGAGGACGACGTCTGGTCGGTCGGCGACGGGCTCGTGACGGGGGCGGTCGTCGTCTTCGGGGTGGACGCGGGAGTGCTCGCCGTGCCGCTCGTCGTGGAGCAGCCGGCGAGACCGGCTGCGGTCAGACAGGCGGCGGCGATGAGCGTGATCTTCGTAGTGGTGCGCATGGTGCCCAGCCTGCCACCCGCAGGAGAGCTCAGTCGATCAGTCCGAGGAGTGACATCCGGCGGAGCGTCTCCACTCCTGCAGGAGGACACCGGCCCGCGTCGGCGGTCGTCACCCAGCTGATCGAGCCCACCTCCGCGGAGGGCCGGGGGTCGTCGAGCGTCTCGCCGGAGTAGAGGGTCATGTCGACGAGCCGGCCGTCCGGCTCGCCGTGCGCCTGCTCGGACACGGTGAAGAGCGGGGCGACGGTCGCAGGATCGAGCGCCACCGCTACCTCCTCGAACGACTCCCGGATCGCGGCCTCCGCCCCGGTCTCGCCGGGCTCGACCTTTCCTCCCGGCAGGTACAGCACGTCGCGTCCGCGCGCCGTCACCATGAGCAGGCGTCGGTCGCGGACGAGTGCGAGTGCACTGACGACGATCGTCTCCACGGATTCCTCTCCGGCCCGGCTCCGGAGCACGGCCGACACGTCTGAACGCTTGACAGTCGCACCGACTTGTGAAATATTCAATCTAACATGCAGAGCAGCCCGCTCCAGCCCTCACTCTCAGGACGAATCCCATGATCGCAGGATCCAGCACTCACCACCGCCCGACCCTCCTCGTCGACCCGATCGACCACCTCCTCGTCGACCTCGCCACCGGCCGCCACCTCACCGGTGACACCGTCCACGCCGACGAGCTCGCGGGGGAGCACGACCTCGACAGCACGCAGGCCGACGACGTCCTCCAGGCCGCCTGGTGCCTCGGCCTCGTCTCGAGGCCCTCCGCGCGGTCGGCCGTGATCACGTGGACCCCGGAGGTCTCGCAGGTCCAGCTCCACCGCCTCGCCCGGGCGATGGTCGCCGCGGTCGGCACGGTCACGACCCGCGACCCCTACGGCGTCGCCGTCATCGACGGCGAGGAGGCCCGCCTCGGAGCAGCCGAGCTCTTCGAGCTCGAGACCCCCTGCGACGTCGACCTCTTCCTGGAGCTCGCGCGGGCACTGCTCAGCCGCCGCTCGATCGCGGTCGTCGACGAGCTGGTCTCGCCGCTGTCGATCCTGTTCTCCCGGGTCGCGCTGGAGGTGCACGGAGTCCGGCTCGCGGCCACCGACGCCGTCCGGGCCGAGATCGTCCGGGGTCTCGTCCTCAGCCTCATGGACGGCCGGGTCGACGACTTCCGCGACCTCGTGGCCGACTACGTCGTGGCGATGTCGATCGACTGAGCCTCGCGACGCGCAAGCCACTCCCGGGCGAGGGTGGCGTAGACGCAGGTGTCGCCCCACTCGCCCTTGAAGAAGGCGTCCTCGACGAAGTGCGCCTCCTCGCGCATGCCGAGTCGCCGGCAGACCCCGATCGACGCGGTGTTCCGCGGGTCGAGGGTGGCGTGCACGCGGCGCGAGTGCAGCTCGTCGACGCAGAGGTCGACCATCGAGGCCGCCGCCTCCGTCGCATAGCCCCGCCCCTGGAACGCCGGGTTGAGCACCCAGCCCACCTCGGCCTGGCGGTGCTCGACGCTGGTCAGCCGGATGTTGACCTCTCCGATCACGCGACCCGGAGCATCCTGCGTCTCGATGGCCAGGCAGAGGGGATCGCCGTCGCGGCGGAGGCTCGTCATCGCCGTCCGCCGATGCAGGTGCTCAGCGGTGTCTGTGCGGTCGCGCACCGGCCACAGCATGTAGCGGAGCGTCTCGGCGTCCGACTGGTAGACGAGGACGTCGTCGAGGTCGGAGTCGAGCAGGGGCCGCAGGATGAGGCGCTCGGTGCGACCCGGGCGGGCCTCGAACGTCAGCGAGCTGCCGGGCTCCAGCGGACCATCCGGCTGCAGCGGACCGTCGGGCTGCAGCGGACCGTCGGGCTGCAGCGGACCCTCCGGCGGCATCAGACCGCGGTCGCCTCGCCGGACCGGTCGTCGCCGAGGGGCCGGAGAGCCGTCGGCGCGGAGGCGCGTGTGTCGGTGAGGCCGAAGAGGGCCTCGAGGCCGTCGCGGAAGTCCTCTCCGCGACCCTCGCGAGCCAGTTCGCGCGCCCGGACCGAGGGGGTGTGCAGCAGGACGCCGGCGAGGTGGCGCAGCGCCTGCTCGGTGCGCTCGCTGGAGTCGCCGCGCGAGCGGGCGCGCTCGATCTCGGCGTCGAGGAGGTCGAACACGTGCTTGCGGAGAGCCACCACGGCGGGCGAGAGCGACTGCTCGGCAGCGACGGCCTGGAACTCGGCGGCCGCGCTGGTCACGAGGGCGCGGGCGTCGTCGGCGGCGCTGAGCTCGGCGAGCGGGGCGTGGAGGCTGATCGTCTCGAGGTCGAGGAGCTCGACCCCGTCGACGCGGGCGACGAGGGGGTCGACGTTGCGGGGCAGGCCGAGATCGATGACGAGCCGGCGGACGCCGGCCTCGACGACGGAGGGCACCACGAGGGGCTCGGTGGTGGACGTGCACGTGATGAGCACGTCGCTCCAGGCGATCGCCTCGGCGAGGTCGGTGTGGGCGACGAGCTGGTGCTTGGCCGCGAACCAGGGGGCGCGGCCGGACGCCGAGAAGACGCCGATGCTCTCGGCCCCGCGGTCGCGGAGGGCGGCGACGGTGGTCGCGGCGTACATGCCGGTGCCGACGAGCAGGATGCGGGCCTGCGACCAGTCGGTCACGCGGCTCTGGGCGAGATCGAGGGCGAGCCGCACGAGCGAGCGCCCGGCACCGCCGACGTTGGTGCGGTTCTTGACGCCGCGGGAGGTGTGGGAGGCCTGTTGGAACAGGCGCTCGAGGTCGCGCGAGGTGGTGCCGTCGTCGCGGGCGCGCTCGAGGGCGCGCCTCACCTGACCCGAGATCTCGTCCTCGCCGACGACGACCGACTCGAGGCCGGAGCTCACGGCGAACAGGTGCTCGACGACTCCGTCGCCGGTGATGACGCTGACGCTGTCGCGCAGGTCGGAGGGCACGACGCCGCTGGCCGCGCTCATGGTCTGGATGGTCGCCTCGACCGCGACCGCCGAGGCGGCGGTGAGGGGCTCGTCGACGTCGAGATAGGCCTCGAAGCGGTTGCACGTCGCGAGCACGACGGCGCCCGACACGAAATCGCTCGACTCGACCAGGGTGCCCGCCGCCGTGGGTGCGCCGACGCTCAACTTCTCGAGGAGGTCGAAGCTGGCGTTCTGATGAGACGCCGTGAGGCAGATGAGCACGTCGTCCATGGTAACTCGCGCTCGAAAGCGGCTCCATGGCCGCCTCTCAGCATCGAGAGACCAGACGACCCCGCGGCTAGGGTCGGAGCGTGCTCCTCTTCCGACCCGCCACCCTCGCCGACACGTCCGCCCTCGTCGACCTCGTGCAGTCCGCCTACCGCGGCGACGCGAGCCGCGCCGGCTGGACCACCGAGGCCGACCTCCTCGACGGACCGCGGATCGACGCGGAGCTCCTGGCCGTCGACCTCGCGAATCCGGACGGCGCGGTGCTCGTGGGCGAGGAGGACGGCGTGATCCTGGCCTGCTGCAATCTCGTGCGCAGAAGCGACACCACCGGCTACTTCGGCATGTTCGCGGTCTCGCCCCTCCGCCAGGGCGCCGGGCTCGGCAAGGAAGTCCTCGCCGAGGCGGAGCGCGTCGCCCGCGACGACTGGGACCTGAGCGCCCTCGAGATGACCGTCCTCGAGCAGCGTCCCGAGCTCATCGCGTTCTACGAGCGCCGTGGCTACGAGCGGACGGGCGGGTTCGCGCCGTTCCCGTACGGCGAGGACCGCGTCGGCCTGCCGCGCCGCGACGACCTCCGGATGGTCGTCCTCCGCAAGCGCCTCTGATCCTGCGCTCGGCTCCGTTCCCTAGGGTGCAGGCATGAGCAACGACACGCCCTCGGGCGACAGCACCAGCACGAGCACCACCACCACCAGCAGCCAGTGGCACCTCGTGGCCCGCCCGCACGGCGAGCCCGTCCCGTCCGACGTCGCGCTGCGCACCGTCGACCTCCCGCCGCTCGGTGAGGGCGAGGTGCGGGTCGCCAACGAGTTCCTCTCGGTCGACCCCTACATGCGCGGCCGCATGAACGACGTGCCCTCGTACGTCCCGCCGTTCCGACTCGACGAGCCGATGACCGGCGGCGCCGTCGGCCGCGTGGTCGAGTCGCGCTCGAGCGACCTCCCCGTGGGCACCGCGGTCAGCCACAACGACGGCTGGCGCGACGTGGCGCAGGGCCCGGCGAAGGCGTTCTCGCGCGTCGAGGAGCTGCCCGGCGTCTCGCTCTCGGTGCACCTCGGCGCCCTCGGCCTGACCGGCCTCACCGCCTACACCGGCCTCACCCGCATCGCGGGCCTGAAGGAGGGCGACGTCGTCTTCGTCTCGGGCGCCGCGGGCGCCGTCGGCACGATGGTGGGCCAGATCGCCCGCCTCCGCGGGGCCTCCCGCGTGATCGGGAGCGCAGGATCGGCCGAGAAGGTCGCCCTCCTGACCTCGAAGTACGGTTTCGACGCGGCTTTCAACTACCGCGACGGCGACGTGCTCGGCCAGCTCCAGGCCGCCGCTCCCGACGGCATCGACGTCTACTTCGACAACGTCGGCGGCGACCACCTCTCGGCGGCGTTCGAGACCCTCAACCGCTTCGGGCGCATCGCCGTCTGCGGCGCGATCGGCGCCTACAACGCGACCGGAGCCGAGCAGGGCGTGACGGGGACGACGCGCATCGTCACCCGCAGCCTCCGCGTCGAGGGCTTCACGATGGGCGACCACTGGGACCTCGCGCCGGAGTTCGCGGCCGAGGTCGGCCCGGCGTTCGCCGACGGCCGCTTCGTCTTCGACGAGACCGTGGTCGACGGCCTCGACAACACCTTCGACGCGTTCGTCGGCCTGCTCCGCGGCCAGAACGTCGGGAAGATGGTCGTCCGCCTCTGAGCCGACCCGTCGAGCGCCCCGCGCCCGAGGTCTCTCGACCCGGAGCGCGGGGCGCTCGCCGCGCGGCTGGGCATCAGCCCGGGATGCGACAATGCCGGACGTGATCACGACCGCCCTGCCCGCCGACCACCCGCTCGCGACGGGTGCCACGTCGGCGTCGCCGCTGGTCCGGGCACTCCGAGGCGACCGGCCCGACCGGCTGCCGGTGTGGTTCATGCGCCAGGCGGGTCGCTCCCTGCCGGAGTACCGCGAGCTGCGGGTCGGCACGAAGATGCTCGACGCCTGCCTCGATCCCGCGCTCTCGAGCGAGATCACGCTGCAGCCGGTGCGCCGGCACGGCGTCGACGCGGGCATCTTCTTCAGCGACATCGTCGTGCCGATCAAGCTCGCCGGCGTCGCGGTCGACATCGTCCCGGGCCGCGGACCCGTCCTCGAGACGCCGATCCGGACGCCGGACGACGTCGCGAGGCTGGAGCCCCTCGATCCTGCGGCCCTCGCCCCTATCGCCGAGGGAGTCGCTCAGACGGTCGCCCAGCTCGGCGACACCCCCCTGATCGGTTTCGCGGGCGCCCCCTTCACGCTCGCGGCCTACCTCGTCGAGGGCGGGCCGTCGAAAGACCACCTCCGGGCGCGGGCGCTCATGCACTCCGACCCCGAGACCTGGGACGCCCTGCTCACCTGGGCGGCCGACGTCACGGGGGCGTTCCTCCGGGCGCAGATCCTCGCCGGGGCCAGCGCCGGGCAGCTGTTCGACTCCTGGGTCGGGTCGCTGTCGCTCCGCGACTACGTCGAGCGGGTCGCTCCTTACTCGGCGCGCGCCCTCTCCCACATCGACGACCTCGGCGTGCCCCGGATCCACTTCGGCGTCGGCAGCGGCGAGGTCCTCGCGGCCATGCGCGACGTCGGCACCGACGCGGTCGGCGTCGACTGGCGGATCCCGCTCGACGAGGCGTCGAGGCGCCTGGGCGGGCAGACGCCCGTGCAGGGGAACATCGATCCTGCGCTCCTCCTCGCCCCCTGGCCGGTGCTCGAGGCCCACGTCCGCGACGTGGTGGAGCGCGGCCGGGCCGCACCCGCGCACGTCCTCAACCTCGGCCACGGCGTGAACCCCGACACCGACCCCGCGGTCCTGACCCGGATCGTCGAGCTGGCGCACACGCTGTGAGCACCACCGGAGTCGACGCCGTCGTGATCGGCGGCGGGGTCGCCGGGCTGGTCGTCGCGCGCGACCTCGGCAAGGCGGGGCGCCGCGTGATCCTGCTCGAGGCCTCCGAGCGGCTGGGCGGCGAGGTCAGGCGGCACACCGTCGGCGGGATCGACCTCGACGCCGGCGCCGAGAGCTTCGCGACCCGCGGCGACACGGTCCAGATGCTGGCGACGCAGGTCGGCCTCGGGTCGGAGATCGTGCTGCCCGACCCGCGCGGGGCCTGGGTGATCGAGCCCGACGGACACGCGTTCCCGCTCCCGAAGACGGGCCTGCTGGGCATCCCGGGCACGGCCATGTCGCGCGACGTCATCGACGTCGTCGGGACCGCCGGTGCGCTGCGCGCCGAGCTCGACTCGCTCCTGCCGGGGCCTGTCGGCGCCAAGGAGCAGAAGCTGGGCCCGCTCGTCCGCCGCCGCATGGGACGCGCCGTGCTCGACAAGCTCGTCACCCCCGTGGTCCTCGGCGTCCACTCCGCGCACCCCGACGACCTCGACGTCGACCGGGTCGCCCCGGGGCTCCGCGCCGCGCTCCTCCACCAGAACTCCCTCGCGCGCGCCGTGACAGCCCTCCGCGAGAAGGCCTCGGCAGGATCAGCCGTGGCCGGGATCCGCGGCGGCATCGTGCGGCTCGTCGACGAGCTCGTGGCCGACCTCGAGACCTACGGGGTCGACGTGCGGCTCGGCGCCCGGGCCGCCTCCTACGACGCGGCATCCGTGACGCTGACGTCGGGCGAGCGCATCGCCGCCGACCACGTCGTCGTCGCCCTCGGCGGAGGCGACGCCGCGCGCCTCGACGGAGCCGCCGTCGCCCCCGACGCCGCCGGCCTGATCACGCTCGCCACCCTCGTCGTGCGCGAGCCCGCCCTCGACGCCGCGCCGCGCGGCACCGGGGTGCTCGTCGCCCCCGGAGCCACCGGCATCCGCGCCAAGGCCCTCACCCACGCGAGCATCAAGTGGCAGTGGATCGCCGAGCGCGCCGAGGGGCGCCACGTGCTGCGGCTCAGCTACAGCTCGCCCGCGCTCGACCGCAGCGCCACCGACACCGAGGTCCGTGATGCGGCGCTCGCCGACGCGTCGACGATCCTCGGGGTCCCGGTCGGTGCCGACCGGGTCGACGGCTTCGCGCGCGTCGAGTGGAACGCACCGTTCCGCGGCGCAGGATCCACCGGCAGCGAGGTCGTCCCGGGTGTCATCCGGGTCGGCGGCTCCATCTCCGGCCGGGGCCTCGCCGGGGTCGTCGCCGGCGCCAGACAGGCCGCCCTGGGCATCCTCTCCACGCCGGAGGCGTGACCTCGGCGGAACAGGCGGCCCGCCGCGGTCTAACCTAAGAACCACACCAACTCTGGAGGCTCCATGCAGGGCAAGCTGATCTTCGTCGCAGGCGCGGCCGTCGGGTACGTTCTCGGATCCCGGGCGGGCCACCAGCGCTACGAGCAGATCGCCGCCGGCGCCTCGAAGTTCTGGAACAGCCGGTCCGTGCAGAAGCAGGTCGTGAAGGTCGAGCAGGCCGCCGAGGCCGTTCTGCCCAAGGTCGTCACCGGTCTCTTTCACGTCGTCGTCTGGGCCGTGAAGAAGCTCTTCGGCATCCAGACGAAGCAGAGACCCGCGACCGGTCGCTGACCGTCCTCGCCCCGTCCCCGCCACCACCCGCCCTGAGAGGGAGCACATGACCGAGTCGACTCGAGCCGACAGCATCCACCACGCCAAGAAGTCGCGGTCGCTGTTCGGCCTCATCGCCGACATCCCGACCCTGGTCACCGACCTGGTCAAGGGAGAGATCGCGCTGCTCAAGCAGGAGCTCATCGCCAAGGCGAAGGTGTTCGGCCTCGGCGCCGGACTCATCGTCGGCGCGCTGCTGTTCCTGTTCCTGATGCTCCTGTGCCTCATCGGCGCCGGGATCGCGGCGCTGTCGCTCGTGATGCCCCTGTGGCTCGCCGCGCTGCTCGTCGCCGTCCTGTTCCTGCTCATCGCCGCGGGCCTCGGCCTCCTCGGCTACAGACAGATCAAGAAGGGGCTGCCGGTGCTGCCCAAGCAGACCATCGACAGCGTCAAGAGCGACATCAAGGCCGTCAAGGGCGTGGGCCGGATCCCGCGCTCCGACGTGGGAGGACGACGCTGATGAGCGACGCAGAAGAGATCCAGGCCGCCGTCGACCGCACCCGCGCCGACCTCGCAGCCACGCTGAACGAGCTCGAAGACAAGCTCAACATCCCGAAGCAGCTGGGCGTCAAAGCGCACCAGGCCAAGGCGAGCTACGCGCGCGACCCCAAGCCGTGGCTCATCGGGGCCGCGGTGGTCGTCGTCGCCATAGGCGGCATCGCGCTCATCGCCCTGCGCCGCCGCTAGCCGCCGGACGCCATGCCGACGGTGACACCCCTGTCGCTCCTGGGCGGAGCGCTCCGGTGGCGACGGGCCGGCGAGCGGTGGAGCGTCGCGAACACGCGGCAGCTGCAGGCGCCCGACACCATCCGGGTGACCAGCTCGTCCTTCGACGACGGCGGGGCGATCCCCGCGGCCCACGCCGGTGACGGCGTGGGGGGCAACGAGTCTCCCGCGCTCGGCTGGAGCGGCCTGCCCGAGGCGACCGCGCAGATCCTGCTGGTCATCGAAGACGTCGACGTGCCCCTGCCCAGGCCGCTGCTGCACACGATCGCGCTCGTCGACTCCAGCCTCGACGGCCTGCCCGAGGGCGGACTCGACCGCGAGAACCCGGCGATCCGCTTCGTCCCCGCGGCCTTCGGGCGGAGCGGCTACCAGGGCCCCAGGGCGCTCCCCGGCCACGGCACGCACCGGTACGGCTTCCACGTGCACGCGCTGGACCGCGCCGTGCCTCCGGACGTCTCGCTGGTCGACTTCGCCGAGCTGCTGCCCTGGGTCGACGGCCAGGTGCTCGCGCGCGGCTCCCTGGTCGGGACGCAGCGCCGCTGAGGCCGCCGCCCCTCCACGCCTGAGGGTCTCTCGAACCTGAGAGGGCCGGTTCGAACCTCGCAGGCGGACGGGGGATGATAGTGGCATGAATTCGAGCGCCGACGCGCACACGCAGGCAACTCCCGAGACCCCCGCTCCCGAGGGCTCCGGCGACACCCTGGGCTACACGCTCTGGGCCGTCCTCCGCCGAGACTCGTCCCACCCGTACGTGCCGGCCGACGGCGACGTCGCCGAGCTCGACGAGACCGTCGAGGCCCTGGCCTCGCGGGGCGTCACCGTCCGCGGCTTCTACGACATCAGCGGCTTCAAGGCCGACAGCGACCTCATGATCTGGCTGCACGGCGAGATCCCCGAGGACATCCAGTGGGGCTACCGCGAGCTCATCCGCACCTGCCTCCTCAAAGACTTGGTCCCGGCCTGGAACGCGATGGGCATGCACCGCGAGGCCGAGTTCTCCAAAGACCACAGCCCCGCGTTCATGCGCGGCAAGGAGCCCGAGACGTGGCTCACCGTGTACCCGTTCGTCCGGAGCTACGAGTGGTATCTCCTGCCCGACGAGGAGCGCCGCGCGATGCTCCGAGACCACGGCATGAAGGGCTCCGTCCACCGCCAGGTCCTGACCAACACCGTGGCCAGCTTCAGCCTGGGCGACTACGAATGGATCCTGGCGCTCGAGGCCCCCGAGCTGGTGCAGCTCGTCGACCTCATGCGCGACCTCCGCTACACCGAGGCCCGCCGTCACGTCCGAGAAGAGGTCCCGTTCTACACGGGCCGCCGCATCCCCACCACCGAGATCAGCGAGGTCCTGCGTTGAGCAACATCACGAACGGTCAGCTCGTCAAGGCGGCCACGCCCGCCGCCGCCGAGGGTCCCGAGTGGGTCTCCGAGCCCACCGCCTACGACGCCATCCTGCTCGCCGGCTTCGGCGGCCCGGAGGGTCAAGACGACGTCATCCCGTTCCTGCGCAACGTCACGCGCGGCCGGGGCATCCCCGAGGAGCGCCTCGAAGAGGTCGCCCACCACTACCGCCACTTCGGCGGCATCTCGCCGATCAACGAGCACAACCGCGAGCTGAAGGCGGCGCTCGAGCAGGAGCTCGCCCGTCGCGAGATCGACCTGCCGGTGCTGTGGGGCAACCGCAACTGGGATCCCTACCTCCCCGACGTCGTCCGCGAGGCGTCCGACCGCGGCTACACCAAGCTCATCGCCATCGCCACGAGCGCGTACAGCTCGTACTCGTCGTGCCGTCAGTACCGTGAGGACTTCGCGATGGCCCTCGACGAGACCGGCCTCGCCGACTCGATCCAGATCGACAAGGTCCGCCAGTTCTTCGACCACCCGGGCTTCGTCCAGCCCTTCATCGACGGCGTCCGCGACGCCCTCCTGAAGGCGCAGCGCGAGATCGACGGCCTCGACCTCGGCACCGAGGTCCAGGTCCTGTTCTCCACCCACTCGATCCCCTCGAGCGACGCTGCCAAGAGCGGGCCCGCCGCCCGCGGCTTCGACGACGAGGGCGCCTACGCGGCGCAGCACCGCGCCGTCGCCGAGGTCGTCATGGCCGCCGCGTCGGCAGCGCTCGAGCTCGACTCGACCACCACCGTCCCGTGGCAGCTCGTGTTCCAGTCGCGGTCCGGCCCGCCGTCCATGCCGTGGCTCGAGCCCGACATCAACGACGCGATCCACGCCCTCAAGGGCGGCCCGACGAAGGCCGTCGTGATCGTGCCGCTCGGCTTCGTGAGCGACCACATGGAGGTCATGTGGGACCTCGACAACGAGGCCCTCGAATCCTGCGAGGAGGAGGGCTTCTGGGCGACCAGGACGCCCACCCCCGGCATCGACCCCGTGTACGTCACCGGCCTGGTCGACCTCGTCCTCGAGCGTCGCGACGGCGTGCCCGCGGCCGACCGCCCGCACGTCACCGACCTCGGGCCCTGGTACGACGTCTGCCGTCCCGGCTGCTGCGAGAATGTCCGTCTGGGCTTCAAGCCCGCCGTGTCCGGCCTGGTGCCGTGACGACCACCGCTCCGACCGGCACCACGACGATCAGCACCGCAGAAAGCGCTCTATGACCGCACTCCGAATCGGCACCCGCGGCTCCGCTCTCGCGGTGGCCCAGTCGTCCCTGGTCCTCGACCGGCTCGCCACGGCGACCGGCCGCGAGGTCGAACTCGTCCAGGTGACGAGCGAGGGCGACACCTCGAAGGCCTCCCTGGCCACGATCGGGGGCACCGGGGTCTTTGCCAGCGCCCTCCGCTCCGCCCTCCTCGCCGACGAGTGCGACCTGCTCGTCCACTCGCTCAAAGACCTCCCGACCGCCGTGCACCCGGGCCTCACTCTCGGGGCGATCCCGGCTCGCGCGGACGCCCGCGACGCGCTGTGCGCGCGCGACGGCCTCACGCTCGACCAGCTTCCCGAAGGTGCGCGCGTCGGCACCGGCTCGCCGCGCCGCGTGGCCCAGTTGAAGGCGAGACGGCAGGATCTCGACGTGATCGACATCCGAGGGAACGTCGACTCGCGCCTCGCCCGCGTCGGCGACGACCTCGACGCCGTCCTGCTGTCCGCCGCCGGTCTCGCGCGGCTCGGGCGCCTCGACGCCGCCACCGAGCTCCTCGGCCTCGGCTTCTGGCCGAGCGCTCCCGGCCAGGGCGCCCTGGCGATCGAGGTGCGCGAGGGCGACCAGCCCGACGATCTCGCGAAGGGCCTCCGCGCCCTCGAGCACCGGGAGTCCCGGCTCCTCGTCACCGCCGAGCGCGAGGTCCTCGCCGGGCTCGAGGCCGGCTGCGCAGCTCCCATCGGTGCCACGGCCGTCGTCGACGCCGGGCTGCTCCTGCTCAGCGCGACCGTCTACCGCCCCGACGGCACCGCCCGCCTCACCTCGTCGCACGGGGTCACGCTCGAGCCGGGCTCGCTCCCGAATCAGCTGGCCGAGGTGCACGACGTCGCGGGCCGCGTCGTCGACGAGCTCCTCGCGAACGGGGCCGCCGACCTCGCGCCCGTCGGCGGCGGCGCCCAGTGACCGACCGGAGCCGTGCCGCGACGTCGGCCGCCGACAAGCCGCTCCGCGGCGTGCGGGTCCTCGTGCCGCGCGGGGGCAAGTGGGGCGACTCCGTCGCAGCGGCGCTCCGGTCGCACGGCGCCCAGCCCGTCATCGCGCCGCTCATCAACTTCGCCCCGACCGAGAACCCGCACGACCTCCGGGTGGCCCTGCTCCGTCTCGAGGCGGGCGACTACGACTGGCTCGTCGTCACCAGCGCCACGACCGTCGACGTCCTGATCGGCAACAGCATCCGGCCGGCGCCCACCACCCGCGTCGCCGCGGTCGGGGAGACCACGGCGGCCGCACTCGCGCTGGCCGGGATCCGGGTCGACTTCGTGCCCGAGAACGACAACTCGGCGCGCGGACTGGTCAAGGAGTGGCCGGCCGACCAGATCGTCGGCCGCGTGCTCGTGCCCCAGTCGGAGATCGCCGAGCCGACCCTCGTCGCCGGGCTCGCCGAGCGCGGGCTCGATGCCGAGTTCGTCGCCGCCTACCGCACCGTCGGCGTCCCCGTCGACCCCGAGATCAAGACCGCCGTCGCCGACGGCGGCATCTCCGTCGTCCTGATCACGTCGGGCAGCGTCGCCCGCCAGATCGCCGCCCAGCTCGCCCCTCTCCCCGAGGGCACGACCGTGGCCTGCATCGGGCCCCGGACCGCCTTCGACGCCAGGGCCGCCGGGCTCCCCGTCCACCTGATCGCCGAGACCCGCTCGGCCGCCGCCCTCGTCGACGCCGTCGTCGAGCACGCGGCCTCCTCGGGCGATCCCGCCCCGCAGCCGTCGTCCGGCGGCTCCCCGTCCACCGAGAGTCACTGATGTCCGTCTTCCCCCAGGTGCGTGGCCGTCGCCTCCGCACCACTCCCGCCCTCCGCCGCCTGGTCGCCGAGACGCGGCTCCACCCGGCCGATCTGATCCTGCCGGTGTTCGTCCGCGAGGGCATCTCCGAAGCACAGCCGATCGCCTCCATGCCGGGCGTCGTCCACCACTCCCTCGAGAGCCTGAAGCCCGCCCTGGCCGAGGCCGCCGAGGCCGGAATCGGCGGCGTGATGCTGTTCGGCGTGCCGCTCGACGAGAAGAAGGACGCCGCGGGCTCCGGTGCGACCGACCCCGACGGCATCCTGAACCGGGCCATCCGCGTCGCCGCCGACGAGGCCGGCGACGCGCTCGTCGTGCAGAGCGACCTCTGCCTCGACGAGTTCACCGACCACGGCCACTGCGGCGTGCTCGACGCCGACGGCGTGGTCGACAACGACGCGACCCTCGAGCGGTACCGCGACATGGCCGTCCTCCACGCCGAGGCCGGCTCCCAGATCATCGCCCCGAGCGGCATGATGGACGGCCAGGTCGCCGCCATCCGCGACGCGCTCGACGCGCACGGGCACCAGGATCGCGCGATCCTGGCCTACGCCGCCAAGTACGCGAGCGCCTTCTACGGTCCGTTCCGCGAGGCCGTGCAGTCGTCGCTGACCGGCGACCGGCGCACCTACCAGATGGACAACGGCAACCGCCGCGAGGGGCAGCGCGAGGTCGCCCTCGACCTCGAGGAGGGCGCCGACATCGTCATGGTCAAGCCCGCGATGAGCTATCTCGACGTGCTCGCCGACACCGCGGCCTCGAGCGACGTCCCGGTCTGGGCCTACCAGATCTCCGGCGAGTACTCGATGATCCACGCGGCCGCGCAGAACGGCTGGATCGACCTCGACGCAGCGAGCCTCGAGAGCGTCCTCGGCATCAAGCGGGCCGGCGCCGACGCGATCCTGACCTACTTCGCGGTCGACCTGGCGCAGCGCCTCACCGGTCGCGGCGACCCGTCGCGGTCGATCCGATGACCCCGCGCACCACCACGAGAGAGAACCGCCGATGAGCGCCGCACTGACCGCCAACGACCAGGCCTTCGCCCGCGCCAAGGCCTCGATCCCCGGCGGCGTCAACTCGCCGGTCCGCGCGTACGGCTCGGTCGGCGGCACGCCCCGCTTCCTGGTCGGCGCGAAGGGCGCCTACGTGACCGACGCCGAGGGGCGCGAGTACGTCGACCTCGTCGCGTCGTGGGGTCCGGCGATCCTCGGCCACGCGCATCCTGCGGTCGTCGACGCGGTGCAGTCCGCAGCCGCTCGCGGCCTCTCGTTCGGCGCCTCGACGCCGGGCGAGACCGAGCTGGCCGAGATCGTCCGCGAGCGGGTCGGCTTCGGCGAGCAGCGGCCGATCGGCAAGATCCGCATGGTCTCGACGGGCACGGAGGCGACGATGACCGCCATCCGCCTCGCCCGCGGCTACACCGGCCGCGACCTCCTCGTGAAGTTCGCCGGCCACTACCACGGTCACTCCGACTCGCTGCTGGCCGAAGCCGGCTCGGGCGTCGCCACGCTCGCGCTGCCGGGCTCGGCGGGCATCACCGCCGAGACGGCGGCGCAGACCCTCGTGCTGCCGTACAACGACCTCGACGCCGTTCGCCGCGCATTCGAGGAGCACTCCGAGCGCATCGCCGCCGTCATCGTCGAGGCCGCTGCCGCGAACATGGGCGTCCTCGCCCCCGACCGCGGCTTCAATCGCGCGCTGTCGTCGATCACGCGGCAGAACGGCGCTCTGCTCATCGTCGACGAGGTGCTCACCGGATTCCGGGTCGGGAGCGCCGGCTGGTGGGGCCTCGAGGCGTCGAACGTCGTGCCCGACGGCGCCGGCTGGGAGCCCGACCTGATCACCTTCGGCAAGGTCATCGGCGGCGGGATGCCCCTCGCGGCCCTCGGCGGCCGCGCCGAGATCATGGACTTCCTTGCGCCCCTCGGGCCGGTCTACCAGGCCGGGACGCTCAGCGGGAACCCCGTCGCCGTCGCGGCCGGCATCGCGACGTTGCGGCTCGCCGATGCCGCCGTCTACCGCCGGCTCGACGAGGTCGCCGACCTCCTCGCGCGCGAGACGTCGGCGGCCCTCTCTGCCGAGGGCGTCGCGCACACCGTGCAGCGGGCGGGCAACCTCTTCTCGTTCGCCTTCACCGAGACGCCGCCCCGCGACTACGACGACGTCCGCGCGCAGCAGACCTGGCGCTACCCGCCGTTCTTCCACGCCATGCTCGACGCCGGGGTCAACCTGCCGCCGTCGGTCTTCGAGGCCTGGTTCGTCACGGCGGCGCACGACGACCGCGCGCTGTCGCAGATCATCGGGGCCCTCCCCGGTGCAGCGCGAGCGGCTGCTGCCGCGGTGGAGCCGCGCTGATCCTGCTCGGCTGAGCCCGCCTGCTCGGGCGAGCCTGCTTGGTCGGCCGAGCCCGCCTGTTCGGCTGAGCCCGCCGGCTCAGGCCCGACGCGCCTGCCAGCGGCCCGCGTCGCGGGTGATCGCGAGCGGGAAGTCGAAAGCGCCCGAGACGAGGTCGCTGGTCAGTACGTCGTCGGACGTGCCGGTGGCGTAGACGCGGCCCGCGCGCAGCAGCATCGCGTGCGTCGTCGACGCCGGCAGGTCTTCGAGGTGGTGCGTCACCGTGACCGAGGCGATCGCGGGGTGCGCGATCCGCAGGGCGTCGACCGTCTCGAGGAGGTGCTCGCGCGCGGCGACGTCGAGCCCGGTCGCCGGCTCGTCGAGGAGCAGGAGCGCAGGATCGGCGATCAGCGCGCGGGCGATAAGGGCCCGGCCGCGCTCGCCCTGGGACAGCGTGCTCCAGCGGGCCTGGACCCGTGCCCTCAGCCCGACCGACTCGGCCAGCGCGACGGCGCGGTCGGCCTCGTCGGGTGTCGGCTCCCAGCGCGGGACCGGATCGCTCGTGCCGGTCACGCCGGTGAGCACGACCTCGGCGACGGTGTTGTCGCCGAGCATGCGGTGCCGGGGGTCGACGTGCCCGATGTGCGTGCGGAGCTCTCGGAGCTCGACCCGCCCCAGACGCTCGCCGAGCACCTCGACGGTGCCCCCGGACGGATGGCCGAGAGCACCGCACAGGGTGAGCAGGGTCGTCTTCCCGGCGCCGTTCGGCCCGATCAGAGCCCAGTGCTCGCCGGCCTCGACGCGCAGATCGACGCCCTCGAGGAGGTCGCGCGCCTGCCGGCTGACGCGCACCCCGCGCAGGTCGAGGACGCTCGGCACCGGCGAAGGACGCCGACCCGCGGCCTCATCGCTCAGTGCTTGACCACCGTGGCCGGGAAGACGCCGCTCTCGCGGACCTCGTCGTAGTAGTCGCCGAACTCGTCGGTCTGCTTCGACATGAGGTCGCCGGCCTTCTCGGCGTCGCCGGCGGAGATCGCCTCGCGGAGGGCCGCGGTGAACTTCTGTGCGGGCTCCCAGGGGTAGACGCCCTGCGACGCCGCGCGACGGATCAGGAGCAGGAGGCGGGGGTTGGTCGTGCTCCAGAGCCGCTGCAGCGAGGCGCTGCCGCTCGCCTCCAGCAGGATGTCGTTGAACCGGGCGATCGCGTCGACGTCCTCGAACTGGTGCGCGGCGAAGGCCTTGCCGCGAGCGGCGAGGATCTTGTCGATCTCCTTCTTCTGCGCGGGCTGGAGGGCGCCGACCCCGCGTCGGACGATGAGACCCCAGATGTCGTAACCGGTCTTGAGGGTGTCGACGAACTCGTCGAAAGTCGGCTGGATGACGCGCGTGTAGCGGTTGGCCTCGATGTCGACGAGGGCCTGGTCGGCGAGCTTCGCGATGGCCTCGCGGACGGGGGTGCGGGAGACGCCGAGCCAGTTGACGAGCTCGTCGTCGTTGAGACGCTCGCCGAGCTCGAGCGTGCCGTCGATGATCGCGTAGAACATCTTGTCGTAGACGACGTCGCGGAGGAGGCGGCGGGGTGCGGGGGTCTGCGTCGCGGGAAGAGGGACTGGCATGAGCGTTCTCCTGTGTCAATCGGGATGAGATCGGTGAATCGGGTGAGCACGGCCGCCCTGCGCGGCCGGTGTGTCAGTCGGGGATGACGCCGACCGCGTGGACGGCTTCGAGATGCCTCTCGGTCGCCTCCTGGAAGGCCTCGAAGGCGGGGATGATCGCCGCGTGGTCGCGCGTCTCGGCGGCGTGCCGGAGGCGCTGGACGTACTCGATCGTCTCGACCCAGCGGAACTCGTCGAGCGCCGCCTGGATCATGAAGACGACCCGGGCGTTGAGCGTGGCCTCGAGCTGCTTCAGCAGCGGGTTGCCCGTGCGCTCGAGGGTGAAGTCGGTCAGCGCCCCGAGAGCGCGGATGGCGCTCGACTCGCGCGCCTCGAGGCGCGCCAGGGCGTCGTCGCAGAGGCGGAGGTAGTCGTTCACGTCGGTGTCGGTGAAGCGGGGGAAGGCCCACCGGGCGCTGAGCTCGTGGAAGCCGCCGAGCATCTGGATGGCGTGCTGGTACATCTCGAAGGTGGGGCGGACGATCCGCGTGTAGCGGTTCGCCTCCATCTCGACGAGGCCGTAGTCGACGAGCTTGGCGATGGCCTCGCGGATCGGGGTGCGTGAGACGCCCAGCCAGGCCACGAGCTCGTCGTCGTTGAGGCGCTCGCCCGCCTGCAGGGTGCCGTCTTGGATGGCCTCGATCATCTTCTCGAAGACGACGTCGCGCAGCAGCCGCCTCGGTGCTGGGTTGTCGGGGCCGGTCGGGACGGGCATGCCTCACCTTCCATGCAGGTCAAAGTATCGAGTATCTCAGACTCTAGGATACGCCGGACCGGTTGCGCCACGCGAGCGGGGGCCCGTGTCCGGACAGCGACAGGAAGTTCCCAGCGAGCGGGCGCCGTCAGCGGCGCACGTCGACGACGGTCCGCCCGCGCACCTGCCCCGCGAGGATCGTCTCGGCGTGTCCGGCGACCTCCGTGAGGCCGACCTCCTCGGTGAGCGAGTCGAGCAGGTCGAGGTCGAGGTCGGCGGCCAGGCGCGCCCAGGCCTCCTCGCGCAGGGCGAGCGGGGCGTCGACCGAGTTGATCCCCCGGAGCGAGACCCCGCGCAGGATGAAGGGCAGCACCGTCGTGGGGAGGTCGCCGCCCTGCGCGAGTCCGCACGCCGCCACGCTGCCGCCCCACCGCGTCTGCGCGAGCACGGTGGCCAGCGTGTGGCTCCCGACCGAGTCGACGGCCCCGGCCCAGCGCGGACGCTGGAGCGGCTTGCCGGGCTCGGAGAGCGTCGCCCGGTCGATCACGTCGGCGGCGCCGAGGCTCCGGAGGAAGCCGTCCAGCTCCGGGCGCCCGGTCGAGGCGGTCACCCGGTAGCCGAGCCCCGACAAGAGCGCGATCGCGACGGAGCCGACCCCGCCGCCCGCCCCCGTGACCAGGATGTCCCCGTCGCCGGGTGCGACATCCTGCTCGATCCGGAGCACGCTCAGCATCGCCGTGAAGCCGGCCGTCCCGATCGCGGCAGCGCGCCTCGGCGTGATGGCCTCCGGGAGCGCGACGAGCGACGCGGCGTCGACGACAGCCCTCTCGGAGAAGCCGCCGTGGCGGGTCTCGCCGATCCCGGCGCCGTTCAGCACGACGCTATCCCCCGCCGAGAAGCGGCCGGCCGAGTCGGGCTCGGTCACGGTGCCCACGAGGTCGATGCCGGGGATCAGCGGGCTGATCCTGGCCACGCCCCGGTCGCCGGAGAGCGCCATGCCGTCTTTGAAGTTGAGGCTCGACCACTCGACGTCGACGACGGCGTCGCCGTCGGACGCGCCCTGGCGGAGGAAAGCGTCGTCCACCTCCCGGAGCGTGGCGGGGGCGGACTCTTCGACGACGATGGCGCGGGTCATGACTCGACGGTACGCCCCGGATCAGCCGAACAGGATCGCGGCCTCGTCGTACCGGTTCTGCGGCACCACCTTCAGGGTGCCGAGAGCCTCCTCGAACGAGACGTGGACGATGTCGGTGCCGCGGAGGGCGACCATCCTGCCCCAGCGTCCCTCGACGACCGAGTCGCTCGCCGCCATGCCGAGCCGCGTCGCGAGCACCCGGTCGTAGGCCGAGGGGGTGCCGCCGCGCTGGATGTGACCGAGGGTGGTGGCGCGGGTCTCGATGCCGGTGAGCTCCTCGATGAGGGGCGCGAGGCGCTCGCCGATGCCGCCGAGCCTCGGGCGTCCGAACGCGTCGAGCCCGCGCTCGGAGTGCGGGTCGTTCTCGTGGTCGAGCACGAAGCCCTCCGCGACGACGACGAGCGGGGCCCGGCCGCGGTCGTACGCGGACCGCACCCAGACGGCGAGCTGCTCGATGCTCGTCGCCTGCTCGGGGATCAGGATCGCGTGCGCCCCGGCGGCCATGCCGGAGTGCAGGGCGATCCAGCCCACGTGCCGCCCCATGACCTCGGCGACCATGCAGCGGCTGTGCGACTCGCCGGTGGTCCGGAGCCGGTCCATGGCGTCGACGGCGATCTGGACGGCCGTGTCGAAGCCGAACGTGTAGTCGGTCGCGCCGAGGTCGTTGTCGACGGTCTTCGGGACGCCGACGATCTTCAGGCCCGCGTCGGTGAGGCGGCGCGCGGCCGCCAGCGTGCCCTCGCCGCCGATGGCGATCATGGCGTCGATGCCGCGCGAGCGCAGGTTCTCGGTGATCCGGTCGACGCCGCCGTTGCCCTCGAACGGGTTCGTGCGGGACGTGCCCAGGATCGTCCCGCCCTGCTTGGCGATGCCCTGGATGTCCTTCCGGCCGAGCGGCACGATGTCGTTCTCGACGACGCCCCGCCAGCCGTCGCGGAACCCGACGAACTCCTGACCGTGGATCTGCATGCCCTTCAGGACCGCGCCGCGGATGACCGCGTTGAGGCCGGGGCAGTCGCCGCCGCTGGTGAGGATTCCGATACGCATCTTCGCACTCCGTCGGGTCGCTCGCGGTCGTTCGGATCTCGGTCGTCGATGTGCCGCGGTGGCTCCATCATGTCGTACCGACGACCTAGGATCGACACGATGGCAGGCCCACAGGACGACGACGCCGCCCTCGCGCGATTCCGGCGCGGGGCAGGCGTCCGCGTGGGTCCTCCCGGCCCTCCGCCTCTCCCCGGCGACCGGCGTCCGGCGACGCCGCAGCAGGCCCGCGACGCCGCCGCATGGGCTGCCGCGGGCGGCCCCGGGGCCGAGCCCATCTCGACCGGGACGGTCCCCGGGTGGGCGGGCGAGGCCGATCCTGCGCGCCCGCTCTTCGGCGACCTCGTCGGGCCTCCGCCCGCGACGTCGACCGCCCCGCCCCCGAGCCCTTCGTCGCCGCTCTTCGACGAGTCGCCGAGCGAGTGGCTGCCGGTCGACGACGATCCCGGCCGGGCGACCGGCATCACATCGATCGTCGTGGGCCTGTTCGTCGGCCTGGTCGGGCTGTTCCTCGGCGTGCACTCGATCCGGCGCTCGCGCGCGGCCGGTCTCGCAGGAGGCCTCGGCATCGCCGGCGTCGTGATCTCGATGCTGAGCATCGTGATCGTCGGGGCGATCGGGCTCTCGTGGGTCCGCTACGAGGTGCAGGTGGCCGAGCAGTGCTCGCTGGTCGGGCCGGGCCTCTATGTGACGAGCTCGGGGGAGCAGGTCACCTGCCGCTAGACCGGCCCGGCCCGCGCTCTCGCTCTCGGTCTCGCTCTCGCTAGAGCGAGATCGTCTGGTTCTCGCCGACGTTCTTCGGGTGTCCGCCCGTAGCGGCCGCCTTGGCGTACTTGAGGAGCGTCACGGCCTTGGGCTCGGTGCTCGTCCACGACTCGACCGTGTGCGCGTCGACCTCGAGGAGCGCGACCTGCGGGTCGTCGCGGCCCTGGTCGAACCAGGCCTCGGCGCCGGTGGTCCAGAGGTCGTCGATCTTCTGCGAGTCGGTCGTGAGGTGAGCCGTCCCCGAGATCGACAGCCAGCCCTTCGACGTCTCGACGCCGACGTTGACCTGCGGGTTCGCCGCGATGTCGTGCACCTTGTGGCTGTCCTTCGCGACGAAGAAGTACACGGAGCCGTCGAACTCGTGGTCGACCAGCGCGAGGGGGCGGCTGACGAGGTGGCCGTCCTCGTCGAGGGTGGTCAGCAGGCCGATGCGCGCCTTGTCGAGCACATCGGCGACGGTCTTGATCTCTTCCGGAGTGGCGTTCATGGGCCGGACGCTACGCCGCCGCGGCGTGAGCGGCACACAGGATGCCCTCGCGCTCGTGCTCGGCGGGCGCCTCGCAGACCACGAGCTCGTCGCGGCACTGCGGGTCGGCGCAGTTCTGCAGGTGCGACGACGGCGCTCCGCAGACGACGCAGGATGCCAGGACCGCCGCGTGATCGCTGAAGGTCACCGACCCGCGCCCGTCGAACACGTAGAGCGAGCCCTGCCACAGGCCGTCGTCGCCGAAGCGCTCGCCGTACCGGACGATGCCGCCCTCGAGCTGGTACACCTCTCGGAAGCCCCGGTCGATCATGAGCGAGCTGAGCACCTCGCAGCGGACCCCGCCCGTGCAGTACGTGACGACCGGCTTGTCCTTCAGGTGGTCGTACGCGCCGGAGTCGAGCTCGGCGACGAACTCGCGGGTGTTCGCGACCTGCGGGACGACGGCGCCGGCGAAGCGGCCGATCCGGGCCTCGACCTCGTTGCGGCCGTCGAAGAAGGTCAGCTCCTTCTCGCGCGCGAGCTCGTGGAGGCTCTCGGGATCGAGCCGGACGCCGCCGCCGACGACCCCGGTCTCGTCGACCCGCAGCTCGCCCGGGGCCCCGAAGCTCACGATCTCGTCGCGCACCTTGACGCTGAGCCGCGGGAAGTCGCCGCCGGCGCCCTCGCTCCACTTGGCGTCGAGGTCGCGGAACGGGGCGTACTCCCGCGTCTTCCGCAGGTAGCGCTTGACGTCCGGCAGATCGCCGCCGACTGTGCCGTTGATCCCGTCTCTCGAGAGGATGATCCGGCCGGTCAGCCCCAGCGACTCGCAGAGGTCGCGCTGCCAGAGCCGCAGCGCCTCCGGGTCGGGCAGCGGTGTGAAGACATAGAACAGCAGGATCTTGGGGGTCGCCACGGCGGGAAGTCTACCTTCCGCTCCCCGCCTTGCTGCAGTATCGTGTGACATGTAAATACTGCTTTCGAGCCTGAGGGGGAACCACGATGCCGACGTCGTCCACCGATCACCCGGGGTTCCCCTCGTGACCCCCGTGCCCCAGCTCGCCATCCAGTCGAGGTCGCGGCAGCTGCTGAGCGAAGACGTCCGGCGCCGTCTCCTGGTCGCGATCCTCGACGGCACCCTCTCCGCCGGTGAACGCCTCCACGACGAGCAGCTCATCGGCTGGCTCGGGGTGTCCCGCACCCCGATCCGCACGGCGCTCGAGCGGCTGTCCGAGATCGGGCTCGTCGAGATGGAGCCGAACCGCTTCACGCGAGTGTCCGAGCCGACGATCGAGTGCCTGGTGCACTCGCTGCAGGTCTACGCGGCACTCACGGTGTCCACGATCGACCGGGTCGTCTCGCGCTTCGACGAGGCCGACCTGCGGGAGTTCCGCCGGCGGCTCGCCCGGGTCGAGTCGGTCGCGAGGCGCCAGCAGCAGGTCGACTGGGCGCAGGACGACCTCCGGGCGGTCGACGGCGTGCTCGACCTCATCTCCGGCCGCAGCACGAACCCGCTCCTGCTCGGCTTCCTCGGCGAGGTGCGCGTGCGGCTGGCGTTCATGTTCCTGCACCTGTCCGTCCCCGTCGACCGGAGGGCGGTCCGGCGCTTCGTCGACGAGATCTCGTCAGCGGTCGAGGGGCGCGACGAGGAGGCGCTGGCGCGCGTGGTCACGACCGCCTTCACCCTGCACGGGCTCGATGCCGCCACTGTCGGTCGCGGCGGTTAGCCTTCTGGCATGTCTTCGACGGTCGCCTCCGGTCGCGCCGCCGAGCTCCACACGACGTACGCGCCGCGCGAGCCGGTGCATCTGCATCAGACGCTGCGCTCGCTGTCGCGCGGTGCGGGCGATCCTGCGTTCCGAGTGATCGGATCGACGATCTGGCGAGGTGTGCAGACCCCGCTGGGTCCGGCGACGCTGCGGCTCGAGGCCGGGCCGTCGTGCATCGAGGCGACCGCGTGGGGCGACGGCGCCGAGTGGATGATCGAGTCGGTTCCCGAGCTGCTCGGCGAGGGCGACGACTGGTCGGGGCTCGACGTGTCGTCGACACCGCTCCTGGCCGACGCGCGGCGACGACTGCCCGGCCTCCGGCTCACGCGCACCAACCAGGTCGTCCAGATGCTGGTGCCCGCGGTCCTCGAGCAGAAGGTCACGAGCGTCGAGGCGTGGCGCGCCTGGCGTCAGCTCGTCCGGTCGCACGGCACCGCCGCTCCCGGTCCGGCTCCGGCCGGGCTCACCGTCCCACCCGACGCTGCGGGCTGGGCGAGGATCCCGAGCTGGGAGTGGCACCGCGCGGGCGTCGGCCCGCAGCGCTCGGCCACGATCATGCGGGTCTGCGCCGTCGCTGCCGGCCTCGAGCGCACCCTCGCCCTCGGCCGCGGCGGAGACGAGATCCAGAAGCGCCTGCGCTCCGTCGTCGGCGTGGGGGTGTGGACCGCGGCCGAGACGAGCCAGCGGGCCCACGGCGACGCCGACTCCCCGAGCGTGGGCGACTACCACCTGCCGGCTCTCGTGGGCTGGGCCCTCATCGGCGAGCCGGTCGACGACGACGGCATGCTCGAGCTGCTCGAGCCCTGGCGGGGTCACCGCGAACGGGTCATGAGGCTGATCGGGGCGAGCGGGTTCCGCAAGCCCCGCTTCGGCGCCCGGATGACGATCCAGGACCACCGCTTCCACTGAGCGTCGGTCGGGGTCGGCGGCGTTTCGTCCCGTCCGTCCGCCCGTCCCGTCCCGTCCCAGAGCCGGTCCGGTCAGGCGTCAGTCCGTCGCGTCGTCGCCGATCGCGTCGAGCACCCGCTGCGAGAAGCTCCGCAGCGCGTCGCCCTCGCCGCCGAGGGCGTCGACGAAGTAGCGCTTGATGGCCTCGTTGTGACCTCGGCTCGACTCGAGCATCGCCCGGCGGCCGTCGCTGGTGAGCTCGACCCAGGTCCCTCGCGCATCGAGGTCGCAGTCGCTCCGCCGCACCAGGCCGCGCTTCTCCATGCGGGTGACCTGGTGGCTGACCCGGCTCTTCTCCCAGCCGATCTGCTCGGCGATGTCGCGGACCCGGAGTCTCCGGTCGCTGCTCCGACCGAGGCCCGCGAGGATCTCGTACTCCGGAGCCGACACGCCCGAGCCCTCGTGCAGACGCACCTCGAGCGCGCGGTCGAGCCGTCGCCGCATCGCGTAGAAGGTGTCCCAGACGAGCCAGTCCTCGTCGGTGAGCTGCTCGGCCATTCGCCCAGTGTAGAGACGGTGGTGCGGCATATCCTCGAAGCATGTCCGATGCTCCTCCCGCCGACCTCGCGACCGAGACCATCGAGACCGTCCGACGGTGGCTCGCAGCGTCCGAGGGGGTGCGCGTCGATCCGTCGGCGGCGCGCCTGGCCGGGGTGCTGCGCGATCCTGCGGGTCTCGACTTCACGCTCGGGTTCGTCGACCGGGTGGTCCGGCCCGAAGACATCCATGTCGCAGCGCGCAGCCTCGAAGAGCTCAGCCGTTCGATCCCGTCGTTCCTGCCGTGGTTCCTGCGGGCCGCCATCTCGGCGGGCGGCGGTCTCGCCTCCGGCGCCCCCTGGCCGACCGTGCCGCTCGCTCGCAAGGCGCTGCGGCGGATGGTCGAGCACCTCATCGTCGACGCGACCCCCTCGCGCCTGGGCTCCAGCCTCAGCAGGCTCCGCGCCGACGGGGCGAGGCTCAACCTCAATCTGCTCGGCGAGGCCGTCCTCGGCGAGGCCGAGTCCGACCGCCGGCTCGAGGAGACCCGCGAGCTGCTCGCCCGTGACGACGTCGACTACGTGTCGATCAAGGTCAGCGCCGTGGCGAGCCAGCTCTCGCTCTGGGCGTTCGAAGAGACGAGCGACCGGCTGGTCGCCCGCCTCCTGCCGCTGTTCGAGCTCGCCGCCTCTGCCGAGACGACCAAGTTCATCAACCTCGACATGGAGGAGTACCACGACCTCGATCTCACGATCGACGTCTTCACGCGCATCCTCGACTCGCCGTCGATGCTCCACCTCGAGGCGGGCATCGTCCTGCAGGCCTACCTGCCCGACTCGCTCGGCGCCCTGCAGCTGCTCACCGAGTGGTCGAGGTCGCGCGTCGCCCGGGGCGGCGCGCCGATCAAGGTCAGGATCGTCAAGGGCGCGAACCTCGCCATGGAGCGCGTCGACGCCGCGGTCCACGGCTGGCCGCTGGCGACCTGGCCGAGCAAGATCGAGACCGACACCAACTACAAGCGGCTCCTCAACTGGGCGCTGACGCCCGACAACGCCGCCGCCGTCAAGATCGGCGTCGCCGGTCACAACCTCTTCGACGTCGCCTACGCACACAGCCTCGCCAAGCGCCGGATGGTCACGAGCCGGGTCGACTTCGAGATGCTCCTCGGCATGGCCACCGCCCAGGCCGCGGCGGTGCGGGCCGACGTCGGTCAGCTCCTCCTCTACACGCCGGTCGTGCACCCGCACGAGTTCGACTCGGCGATCAGCTACCTCGTCCGCCGCCTCGAGGAGAACGCGTCGCCCGAGAACTTCCTGTCGGGGGCCTTCGACCTCGGGTCCGACCCCGAGGTCTTCGAGCGCGAGAAGGGGCGGTTCCTGGCCTCGCTCGACGCCCTCGACGACCGGGTGCCCCGGCCGAACCGCCGCCAGGACCGGACGCGGCGCCTCGACCTCGGCGTGCCGACGGCGGGCTTCGTGAACGCCGCCGACACCGATCCGTCGCTCGAGTCGAACCGCACGTGGGCGAGACGGATCCTGCGGCGGTCGAGCACTTCCGAACTGGGCGTCGAGACCGTCGAGGAGGCCTGGGTCGACGACCGCGGGCGCCTGGAGGCGATCGTCGCCGGCGTCCGGGAGGCCGGCGTGAAGTGGGGGCGAGAAGACGCCGCCACGCGCGCCGAGCTGCTCGACCTGGTCGGGCAGGGCCTCGCCGCGCACCGCGCCGAGCTGATCGAGGTCATGACGAGCGAGACCGGCAAGACCATCGCCGAGGGCGACCCGGAGGTGAGCGAGGCCGTCGACTTCGCCTTCTACTACGCGGAGCAGGCCAGGGGACTCGACTCGCTCGACGGAGCCGTCGCCGTGCCGCCGCGGCTCACGGTGGTCGCGCCGCCCTGGAACTTCCCCGTGTCGATCGCGGTCGGCGGCGTGCTGGCCGCCCTCGCGGTGGGCAGCGGCGTCATCCTGAAGCCCGCCCCGCAGGCGCACCGCACCGCTGCCGTCGTGGCCGAGATCCTCTGGAAGGCGGGAGTGCCGGCGTCGCTGCTGGCGCTGGTCGACCTCGACGAGAGCGAGCTCGGCGAGCACCTCGTCGCGCACCCCGCGGTCGACCGCGTGATCCTGACCGGGTCGTTCGAGACGGCGGCCCTGTTCCGATCATGGCGACCCGACCTGCCGCTGCAGGCCGAGACGAGCGGCAAGAACGCCATCGTGGTCACGCCGAGCGCCGACCTCGATCTCGCAGTGGCCGACATCGTCCAGAGCGCCTTCGGCCACGCCGGTCAGAAGTGCTCGGCGGCGTCGCTCGTGATCCTCGTCGGATCGGTCGGTCAGAGCGACCGCTTCCGCCGGCAGCTCGTCGACGCCGTCTCCAGCCTCCGCGTCGGGTACCCCGACGTCCCGACGACGCGCATGGGGCCGCTCATCGACCCGCCGCAGGGCAAGCTCGAGCGGGGGCTCCGCACGCTGGCCGACGGCGAGTCCTGGCTCCTCCGGCCGCAGCCCCTCGACGACACCGAGGTGCTCTGGAGCCCCGGCATCCGCGACGGCGTCGAGCCCGGGAGCGAGTTTCACCTGACCGAGTACTTCGGCCCGGTCCTCGGCGTCATGCGCGCCGACTCGCTCGCCCAGGCGATCGAGTGGCAGAACGCGGTCGACTACGGCCTGACCGCCGGCCTCCACTCGCTCGACGTCGGCGAGATCGCCATCTGGGCGTCCGGAGTCCAGGCGGGCAACCTCTACATCAACCGCACGACCACCGGCGCGATCGTGGAGCGTCAGCCCTTCGGCGGCTGGAAGCGCTCCACCGTCGGGACGGGCGCGAAGGCCGGCGGCCCCGACCAGCTGATCGGCCTCTCCTCGTGGCGGCGCGACGGCCACGAGCCCGCGTCGTCGCTCAGTCTGCGCGGCGTGCCCGATGCCGGGGTGCGGATCATCGAGGCGACGCGGTCGGTCCTGACCTTCGGCGAGTTCGACTTCGTCCGGTCGGGCAGCGCCAGCGACCTCCGGGCCTGGAACGACCACTACGCCGCATCGCGCGATGCGGCGGGGCTCGGCATCGAGCGGAACGTGTCCCGCTACCGGCCGCACCCCGTGATCCTGCGGCTCTCGACCGACGGGCGGATGGCCGACCTGGTGCGCCTCGTCGCCGCGGCCGCCGTGGCCGGGGCGCCGGTGACCATCAGCACTGCCCAGCCGCTGCCCGCGACCCTCGTGCAGGTGCTGAGGGCGACCGACACCCCCGTGCACGTCGACGAGATCGTGGTCGAGAACGAGGGGCTCTGGCTCGCGCGAGCGGCGGCCGGCCTGCTGCAGCGCCACGAGGAGCCGCCGGTCGAAGACGACCTCGCGCTGATCGAGCGCGCGACCCGCGACTCCGGGCTCCTGCAGCTCGGGCTGCCGAACACGGTCGCGCTCGACCGGGCCGCGCTGCTCGAGGCCGATCCGACCACGGTCCTCGACGGGCCGGGGCCGGGGTCGTACCGGGGGCTGCGCGTCCGGCTGATCGGCGGCGATCCTGCGGCCCTGGCCCGTGCTGTCGGCGGAAGCTGCGACGTGTCGATCTACTCCGACGAGGTGACCGAGTCGGGGCGGCTGGAGCTGCGGCCGTTCCTGCGGGAGCAGGCCGTGTCGATGACGGCGCACCGCTTCGGCAACCCCGTCGCCGAGCTGGCGGCGCTGCGGCTGTAGGGCGGCAGCAGCGCCGGGCTACGCAGGCTGGCGGTTGATCAGCTTCGACAGCACGATCGCGCTCCGGGTGTGGTCGACGTTCGGGGCGTTGCGCACCCGCTCGAGCGCTCCCTCGAGCGACGGGATGTCGCGCGAGCGCATGTGCACGATCGCGTCGGCGCTGCCCGTCACCGTGCCGGCGTCGACGACCTCCGGCACCGTGCTCAGGATCCGCTGCAGCTCGGCGGGCGAGACCGTCCCGCGGCAGAACAGCTCGACGTACGCCTCCGTGGCGAGTCCGTCGACGGCGGGGTCGACCTGCACCGTGAAACCGCGGATCACGCCGTCCGACACCATCCGGTCGACCCGGCGCTTCACGGCCGAGGCACTGAGGCCCACGACGGCGCCGATGTCGCCGTACCCGGCGCGGGCGTTCTGACGGAGGAGATCGATGATGCTGAAGTCGAGATTGTCCACGCGTCGACTGTACGGGCCTTTGTTGCGCGGATCACGCGATCCTGCACGAAAAGTGCGTTAGACGCCACCAGGATGCGCGTATTCCGTGTGAAACTGGCAGACGTGAGCATCGCTACTGAGACCCAGTCACCCTCTGTCCCGACCCGTCAGGCCTCCCACCGGACCATCCTGATGTGCCGTCCCGAGCACTTCACGGTCAGCTACAAGATCAACCCGTGGATGAACCCCGAGAACCCGACGTCGACCGCCACGGCCCTGGCCCAGTGGCAGACGCTGTACGACACCTACGTCGGCCTCGGCTTCGACGTCGAGCTGATCGATCCCGTCGAGGGCCTGCCCGACATGGTCTACTCGGCCAACGGCGGCTTCGTGCTCGACGGCAAGGCCTACGGCGCGAGCTTCACCTACCCGGAGCGCCAGCCCGAGGGCCCCGCCTACATGGACTGGTTCGGCGCCAACGGCTTCGAGGTCGTCGTGCCCGAGCAGATCAACGAGGGCGAGGGCGACTTCCTCCTCGTCGGCGACGTGATCCTGGCCGGCACCGGCTTCCGCAGCGACTCCACCTCGCACGAGGAGCTCGCCCGCATCTTCGGTCGCCAGGTCATCACCCTGAAGCTCGTCAACCCGAGCTTCTACCACCTCGACACGGCCATCGCCGTGCTCGACCCGGTGCCGGTCGACGGCCACTCGAACATCGCCTACCTCGAGAGCGCCTTCGACGAGGCGTCGCTCACGATCCTGCGCGAGCGCTACCCCGACGCGATCATCGTCAGCGAGGAGGACGCCGCGATCCTGGGCCTCAACTCCTACAGCGATGGCTACAACGTCGTCATCGCGGCTCGCGCCAAGGGCTTCGAGAAGCAGCTGCGCGAGCGCGGCTACAACCCGATCGGCGTCGACCTCTCCGAGCTGCTGCTCGGCGGCGGCGGAGTGAAGTGCTGCACCCTCGAGCTGCGACGATGAGCACCGTCCTCTCCGCCGGCGCGGCCGCCATCGAGGTCGAGGAGCGCTCGCTCGCCCACAACTACCACCCGCTCCCCGTCGTCGTCGCGACCGCCGAGGGCGCCTGGGTCACCGACGTGGAGGGCAATCGCTACCTCGACTGCCTCGCCGCGTACTCGGCCGTCAACTTCGGTCACGGCCACCCGCGTCTGGTCCAGGCGGCCAAGGCCCAGCTCGACCGGGTCACGCTGACCAGCCGCGCATTCCACAACGACCAGCTCGGGCCGTTCGCGGCAGAGCTCGCGGCTCTCCTCCACAAGGAGATGGTCCTGCCGATGAACACCGGCGCCGAGGCCGTGGAGTCGGCCATCAAGGTCGCCCGCGCCTGGGGATACCGGGTCAAGGGCGTGGCGCAGGATCGCGCGAAGATCGTCGTGATGGACGGCAACTTCCACGGGCGCACCACCACGATCATCAGCTTCTCGAACGACCCGGAGGCGCGAGCCGACTTCGGCCCGTACACGCCCGGATTCGTCTCGGTGCCCTACGGCGACATCGACGCCCTCGAGGCGGCGATCGACGACGACACGGTCGCCGTGCTGCTCGAGCCGATCCAGGGCGAGGCCGGCGTGGTCCTGCCGCCGGAGAGCTACCTGCCCGCGGTGCGTCGACTGACGTCCGCCCGCAACGTCCTGATGATCGCCGACGAGATCCAGGCCGGCCTCGGCCGCACCGGCGCCACCGTCAGCTGCGATCTCGTCGACGTCGTGCCCGACCTCTACACGCTCGGCAAGGCGCTCGGCGGCGGCATCGTGCCGGTCAGCGCCGTCGTGGGCGACCGCGACGTGCTCGGGGTGCTCCGCGCCGGCGAGCACGGCTCCACGTTCGGCGGGAACCCGCTGGCCGCGGCGGTCGGACTCGAGGTCGTCAGGATGCTCGCCACCGGCGAGTGGCAGCGCTCGGCCCGCGAGCTCGGTGCGCGCCTCCGCGGAGGGCTCGATGCGCTCGCCGCGAGCGGTGCCGGAATCGTCGCCGTCCGGGGTGCGGGCCTCTGGGTGGGCATCGACATCGACCCCGCGATCGCCACCGGACGCGAGGTCTGCGAGGGCCTCATGCGCCGCGGAGTGCTCGCGAAAGACACGCACGGCTCCACGATCCGGCTGGCCCCGCCGCTGGTCGTGACGGCCGACGAACTCGACTGGGCGGTCGAGCAGCTCGCCGACACCCTGGCCGACCTCCGAGCGGCCCACGCCTAGGCCTCCCGGCGCCCCGAGCGGCGCTGTCCGAGTCGGCGTCCGGATGCGCCGGCTCGGGCGGTGTCTTCGGCGCGCCTCCCGCGCTTTCGCACCTGAGGCTTATATACCTTGTCTTGTGCACAAGATGCACGGCTCGGCTCCTCCTGGGTGGCCGGGCCCCGCGGGAGGGCGGGTACGGCCGCCCTCCCGCGCTGTGCCTGGTGCGTCACGCCGAGCTCGTGGCTGAACGGGCCGTCAGACAAGAAAGGCGCCGACTCCAGGTCGGCGCCACTTCTGCTCGTGCAGTCAGTCGGGGGAAGCGGCAGAGCCGCGAACGAGGGTGGCTGGACGCGGCATCGATCCGCGGACCTTTCGATTTTCAGTCGAACGCTCTACCAACTGAGCTACCCAGCCATGGCGACCCTGACCGGACTTGAACCGGCGACCTCCGCCGTGACAGGGCGGCGCGCTAACCAACTGCGCTACAGGGCCAAACTTTGTTGCTCTTGTTCCTTCACGTGTATCTCGGTCCATCGTACCGTGACCCCAACGGGATTCGAACCCGTGCTGCCGCCGTGAAAGGGCGGTGTCCTAGGCCACTAAACGATGGGGCCGTGAAAGGCGTGAAGGCATTCCAGCAACCGAGGGACAAGCATACGGATCCTCACGGCAAAAGCAAAATCCGCAGGATGCCGCGATCCTGCGCTCCACTCGGCGCTCGACCTCTTCTCCCCAGTTGTGGTCACACGGCCCTCGTCCACAGATGCGCCACACCGGCAGTGCAGACGGGTCGCATCCCCTGACAGGGTTAGTTTCAAGCTGTTCTTGAGACTTTCGAACGGGAGTCTCCGGCCGGAAGCGGTCGACAGCCTGAGGGAAATCGCCCTTGGGCGTGTCGGTCTGCGTTGCTACTGTTTCTCGTGTTAACAGTGTGACCCGCCATCCGGCCACACCGTGACGACGATTGAGAACCGATGACACTCTTCTTCCGCTCCGCCTCCGACGCTCCTCGCAGCCGTGCTCTCCGCGCCGGCTCGGGCTCCCGCGTCTCCTCGGCGCGCTCGGGAGGCGGCCTCCGCGGCCGTCGCGGTCGCGCTCTCGGCGCCATGCTCCTGGCGGGGTCGGTACTGGTGTCGGGCGTCGTCCTCGGCTCGCCGCTCGAGGCGAATGCGGCGGCGGCCAAGTACCCGTCCTGGAACGACGTGGCTGCGGCCGCCAAGAACCAGTCGAAGAAGGCCGTCGAGATCCAGAACATCAACAAGCTCCTCGTGCAGCTCGCCGGCGACGTCGCCGCGAAGCAGGCCGTGGCGGTGCAGAAGGGCAAAGACCTCCAGCAGGCGCAACTCGACTACGACCAGCAGGAGAGCATCAAGGCCAAGCTGCAGACCCAGGCCGACCAGGCCGACAAGGTGGCGAAGGCAAGTGAGACCCGCGCCGGTCAGCTGGCCGCGCAGCTCGGGCGCTCGGGCTCGAACAACATCAGCACCGACCTCATCGCCAACCCGGGCAAGGCGAGCAACCTCCTCTACAAGCTGGGCGCGATGTCGAAGCTCACGGAGCAGGCCGACGGCATCTACACGCAGGCCGTCCAAGACCGGAACACGGCCCAGTCGCTGACCGACCAGGCCGACGTCGCGGCGAAGGCCCTGGCCGATCTCGCCGACAAGGCGAAGGTGGCCCTCGCCGACGCTCAGGCGGCCACCGAGGCCGCGCAGTCCGCCGTCGAGGCCCAGCAGGCCAACCAGACGCGGCTCAACGCGCAGCTGGCCGCCATCAAGCAGCAGCGCGTCCTCACCGAGCACCAGTACAACGTCGGTGTCGTCGTGAAGCGGAAGGCCGCCGCCAAGGCCGCCGCGGCCGCTGCAGCTCTCGCCGCGAAGCAGGGCGGCGCCTCGGGCATCGTCAACTCCCAGGGCTGGACCAAGCCCGCCGGCGGCTACATCACGAGCGGCTACGGCATGCGGATCGACCCGTACACCGGCGCTCACGCACTCCACGCCGGGACCGACCTCGGAGCATCCTGCGGCTCGAACATCTACGCCGCCCACTCGGGCACGGTCATCTACGCCGGCCCCTACGGCGGCTACGGCAACTTCGTGCTGCTCGACAACGGCGACGGCATCTCCACCGGCTACGGGCACATCGTCGACGGCGGCATCCACGTCGCCGTGGGGCAGCACGTCGATGGCGGCCAGGTCATCGCGCAGGTCGGCTCGACCGGCTGGTCGACGGGCTGCCACCTCCACTTCGAGACGCGCCCCGGCGGCGTCGCAGTCAACGCCGTCCCCTTCATGGCGGCCCGAGGAGTGACCCTGTAGTGAGAACACGCACACCCGAGACGACCGCTCTGTGACGCCCCGCCGTCGCACACCGGGTGTGCTCCTCGTCCTCGCCGTGTCCGCCGGGCTCATCGCCTCGTCGGCCGTCGGCCTCGCGACGCCCGCCGTGGCCTCGCCCTACCCGTCGTGGGCCGACGTCCAGGCGGCCAAGGGCCACGAGTCCGAGGCGAAGAAGCAGATCTCGGCGCTCGACACCGCGATCACGACACTGCAGAAGCGCGCAGGATCCGCCAGCGACTCCGCATCCGGCGCCGGCGAGCGGTACCAGATCGCCGCACTGGCCGAGCAGTCGTCCCGAGCGAGGCTCGAGGCCGTGACCTCGCAGAAGAAGAAAGCAGCGGCGGCCGCGAAGGTGTCCGAGCAGCGCGTCGGTCAGCTCGTCGCCGAGCTCTCGCACGCCGGCGGCGGCAACCTCACCGTCGACATGCTCACCGAGTCCGGCCACGCGTCCGACCTGCTCTACCAGCTCGGCACGATGACCAACCTGACGGCCCGCACCACCGACCTCCTCCAGCGCGCCCGTCAAGACCAGAACCTCGCCGCCTCGCTGACCGATCAGGCCGAGGCCGCGCAGAAGGCCCTGGCCGAGCGGACGAAGGCCGCCGCCGCCGCCCTCCGCCGGGCGAACTCCCTCGCCGCTGACGCCACCGCGGCACTCGCTGTACAGCAGAAGAACCAGACGCAGCTCATCGCGCAGGTCGCGTACCTCCGTGGCACGACCGCGGCCGTCGAAGAGAAGTACTACGCCGGCCAGGCCGCCGGCACCCTCGCCGACGCGACGCCCGGCGCGGGGAGCCCTGCGTCTTCCGGTTCGGGCACGGCGACCGGCGCAGGATCCGGCAGCACCGGCAGCGGCTCGGGTTCGAGCGCCGGCTCCGGTTCGGGCGCTGGTTCCGGTTCGGGCTCGGGCTCTGGTTCGGGCTCCGGTACCACTTCGAGCGAGCCGGCCCCGGCGAAGCCCGCGCCCGCGAAGCCTGCGCCCGCGAAGCCGGCCCCGGCCAAGCCGGCCCCGGCCAAGCCGGCGCCCGCGAAGCCCGCCCCCGCGAAGCCGGCCCCCGTCAAGCCAGCACCGGCCCCGGCCCCCGCCCCCGCGCCGAGCAAGCCGGCCCCGGCCCCGTCCGGGTCGTCCGCAGCCGTCAACACCGCCGTCGCCTTCGCCAAGGCCCAGCTCGGCAAGACCTACGTCTGGGGTGCGGCCGGCCCGAACAGCTGGGACTGCTCCGGCCTCATGATGGGCGCCTACAACGCGGCCGGCGTCTACATCGGCGGCCACTCGGTGCGTCTGCAGTACAACTACTTCGTCGCGAACAACCGCATGGTGCCGCTCGGATCGATGACCCGCGGCGACGTCCTGATCTACCACAACGCCACCGACGGCATGTATCACGACGCCATGTACCTCGGCGACGGCACGATGATCGAGGCGCCGAACCCGAGCGCGCGGGTCCGGATCGTGGCGGTCCGCTACTTCCAGCTCTCGTACGTGGGTCGCCCCGTCGGCTGACGCTCCGCGCCCGGGTGGGCGGGTGCTGGTTGGTGTGGGCGGGGCTTCGGGGGCCCGCCGAAGCCTGCGAGCACCCGCCGACGCGCCCCAGCCGCCCTGCACCGCACAGCACTGAGCCGACCCGCCCCACGGAACACGAGAGCGGCGCGCCCCCGAAGGAGCGCGCCGCCCGTGACTCGGTGCCCGGAGGCCCGAGAGGTCAGTGACCCTCGTCGTCGAACTTCTTGAAGCCCGCCTCGACGATGGCCTCGGCCTCGGCGGCGTCGCCCCAGCCCTCGGTCTTGACCCACTTGCCGGGCTCGAGGTCTTTGTAGCGCTCGAAGAAGTGCGCGATCTCGGCCTTGGTCTGCTCCGGGACGTCGTCGATGTCCTGGATGTGCTGCCAGCGCGGGTCCTTCGCGGGGACGACCAGGACCTTGGCGTCGGAGCCGGCCTCGTCGCTCATGTTGAAGACGCCGACGGGGCGCACCGAGACGCCGACGCCCGGGAAGACCGGGTACTCGAGCAGCACGAGCGCGTCGACGGGGTCGCCGTCGAGGCCGAGCGTGTTCTCGAAGTACCCGTAGTCGGTGGGGTAGACGAACGCAGTGAAGAGCACGCGGTCGAGGTAGACGCGGCCCGTCTCGTGGTCGACCTCGTACTTGTTGCGGGATCCCTTGGGGATTTCGACGACGACGTCGTACGCGGTCATGAGTGCTCCTTGGTACGTGAGAGTGGTGTGAAGCGCGAGGACACGCCTTCGATAACGTTACAAGATGCCGCTCCGCCCCCGCCTGACTCCCGCTGTCGCCGATGTGCGCCGGGCCGTCCGAGACACCCTCGCCGCGACGGCGGCCGAGAGGGCGCAGGATCCTGTCGCCCCGTCGACCGCGGACGTCCTGGTCGCCCTCAGCGGCGGCCCCGATTCGCTCGCGCTCGCCGCGGCGGTCGCGTTCGAGGCTCCGCGCACGGCCGCGGGTTCCACGCCTCTGAGGGCCGGCGCCGTCGTCGTCGACCACGGCCTGCAGGAGGGGTCGGCCGAGGTCGCGGAGCGCGCCGCGGAGCAGGCGCGCGCCCTCGGGCTGGAGCCCGTTCTCGTCCGCCGCGTGGTGGTGGGGAGCGAGGGCGGCCCGGAGGGTGCAGCCCGGGCGGCCAGGTACGCCGCGCTCGAGGCGGCGGCCCTCGAGACCGGGGCGCTCGCGATCCTGCTGGCTCACACCCTCGACGACCAGGCCGAGACGGTGCTCCTCGGGCTGGCGCGGGGGAGCGGCCCGACCAGCCTGCAGGGCATGGAGCCGCGCGCGGGCCTGTTCGCGAGGCCGCTGCTCGGCGTGCGGCGCGAGACGACGCACGCGTTCTGCGCCGACTCGGGGCTCGACGCGTGGCACGATCCGCAGAACCGCGATCCTGCGTTCCGACGCGTGCGCGTCCGCGAGACCGTGCTGCCGCTGCTCGAACGCGAGCTCGGGCCGGGCATCGCCGAGGCGCTCGTGCGGACGGCGGATCAGCTCCGGGAGGACTCGGAGGCGCTCGACCACTTCGCCGAGGAGCAGGCCGAGGAGCTCGCCGACCACGCCGAGGCGGGCATCTCGTTGAGCGTCCGCGGGCTCGAGGCGAACCCCGCCGCGCTCCGGCAGCGGCTGATCCGGCTCGCGGTCGAGGGCGAGTTCGGCCTCACGCTCTCTCGGCGCCAGACCCTCGACGTCGCTCGGCTCGTCACCGACTGGCACGGGCAGGGGCCGGTGTCGCTGCCGGGCGTTACAGTGGTGAGGCGCGGGGGCGTCCTCCACTTCGAGGCTGCCGCGACGCTCGCGACCGACTGACAACGAGCACGAGAAGCAGGCAATGGACACCAGCGACATCGAGGGCGACCTCTCTTCGATCCTCTACACGGAGGAGCAGATCCACCAGAAGATCGCCGAGGTCGCGCGCCTCGTCGAACGCGACTACGCGGGGCGCGACCCGCTCCTGGTCGGCGTGCTGAAGGGCGCGGTCATGGTCATGGCCGACTTCGCCCGCGAGCTCAGGATCCCCGCCACCATGGACTGGATGGCCGTCTCCTCGTACGGCTCCGGCACCAAGTCGTCGGGCGTGGTCCGCATCCTGAAAGACCTCGACTCCGACCTCCACGGGCGCGACGTGATCATCGTCGAGGACATCATCGACTCCGGCCTCACGCTCTCGTGGCTGCTCGGCAACCTCCGCGGCCGCGGCGCCGCGTCGGTCGAGATCTTCGCCCTGCTCCGCAAGCCCGAGGCCGCGACGGTCGAGGTCGACGTCAAGTACGCAGGATTCGAGATCCCCAACGAGTTCGTCGTCGGCTACGGGCTCGACTACGACGAGCGGTACCGCAACCTCCGCGCCATCGGGATCCTGGCGCCGCACGTCTACTCGTAGCGCGCATCGCCCGGGTTCAGCGAAACCGGGTTATTCCTACGGCGAACACCCACTCGGCTGCAAGGCGCGGGGAGGTAGCCTTCAACTCACGTTCTTCCTGCAGAAAGGTGTGGGCCCGCCGCCCGCGATCTCTATGGACTTCAAGCGAATTCTCCGCGGCCCGTTGATCTACGTGCTCATCGCCCTGGTCGGCATCCTGGTGGGCTGGAGTCTGATCAGCAACGCCGGCACGACCAGCATCAGCACCCAGAAGGGGCTCGAAGACCTCTCGAGCGGGCAGGTCTCGTCGGCCAAGATCTACAGCAACGAGCAGCGCGTCGACCTCGTCCTCGACGACAAGACGACCGCGCAGTTCTACTACGCGACCGACCGCGGCGACGAGGTGGTCAAGGCCGTCAGCGACGCGAAGCTCGGCAAGAACGGCTACAACGACGTCGTCTCGCAGACGAACCCGGTCTGGTCGCTCCTCGGCCTCCTGCTGCCCTTCCTCCTCATCGGCGTCGTCTTCTGGTTCCTGCTCTCGAGCATGCAGGGCGGCGGCAGCAAGGTCATGCAGTTCGGCAAGTCGCGCGCCAAGCTCAACAACAAGGAGACCCCTCAGGTCTCGTTCCACGACGTCGCCGGCGCTGACGAGGCGATCGAGGAGCTCGAGGAGATCAAGGACTTCCTCAAGGAGCCGGCCAAGTTCCAGGCCGTCGGGGCCCGGATCCCGAAGGGCGTGCTGCTCTACGGCCCTCCCGGCACCGGCAAGACCCTCCTCGCCCGCGCTGTCGCAGGCGAGGCCGGCGTGCCCTTCTTCTCCATCTCGGGCTCCGACTTCGTCGAGATGTTCGTCGGCGTCGGCGCGAGCCGCGTCCGCGACCTCTTCGAGCAGGCCAAGCAGAACAGCCCGGCCATCATCTTCATCGACGAGATCGACGCCGTCGGCCGCCACCGCGGTGCCGGCATCGGCGGCGGCAACGACGAGCGCGAGCAGACCCTCAACCAGCTCCTGGTCGAGATGGACGGCTTCGACGTCAAGACGAACGTCATCCTCATCGCCGCGACGAACCGCCCCGACGTCCTCGACCCCGCGCTCCTCCGCCCGGGCCGCTTCGACCGCCAGATCGGCGTCGACGCCCCCGGTCTCGACGGCCGCAAGCAGATCCTCGAGGTCCACGGCAAGGGCAAGCCGCTCTCGGCCAACGTCAACCTCGAGGTCCTCGCCCGCAAGACGCCGGGCTTCACCGGCGCCGACCTGGCCAACGTCCTCAACGAGGCCGCTCTCCTCACCGCGCGCAGCAACGCGCAGCTGATCGACAACCGCGCCCTCGACGAGGCGGTCGACCGCGTCATGGCCGGCCCGCAGCGCCGCAGCCGCGTGATGAAAGACAGCGAGAAGCTCATCACGGCCTACCACGAGGGCGGCCACGCCCTGGCAGCCGCCGCGATGCGCCACACCGACCCGGTCACGAAGATCACGATCCTGCCGCGAGGCCGCGCCCTCGGCTACACGATGGTGCTCCCGCTCGAAGACAAGTACTCGGTCACCCGCAACGAGCTGCTCGACCAGCTGACCTACGCCATGGGCGGCCGCGTCGCCGAAGAGATCGTCTTCCACGACCCGACCACCGGCGCCTCGAACGACATCGAGAAGGCCACCTCGACGGCCCGCAAGATGGTCACCGAGTACGGCATGAGCACCAAGGTCGGCTCGGTCAAGCTGGGCCAGGGCTCGGGCGAGCAGTTCATGGGCCGCGACATGGGCGAGCGCGACTACTCGGAGAAGATCGCCGAGACGGTCGACGCCGAGGTGCGCGTGCTGCTCGAGCAGGCGCACGACGAGGCGTGGCAGGTCATCAACGACAACCGCGACATCCTCGACCACCTGGCGACCCTCCTCCTCGAGAAGGAGACCCTCGACCACGACGAGCTCGCCGACATCTTCAAGGACGTCCGCAAGCTGCCCGAGCGCCCCGAGTGGCTCTCGAGCTCCAAGCGCCCGTCGTCGAACCTGCCCGCGGTCGAGATCCCCTCGCGCCTCCCGGTCGACGCCGGTGCGGTCGACGGCGGCGTCGACTCCGAGCCGACCGCGAAGCCCGCTCGCAAGCGTCCTCCGCGCACCACCCCCGGCATCGCTCCCGCCTAGGCCGTGAGCGACCAGACTCGCAGGGAGACGATTCGCGGCGGGGCTCACCGAGCCCCCGCCGATCCCGGGCCAGGCGCAGCCACGTCTGCCGATCTCGTTACCGAGGTCGAGCAGACGTGGCTGCGTCCGCGTGGGCGGAACCGCTACCCCGGGTCGACCTGGCCGAGCGAGCTGTCGCCGCCCGAGGTGTCTCGGGGCGACGAGGTCTCGACGCCCGAGCCCGTGCAGGCAGCGACGCCCGCACCGACTCCTGCGCCCGCGTCCGAGCGCCGCAGCGGCCGCCGGGCCAGCGCCGCGCTCGACCCCGCCGCTGAAGCTGCCGAGGCCGCCGAGCGCCTGGCCGCCGAGCGGATGGCCGCCGACCGCCTGGCCGCCGACCGCGCGACCGTCGCCGCCCAGGGGGAGGCCATCCGCCGCGCCACCGAGCACCGCCGGCACGCCGACGAGGTCCGTCTCCGCGAGGCCGACGCCGTCCGCCCGCGGCCGTCGGTCGAGGGGGCGACCGAGCAGGTCGTGTCGGCACCGCCCGCACCGGCGCGGCGACTCGTGGCGGGCGGCGTCTTCGACCGGCGCGTGGAGGCCGAGCTGCGCGATCCTGCGGCCCTCGCCCAGGGCCCCGACGACGTCGCCACCCGGGCCATCTCCGTCATCCGGCAGGCCGGCCCCGAGGCCACCGCACCGGCGACGCCGTTCGTGCCCGACCGCACCTTGATCCTCGGCATCCTGAACGTCACTCTCGACTCGTTCAGCGACGGCGGCCGCTACGCCCGCTTCGACGACGCCGTCGCGCACGCCCGGTCGCTCGTCTCGGACGGCGCAGACATCGTCGATATCGGTGGCGAGTCGACGAGGCCCGGAGCCCCGCGCGTCGACGTCCACGAGGAGCAGCGCCGCGTCATCCCGGTCGTGCGCGAACTGGTCGGCCTCGGCATGCGGGTGAGCATCGACACGATGAACGCCGCCACCGCCTTCGCGGCCGTCGAGGCCGGCGCCGAGGTCATCAACGACGTCTCCGGAGGCCTGGCCGACCGCAACATGGCGCAGGTCGTCGTCGACACCGACGCGACCTACATCGCCATGCACTGGCGGGGGCACAGCGACGTGATGAGCAAGCGGGCCACCTACGCGAACGCCGTCGCCGAGGTGAAGGCGGAGCTGTTCCAGCGCGTCGGCGAGCTGGTCGTGCAGGGCGTCCGCCCCGACCGCATCGTCATCGACCCGGGCCTCGGCTTCGCCAAGCTTGCGGAGCACAACTGGCAGCTGCTCGGGCACTTCGACGAGCTGGCCGAGCTGGGGCTGCCCGTCCTGATCGCCGCGTCGCGGAAGAGGTTCCTCGGCGGACTCCTGCCCGAGGAGGCAGGCGTGCGCGAGCGCGATCCTGCGACGGCCGTCATCTCGGCGTTGAGCGCCCGCGCGGGCGCCTGGGGCGTCCGCGTCCACGACGTCGCATCCACCCGCGCCGCCCTCGATGTGTGGGAAGCGTGGCAGAAGGGTTCTCGTGGTTGACCAACTGAAGCTGACCGGCGTCCGAGCTACGGGCCACCACGGCGTGTTCGACTTCGAGCGCCGCGACGGCCAGGAGTTCGTCGTCGACGTGGTCGTCGACATCGACGCGACGGCGTCGTCGAGCGGCGACGACCTCGACGCCACCGTGCATTACGGCGTCCTCGCCGAAGAGATCGTGCGCGACATCGAGAACGAGCCCGTCGACCTCATCGAGACCCTCGCCGAGCGCATCGCCGCGACCGTGCTCTCGCACGCCGCCGCCCGCCGCACCACCGTCACCGTGCACAAGCCCGGCGCCCCCATCACCGTCCCCTTCACGGACGTGTCGATCTCGATCGACCGGAGCCGCGCGTGAGCGTCGAACCGGAGGGCCGCGCAGGATCAGCCCCGAGTGAGCCCGTCCGCGCCGTCGTCGCGCTCGGCTCGAACCTCGGCGACCGCGACCTCACCCTGCGCCGCGCCGTCGGCGACCTCGACCGGACCGCCGGGGTGTCGGTCGTCGGCGCCTCCGTTCCCATCGAGTCGGTCGCCGTGACGGTCGACGGGCTCGACGAGTCGAAGCCCCCGTACCTCAACGGCGTGGCCGTCGTCTCGACGACCCTCGCCGCAGACGACCTGCTCACCGAGCTGAACCGCATCGAGTCCGACCACGGGCGCGTGCGCCTGGAGCGCTGGGGCGACCGGACGCTCGACCTCGACCTGATCGTCTACGGCGACGAGGTGCGCGACACCGAGCGGCTGACGCTGCCGCACCCGCGGGCTGCCGAGCGGTCGTTCGTCCTGGAGCCGTGGCTGCAGGTCGACGCCGACGCCGTGCTGCCGGGTGCGGGCCGGGTGGACGCGATCCTGCGCTCGCTCGGAGACCCGGTGGCGCATGTCGCCGGAGCCGCTCCGCTCGACGTGCCGCTCGCGGAGTCGTCGGTCGCCGGCCGCGAGGGAGGAACCGCGTGAAGCGCACCCGCATCTCGACCATCGTCAGCATCCTGATCGTCGCGGCCGTCGCCGGGCTGGCCGCCGAGGCCGCCCTGGCGGCGACCCTGCACCCGGTCTACGTGCCACCCACGACGCTCGGGCTGGCCCTGTTCGCGATCGCCGCGATCATCGTCTCCCTGGCCGTGCCGGTGTTCCGCGTCGCCCGCGGACGCACCCGCGAGCCGATCGACGCCTACTACGCCACTCGCGTCGTGCTCATCGCCAAGGCGTCGAGCGTCGCCGGCGCCCTCTTCGGCGGCGCCGTCGGAGGCGTGCTGGTCTACCTGCTGACGCGCGGCGTCGTCGTCCCGACCGGATCGCTGCTGCCGACGGTCACGACCGTCGTCGGCGGCGTCGTCCTGCTCGTCGCCGGCCTCGTGGCCGAGTACATGTGCACCATCCCTCCCAGCGACGACGACAAGTCCGACCGCGACGGGCACCCGCAGCGCATCTGAGCCTCGCCCTCCGCAGGGTGTCGGCGCATACTGCGAGACTGGAGCGCGACGACGCACCCCGACGACCTCAGGAGCCACCGTGACCACCCGACTCGACCTCGACGGCGCGACCTGGACCAGGATCAGCCCGAAGTACAAGTGGCCCGAGATGGCCAGCTACGCGCTCTCCGGGCTCGTCGTCGCGGCACTGTCGGCGCTCACCTGGTTCTCCGGCGCCTGGTGGGGCTACGCGCTCACGGCTGCGATCCTGGTGGTGACGATCCTCGTGGTCGGGTTCACGCCGCGACGCGTCCGGGCGATCGGCTACCAGCTCCGCGAGGACGACCTGCTGGTGCGCCGCGGCATCCTGTTCCTGCGCTTCGTCGCGGTGCCCTACGGCCGCATGCAGCTCATCGACGTCAACCGGGGCCCGGTCGTCCGCGCCCTCGGCCTCAGCGATCTGAAGTTCGTCACCGCCGCGGCGTCCTCCGCGGTCACGATCCCGGGCGTCCCCGCCGAGGAGGCGGAGCGTCTGCGCGACCGCCTGGTCGAGCTGGCCGAGTCGCGGAGGGCGGGCCTGTGAGCGGGTGGCAGCCGGGGTCGGTGCAGCCTCCCGATCCTGCCGGCCGCAAACGGCTCGATCCGCAGCCCGAGAGCAGCAGGCGCGCCCAGCGGCCCTCCGCCGCCGCGCTCGACCTGACCGACGGCGAGTGGCACCGGCTCCATCCGGCGACGCCGCTGCTGAAGGGCGGGCTCGTCTTCGTCGTGATCCTGGGCTTCTTCGTCAACAACGCCCGCGAGCAGCTCATCCAGTTCTTCCTGCCCGGTCCCGACGGCCGCCGGGGCAGCGGCGGCGACGACGGCGATCCGGTGAACTACGTGGTCGGGCACGGCCTGATCGGTCTGGTCCTGCTCGGGATCGTGGCCCTGCTCGTCGTCATCATCGGCATCTTCTACCTGTCGTGGCGCATGAACACCTTCCGCGTCACCGCCGAGACGGTCGAGGTGCGGAGCGGCATCGTGTTCCGCACGAACCGCCGCGCGCGTCTCGACCGGATCCAGGGCATCAACATCGAGCGCCGCCTCCTCGCGCGCCTCGTCGGGGCCGCCAAGCTCGAGATCAACCAGGCAGGTCACGACGCGAACGTCCCGCTCGCCTACCTCCGGTCGGTGTCGGCCGAGGAGGTGCGGAGCGAGATCCTGCGTCGCGCCAGCGGGACCCGCGAGGCCGCGAAGCAGCAGCCGGGCTCGGTCGCCGGCCCGGGCGGCGGCGTCATCGAGCAGCGGCTGAACGAGTTCCTCGCCGAGCCGCTCGGCGAAGACGGGCAGCCGCCGCAGTCGGTCGTGCACATGAACCTCGGCCGCCTGATCGGGTCGGCGATCCTCAGCGGCTTCACGCTGTTCCTGGTCGCCATCATCGCCGCGGTCGTCGTCAGCATCGCGACGACCGGGCAGTACTTCCTGCTGTTCGTGTTCCTGCCGACCCTGCTCGGCTCGTTCAGCTACTACTCGCGGCGCGTCGTGAAGTCGCTCCGCTACTCGATCACCGCCACCCGCGACGGCATCCGGATCGGCTGGGGCCTCCTCTCGACGAGCAACGAGACGCTGCCGCCCGGGCGCATCCACTCCATCCGCCTCAGCCAGCCGCTGCTCTGGCGGCCGTTCGGCTGGTGGGAGGTCAAGATCAACCGGGCCTCGCACTCGTCGACCAAGGGCGCCGACAACCAGGCCAACACGACGATCCTGCCGGTCGGCAGTCGAGACGACGTCACCCGGGTGCTGGGCCTGATCCTGCCCGAGCTGGTCGGCCTCACGGCGGCCGACGTCGAGATCCAGGACGCCCTGGCCCGCGGGGAGCGGTCGCCGGGCGACGTCGCTGCCTCGCAGCCGCAGCGCGCCGTCGAGGAGTCGTCGCGCACCCTCTCGCTCATCGAGGCCGGGATGACGAGCTCAGGATCGGAGGGCGGCTTCATCACGTCTCCCGACCGCGCCCGGATCCTCCGCTGGTTCTCGTGGCGGCGGAACGGCTTCCGCACCGCGCCCGGCGCCCTCCTCCTCCGGAAGGGCGCGATCTGGCGGCAGCTCGTGGTCGTTCCGCTGCCGCGGCTGCAGAGCGTGGGCGTGCGGCAGGGGCCGATCCTGCGCCGTCTCCGGCTCGCCGAGCTCGAGCTGCACACCGTCCAGGGGCCGATCACGGCGAACATCGGTGCGATCGATCAAGACGACGCCCGCCGCTTCTTCGAGACGGCCTCCCACGACGCCGTCGCGGCCGCGCAAGCCGACCGGACGCACCGGTGGCTCGAGGGGCAGGCGTCGCAGGGCACGCCCCAGGCGTCGCAGGGCATGCCCCAGACGCAGGATCCGGCAGCGGCCGACCAGGCCCACCCGACTCCGCCTGCTCCGCCATCCTGGGCCGCCCCCGCCCCGAGCGACCGCCTGACGGGGGAGCAGCGGTGAGCCGGCAGTCGGGGCGCCTCGGCGTCGGGATCATCGGCGCCGGCCACGTCGGGCCCGTCCTCGGAGCAGCGCTCGCGGCAGCCGGGCACGCCGTCGTGGGCATCTCGGCGGTCTCGGAGCGGAGTCGCGACCGGGCCGACGCCATCCTGCCGGGGGTGCCGATCCTGCCGGTGCAAGACGTCGTCGAGCGGAGCGAGCTCGTGCTCCTCGCGGTGCCGGACGACCAGCTCGAGGGCCTCGTCTCGGGGCTCGCGACGACCGGCGCGTGGCAGGCCGGGCAGCTCGTCGTGCACACCTCGCCGGTGCACGGGCTGTCGGTGCTCGACCCGGCTCGAGCGGCGGGGGCGATCCCGCTGGCGATCCACCCGGCGCTCACCTTCACCGGGACGACGATCGACCTCGTGCGGCTCCGCGACAGCTACTGCGCGGTCACGGCGCCCGGGCCGGTCCTGCCGATCGGGCAGGCGCTGGTCGTCGAGATGGGGTCGGAGCCCGTGATCGTCGACGACGCCGACCGTTCGCGGTACGCCGAGGCGGTCGAGACGGCGACCACGTTCTCGGCGGCGATCCTGTCGCAGTCGGTCGGGATCCTGCGCGAACTGGGCATGCCGGAGCCCGGCCGGGTCATCGCGCCGCTCGTCCGGTCGGCCATGGACCGCGCCCTCGGTGTCGCCGACACGTCTGTCGGCCCCGGTACCATCGAGGTGGCCTCGTTCGACGACGAGGGCCCCCTCTAGCTTCTGGAGTCACCCCGCATGACCGACGCGCCCGCCCCCTCGCCGGACACCGCCTCGCCCGAGCTCACCGACGACGAGGTCTTCGAGCAGAAGGCCGTCCGGCTGGCGAAGCGCGAGCGGCTCATCGAGTCGGGCGTCGGGGCCTACCCGGTCGGTGTGCCGGTCACCACGACCATCCCCGCCGTGCGCGCGGCCTACGAGTCGCTCGAGACCGACTCCGCGTCGGGCGACACCGTCGGCGTCGCGGGTCGCGTCGTGCACTTCCGCATCGGCGGCAAGCTCTGCTTCGCCGTGCTGCAGTCGGGCGACGGCTCGCGCCTCCAGGTGATGGTCTCGCTCGCCGAGGTCGGGGCCGCGTCGCTCCAGGAGTGGAAAGAGCTGGTCGACCTGGGCGACCACGTCTTCGTCTCCGGCGAGGTCATCTCGTCGCGCAGGGGCGAGCTCTCGGTGCTCGTGAAGGAGTGGGCGATCGCGGCGAAGGCGATCCTGCCGCTGCCCAACCTGCACTCCGAGCTCAGCGAAGAGACCCGCGTGCGCAGCCGCTACCTCGACCTGATCGTGCGCGAGCAGGCCCGCACCACCGCCCGCACACGCGCTGCCGTGATGAAGTCCCTCCGGGCCACCTTCGACTCGCACGAGTTCCTCGAGGTCGAGACCCCGATGCTGCAGACGATCCACGGCGGCGCCTCGGCCCGCCCGTTCGCGACGCACTCGAACGCGTTCGACACCGAGCTCTACCTGCGCATCGCCCCCGAGCTGTACCTCAAGCGCGCGGCCGTCGGCGGCATCGAGCGCGTCTACGAGATCAACCGCAACTTCCGCAACGAGGGCGCCGACTCGACGCACTCGCCCGAGTTCTCGATGATCGAGGCGTACCAGGCGTACGGCGACTACAACCAGATCGCCGACCTGACCCAGGAGCTCATCCAGAACGCCGCGATCGCGGTCGCAGGATCGACCCTCGTCACCTGGGCCGACGGCACCGAGTACGACCTCGGTGGCGAGTGGAGCCGCATCTCGATGTACGACTCGCTGTCGCAGGCGGCCGGCATGCACATCACGCCCGACACACCCCTCGGCGAACTGCAGGCCGTGGCCTCCGACGTCGGCATCTCGGTCGCGCAAGAGACGCACGGCAAGCTCGTCGAGGAGCTGTGGGAGCACTTCGTGAAGGGGTCGCTCACGCGCCCGACCTTCGTGATGGACTTCCCCGTCGACACCTCGCCGCTCGTCCGGGCGCACCGGTCGAAGCCCGGCGTCGTCGAGAAGTGGGACCTCTACGTCCGCGGATTCGAGCTGGCCACCGGCTACTCCGAGCTCGTCGACCCGGTCGTGCAGCGCGAGCGGTTCATCGAGCAGGCACGCCTCGGCGCTCGCGGCGACGTCGAGGCGATGCGGCTCGACGAGGACTTCCTGAAGGCCCTCGAGCACGGCATGCCCCCGACCGGCGGCATGGGCATGGGTGTCGACCGCCTGCTGATGGCGGTCACGGGGCTCGGCATCCGCGAGACGATCCTGTTCCCGCTGGTGAAGTGACGCTGCTGGTTTTCAGCCTCCTCGACGTACCCTTGCTCCGTGCCTCATAACGTCATCGGCGGGATCCTCTACGCGATCGGCCCGACCATCCTGGTCGGCGGCCTGTTCTGGTTCGCCCTGCGCGCGATCTTCCGCGCCGACAAGAACGAGCGTGCCGCGTACACCGCGATCGAGGCAGAAGAGCGCGCCCGGGCCGAGGCCGAAGAGGCCTGAGGCGCGGCGCCGGAGGCGTCCGCGATCCTGCGCGCTGCCCCGGTGCTGACGTCTTTTTGTCCCTCGGTTGTCCCCCGGATTGCGCGTCTCGTCCATCTGGCGCTCGCTCCTCGGACACCTGCCGGACACCTCGGATGTCCCCCGGGGTGCGGAGTTCCTTCTGAAGAACCCACGAATCACCGCTGAGCACCGTACCCCAGGGCGGAGAACGGGCGCCTACACCCGTTCGACCCCGGGTGTCAAAGAAGGGGACGCCGCGTACCCCGTCTCGCGCGTTTTCCTGTGAGCGGACCCTGAGCTTACTTGGGAAGAACCTGAATGGTTTGGTCGACCTCTGTAACCGCCGCTTGACTCGTAGTGCGGTTGAACACCCCCCCGGGTCGAGCAGCCGCCGAGACGGCTTTTCACGGGAGCCGCTCGAAGAGGGATTTGGAGAGTTGAAGATGACTACAGCTGTTGATCACCACGTCCGAGAGAACACCACCGGCGCGACCACGAGCGCCGCGCAGTCCGCAAGCACCGACGACGACGTCGAAGTCGAGGTCCTCGGCCAGGTGCGCGGCGCGTCGACCGACCAGGTCGGCGACTACCTCCGCCACATCGGCCGCATGCCGCTCCTCGACGCGCAGGAGGAGACCGAGATCGCACGCCGCATCGAGGTGGGCCTCTTCGCGGAAGAGAAGCTGGCCGAGCTCGACGCGGCCGGCGGCCTCTCGTCGTCCGACCGCAGCGACTACCGCTGGCTGATCCACGACGGCGAGCGTGCCAAAGACCGCATGATCACGGCGAACCTCCGCCTGGTCGTGTCGATCGCCAAGCGCTACACGCAGCGCGGCCTCCCCTTCATGGACGTCATCCAGGAGGGCAACCTGGGCCTCGTCCGCGCGGTCGAGAAGTTCGACTACACGCAGGGCTACAAGTTCTCGACCTACGCCACCTGGTGGATCCGCCAGGCCATCGCCCGCGGCCTCGCCGACAAGGCGCGCGCCATCCGCATCCCGGTGCACACGGTCGAGCGCATCAACCGCATCTCGCGGGCCGAGCGCGACCTCACCGTCGACCTGGGCCGCACGCCCACCGTCGACGAGGTCGCCGCCGAGGTCGCGATGGAGGTCGCCGACCTGGTCGACCTCAAGTCGCGCTCGCACGAGCCCGTCTCGATCCACACCGTCGTCGGCGATGCCGAAGACAGCGAGCTGGGCGACTTCATCGAGGACGAAGAGACCCCGTCGCCCGGCGAGGCCACCGAGTCGTCGATGCTGAACCGCGACATCCACTCGCTCGTGGAGGCCCTGCCCGAAGACGAGGCCCGCGTGATCCGTATGCGCTTCGGCCTCGACGACGACCAGCCGATGACGCTCGACGAGATCTCGAAGCGCGTGCACTCGTCGCGCCAGGCCGTCTCGCGCGTCGAGAGCCGTGCGCGCCTGCGCATGTTCGCGAAGGCCGTGTCGCAGGACCTGCAGCTGTACCTGCAGTAGCCGCTCCTCCTCCTGCTGCTCTTTGCCGAAAGGCCAGAATCCGCCCTTGAGCTCCGGCTCGCGGGCGGATTCTGGCCTTTCGGCGTCTTCCACAGGTGAGCTTGCGCTGGCGAGTCATCCACAGCAGAGCGCAGGCGGCGCAGGATCACGACCACCGTCGGCGAGGCTCTCCTCATGCCTCGCATCCTGCTTCCTCCGCTCCTCGCCCGACACCCCTTCGCGCTGGGCGACGGGCTGGACGACGGCCTCTCCGAGAAGCGCCTCCGCGGGAGCGACCTCGCGGCGCCCCACAGCGGCGTGCGGGTCGCCAGGAGCGCCGAGTCAGCGCTGGAGCACGCCGGTGAGCTGTACCTCCCGCTGCTCCGGCCCGACGAGGTCTTCAGCCACACGACCGCCGCGAGCATCTGGGGTCTGCCGCTTCCCCTCGCGGTCAGCCCTGTCGTCCACGTGACCCGGTTCGGCGAGCAGCGGCCTCGACGCCCGGCCGTCGTCGGGCACCGCTCCAGCAGGAGACTGGCGACGACGATCGTCGGCGGGCTGCCCGTCGTCGAGCCACTGGTCGCGTGGGCGCAGTGCGCGGCGGTCCTCCGACTCGACGACCTCGTCGCGATGGGCGACGCGCTGGCCGGGCGGTGGTCGCCGCACGCGGCCGCGCGCGAGCTGCCGCTGGGGCTGCCTGCGCGTGCCGCCGACGACTGGGGGAGGCGGCGGGGCCGACGGAGGCTCGAGGAGGCCCTGGGGCTGGTGCGACCCGACGTGTGGTCGCCGCGGGAGACCGCGCTGCGACTCGTCATCCTGCGCGCGGGCCTGCCCGAGCCTCCGGAGCGCAACGCTGTGATCTGCGATGCCGCGGGCTCGGTGGTCGGTCACGCCGACCTGGTCTGGCGCGACGAGAGAGTGCTCGCGGAGTATGAGGGCGACCAGCACCGCACCGACCGGCGGCAGTGGCGTCTCGACCTGGCGAAGTACGAGGCGTACGCCGACGAGGGCTGGCGGGTGGTGCGCGTGACCGACGACGACCTCGTCGCGCCGGCGAGACTCGTCAGAAGGATCGCTCGCCTTCTGACCGATCGAGCAGTACTGTGTTGACGCATCGAGCCGAGATCGACCACGGAAGGGGTGATGAGAATGACTGCGACACGCGAGAAGACCCCGCACACCTCATCCCTCGAGGTCGCCGCGCTCTAGTCCACCTCATCGGTGTCGTCCGGCGGCCTCCGTCTCTGGAGATCTCCGTTGACCTTTTCCGACGATTTCGTCATACCCACCTTCTCCGCCGTCGATCCCGACGGCGACCAGCGCTGGTCCACGTGGCCGGCCACCACCCCCACCGAGCGCGGTCCGCGCCCCTTCCCCTCCTGGATCGTGACGTCGGCCGCCGCGATCGACACCGAGCTCGGCATCGTCAAGTCGGGCAAGGAGGCCGACGTGTTCCTGATCGAGCGGGCTGTCCCGGCCGACGTCGTCCTGACGGACGGGAGCGCAGGATCCTGCGTGCTCGCCGCCAAGCGCTACCGCAGTGCCGAGACCAGCGACTTCCATCGCGGCGCGCAGTACCGCGAGGGCCGGCGCACCCGCAACACCCGCGACGGCCGGGCGATGGCCCGCGGCTCGTCGCACGGCCGTGCCGTCCAGGCCGGGCTCTGGGCGTGGGCGGAGTTCGAGGCGCTCGGGCGCATGTTCGAGCGGGGCGTCGCCGTCCCGTACCCGGTGCAGATCAGCGGGACCGAGATCCTGATGGAGTTCATCGGCGAGGGGGCGACGGCGGCGCCGCGCCTCGCGCAGGCCACCGAGGACGGCGAGGCCCTTGCTCCGCTGTTCGAGCAGGTGCACGAGATCCTGCTCGGGTTCGCCCGGGCCGGCTACGCGCACGGCGACCTGTCTCCGTACAACCTGCTGGTGCACGGCGAGCGGGTCGTCGCCATCGATGTGCCGCAGCTGGTCGACGTGGTCAGCAACCCGAACGGCGTCGCCCTCCTCGAGCGCGACTGCACGAACATCGCGGAGTGGTTCGCGCGCCGGGGCCTCGTCCGCGACGTCGAGGAGCTCCTCGCGGAGTGCCTGGCGGAGGTGTTCTGACGGGTCGGGCCGCCCTCGCCGCGCGAGAGGGACCGGCGAGCTCGGTGCTGGCCGGCGGGGGACCGGCGACCTCAGTGCTGCCGGTCGAACCGGGCGCGGATCTCGGGCGGGACGAGCTCGAGCAGTTGGTCGTTGCGGAGCGGGAGGTCCATCAGGCTCAGCTTGAGCCGGCCCTTCCGCCCGTGACGGCTGGCGTCGAGCCTCGCCACGACCCCGGCGTCGCGCCGGAGCCGGACCTTGACGACGGTGCCCTCGCCGACGTCGAGGACGACGCGACCGTCGAGCTCGAGCGCGGCGGAGCGCGTGCCCTCGCCCACGGTGAAGGTCAGGCGCTCCTTCGGGCCGAGCACGACCGAGCGGTCGATCCCGGCCATCGGCGCCACCGGAGTCACCACGACCGCGGCGACGGCCGGGCTGACGATGGGCCCGCCGGCGGCGTAGTTGTAGGCGGTCGAGCCCGCGGGCGTCGACGCGACCACCGAGTCGGCCTTGTAGTAGCCGTACGGGGTGCCGTCGACGGTGAGGTCGGCCGTGACGACACCCTGGCCGGGGCGCCGGGTGATCGCGAGGTCGTTGAAGGCGAGGAAGGAGCTCTCGAAGCCGAGCGACGTCACGCTCACCTCGATCGCGTGGTGCGACTCGAGCGAGAAGTCCTGCTCGGCGAGCCCCTCGAGCGCGGCCTCGAGCTCGGACGGCTCGATCTCGACCAGGAACCCGACGTTGCCGTAGTTCACCCCGAGGACGGGCACCGGGCGCGGCGCCACGAGCCGCATCGCGCCGAGCATGGTGCCGTCGCCGCCCAGCGAGACGACCACGTCGACCCGCTCGACGAACTCCTCCTCGTCGACCAGCTCCACGCCGTCGCCGACCCGGGCGGCGTCGTCCCTCAGGGCGATGAGGTGCACCCCCGCGCCCTTCTTCCACGCGCGGAGCACGTCGATCGATTCGACCACCGGCTTGCTGGGATGAGGAACGAGACCGACCGTGAACTTCGCCATGGAGCGCAGGCTATCGAGGGATGGTGAGAGGACCGCCGTCAGAGGCGTCACGCCTAGGGCGAACAGGGGCAGACGACGGGGCGGGGCGTGGTTAGTCTCGGTGTACGCGACCCCACCCCCTGAGGGTGTTGCAGCCATTTCGGTGACGTTCCAGCCCGTCACCTAGGGAGTTAGAAGATGTTCGAGAGATTCACCGACCGTGCCCGTCGCGTTGTCGTCCTCGCTCAAGAAGAAGCGAAGATGCTCAACCACAACTACATCGGCACCGAGCACATCCTGCTCGGCCTCATCCACGAGGGCGAGGGCGTCGCCGCCAAGGCGCTCGAGTCACTGGGCATCTCGCTCGACGCCGTGCGCGAGCAGGTCCAGGACATCATCGGACAGGGTCAGCAGCAGCCGACCGGTCACATCCCCTTCACGCCCCGCGCGAAGAAGGTCCTCGAGCTGTCTCTGCGCGAAGCGCTCCAGCTCGGACACAACTACATCGGAACCGAGCACATCCTCCTCGGCCTCATTCGCGAAGGCGAAGGAGTGGCCGCCCAGGTGCTCGTCAAGCTCGGCGCCGACCTCAACCGAGTGCGTCAGCAGGTCATCCAGCTGCTCTCGGGTTACCAGGGCAAGGAGGCGGTTGCAGTGGGCGGTGAACAGCAGGCGGGTCCGCAGGGTGGCTCTCAGGTGCTCGACCAGTTCGGTCGGAACCTCACCCAGGCTGCGCGCGACAACAAGCTCGACCCGGTCATCGGGCGCGAGAAGGAGATGGAGCGGGTCATGCAGATCCTCTCCCGTCGATCGAAGAACAACCCCGTCCTGATCGGCGAGCCCGGCGTCGGCAAGACCGCTGTCGTCGAGGGCCTCGCCCAGGCGATCGTCAAGGGCGACGTCCCCGAGACGCTGAAGGACAAGCAGCTCTACTCGCTCGACCTCGGCTCGCTCATCGCCGGCAGCCGCTACCGCGGCGACTTCGAGGAGCGCCTGAAGAAGGTCACCAAGGAGATCCGCACCCGCGGCGACATCATCGTCTTCATCGACGAGATCCACACGCTGGTGGGTGCAGGTGCCGCCGAGGGCGCGATCGACGCCGCGTCGATCCTGAAGCCCCTCCTCGCCCGCGGCGAGCTCCAGACCATCGGGGCCACCACGCTCGACGAGTACCGCAAGCACTTCGAGAAGGACGCCGCCCTCGAGCGCCGCTTCCAGCCCGTGCAGGTGCACGAGCCCTCCCTGCCTCACGCGATCAACATCCTGAAGGGCCTCCGCGACAAGTACGAGGCGTTCCACAAGGTGTCGATCACCGACGGTGCCATCGTCGCCGCGGCAAACCTGGCCGACCGCTACGTGGCCGACCGGTTCCTGCCCGACAAGGCCATCGACCTGATCGACGAGGCCGGAGCGCGTCTCCGTCTCTCGATCCTGTCGGCCCCGCCGGAGCTCCGCGAGTTCGACGAGAAGATCGCCGTCGTCCGTGGCCAGAAGGAGGCCGCGATCGAGGATCAGGACTTCGAGAAGGCCGCCTCGCTCCGCGACGAGGAGAAGAAGCTCCTCGGTGAGCGTCTGCGCCTCGAGAAGCAGTGGCGCTCGGGCGACGTCGGAGCCTCCGGCACCGTCGACGAGGGCGTCATCGCCGAGGTCCTGGCTCAGGCCACCGGCATCCCGGTCTTCAAGCTCACCGAAGAGGAGACCTCGCGTCTCGTCTTCATGGAGAAGGCCCTGCACCAGCGCGTCATCGGTCAGGAGCAGGCCATCGCGGCCCTCTCGAAGACCATCCGCCGCACGCGTGCCGGCCTGAAAGACCCGAAGCGCCCCTCCGGCTCGTTCATCTTCGCCGGCCCCACGGGTGTCGGAAAGACCGAGCTCGCCAAGGCGCTCGCCGAGTTCCTGTTCGACGACGAGAACGCTCTGATCAGCCTCGACATGTCGGAGTACGGCGAGAAGCACACCGTCTCGCGCCTCTTCGGTGCCCCTCCCGGGTTCGTCGGCTTCGAAGAGGGCGGGCAGCTGACCGAGAAGGTCCGCCGCAAGCCGTTCTCCGTGGTGCTGTTCGACGAGATCGAGAAGGCTCACCCCGACATCTTCAACTCGCTCCTGCAGGTCCTCGAAGAGGGTCGCCTGACGGACGGTCAGGGTCGGGTCGTCGACTTCAAGAACACGGTCATCATCATGACGACCAACCTCGGCACGAAGGACATCACCGGCGGCCCCGTCGGCTTCCAGATCGAGGGCGACACGGCGACGTCGTACGACCGCATGCGCTCGAAGGTCACGGAAGAGCTGAAGAAGCACTTCAAGCCGGAGTTCCTGAACCGCGTCGACGAGACCATCGTCTTCCCGCAGCTGACCCAGCCGGAGCTCCTGCAGATCGTCGACCTGTTCATCAAGCGCCTGAGCGACCGTCTGCTCGACCGCGACATGACGGCCGAGCTCTCGCTCGCCGCCAAGGAGCAGCTCATCAAGATCGGGTTCGACCCGTCGCTCGGTGCTCGGCCCCTCCGTCGCGCGATCCAGCACGAGGTCGAAGACCAGCTGTCCGAGCACATCCTCCAGGGTGAGCTCAACGCCGGCGACCACGTGAAGGTCGACTTCGTCGACGGCAAGTTCACCTTCTCGACCGGGCGTCAGCCGGGCCGCGAAGAGGTCCTGGTGCTCGACAAGGGCGAGGTCGAGGCGTAGGCCTCACCGCTCCACAACCGCGAGGGCGGCTCTCCACAGGAGGGCCGCCCTTCGGCGTTTCCCCGGACGCCCGTGGCTAGGGTTGAACGCATGACATCCGGCCATCCCGCAGCGCCCTCTGGCCAGATCACCGTCCGCAAAGCACTCGCGACCGACGTGCCCCACATCCAGCGCCTGATCGCCCCGTACGTGGCCCGCCGCATCCTGCTCGGCAAAGACGACGTCACCCTGTACGGCAGCATCCAGCAGTTCCAGATCGCCGTCGATCCCGACGGCACGCCGATCGGCTGCGGCGCGCTCAACGTCTTCTGGGACGACATCGCCGAGGTCCGCACCCTCGCCCTCGACGCCGACTGGCTCCACCACGGTGTCGGCCACAAGCTGCTCGAGGGGCTCGAGGGCGATGCGCTCGCGCTCGGCATCGGCCGCATCTTCTGCCTCACCTTCGAGGTCGACTTCTTCACGAAGCACGGCTACCTCGAGATCGGCGAGTCGGTCGTGTCTCCAGAGGTCTACGCCGAGCTCGTGCGGTCGACCGACGAGGGGGTGGCCGAGTTCCTCGACCTGGCGCGGGTGAAGCCCAACACGCTCGGTAACACCCGCATGCTGAAAGTGCTGGCGCGGGGGGAGGGCGGGCTCCGCTGAACCGTGCGGGAGCATCTGCTCTGCCGCGGTGACCTGCGAACCCCTCCGTGTCTGCCCGGCGTCGCCTGACGCGCCGGACGCATGCCCAGCCTGGCCCGCGGTGGCATCTACCCTGGCTGCATGTCGTCGTTCAAGCACCCGGTGGGCTCGCGTCCGAGCTCGGTGTACTGGAAGCGCCGGCTGATGGTCGGGCTGGTGCTCCTGCTGGTCGTCGTCGTGATCGTGCTGTTCGCGACGAGGGCGGGCGCAGGATCCGGCGGCTCGCCCGCGACCGCTCCGACCTCGCCCGCGGCGAGCTCCTCGGCCGGGGCCGGAACCTCTGGCTCGTCGGGGTCTGGCACCTCGGGGTCTGGCTCGTCGGGCACCGCGGCCACCACCGCGCCGACGGCCGGTGCGAGCGGTTCGACCGCTCCGGCGACCGACGCCCCGACGGCCTCCGCGTCGAACGGCACCTGCTCGGCGTCCGACATCACGCTGAAGCCGATCGCCGACAAGAACTCCTACTCGTCGCTCCAGCAGCCGCAGATCTCGATGTCGATCACCAACTCGTCGACGTCGGCCTGCTCCATCGACCTCGGCTCGAGTCAGCAGACGCTGACGATCACGAGCGGGGCAGAGACGTACTGGTCGTCGAAGGACTGCCAGGTGAACGGAACCCACCAGACTGTGAAGATCACCGCCGGTCAGACGCTGACCACTCCCGCAATCGCATGGGACCGCACCCGCTCGTCGACCACGACCTGCGACAAGACCCGCAGCTCGGTGCCCGCCGGCGGGGCGAGCTACCACCTGTCGGTGGCCGTCGGGTCGATCAAATCGGAGACCAGCGCGCTGATGGTGCTCAACTGATGGCCGGCGAGTCGAAGCCGGTCTTCCGGTCGGAGCAGCTGGAGCAGGCCCTGGCAGCGCAGGATGTCGCGGCCGTCGCGTTCGCGCTCCGGAACGACGTCGTCGTGGTGCCGCGGCTCGTGCTGCCGAACCGCAAGGACGAGCAGGTGCGGGTGTTCGGGCGCGAGAACACCGACAAGCGGATCCTGCTGCTGTTCTCGTCGGCGGAGGCGTACAAGGCGATGGTCCCGAACGAGAAGGTGCGGCTCGTGATGCTCTACGACGCCGAGAAGCTGCGCGACTTCATCGAGGCGCACCTCGACGTGCTGGAGCAGGTCTTCTTCGACATCGCCGGGCCGCACACGATGGCCGCGAACCCCGAGGACCTGCTGAAGGCGCTGCGGGCGTAGCGGTCGAGCCTAGAACGCGCGGTCGAGCTCGCGGTCGCGTTCGGACGCAGCAGCGGTGAACGCCAGCCGGAGTGCCTCGCGCAGGTGGCCGGACTCGGCGTCGACGAGCTGCGTGAAGCCGAGCCGTCGGGCCTCGGAGGCGCGCTGCTTGGCGGAGGCCACCGGCCGGATCTCGCCGGCCAAGCTGATCTCGCCGACGGCGGCGAGCGTGTGCGGGTAGGAGACCTCGCGCGAGGCCGATGCGAGTGCGAGCGCGATGGCGAGGTCGGCGCCGGGCTCGGTGATCTTGATGCCGCCGACGGTGGAGACGTAGACGTCGGCGTCGCCGAGGCGGATACCTGCGCGGCGTTCGAGGACGGCGAGCAGCATCGCGACGCGCGACGAATCGACCCCGTTGACGACCCGGCGCGGCTGCGGCGCGGTGCTGCCGACGATGAGCGCCTGGATCTCGACGGGGAGCGCGCGGCGCCCCTCCATCGCGACGGTGATGCAGGTGCCGCTGACGGGCGGTCCCGAGCGCGACATGAACAGCCCGGACGGGTCGCGCACCTCGGCGATGCCGTCGCCGGTCATCTCGAAGCAGCCGACCTCGTCGGTGGGGCCGAAGCGGTTCTTCTGCGCCCGCACGAAGCGGAGCGCAGTCTGCCGGTCGCCCTCGAACTGCAGGACCACGTCGACGAGGTGCTCGAGCAGGCGCGGCCCGGCGATGCTGCCGTCTTTGGTGACGTGGCCGACGAGCAGGATCGGCAGGTTGCGGTCTTTCGAGACGCGCGTGAGTGTCGAAGCGACCTCGCGCACCTGCGAGGGCCCACCGGCGATGCCGTCGCTGGCCGAGGATGAGACGGTCTGCACGGAGTCGACGATGACGAGCGACGGGTTCACCTGCTCGATCTGCCCGAGGATGACGCCGAGGTCGACCTCGGCGGCGAGGTAGAGGTTGGAGTGCATGGCGCCGGTGCGCTGAGCCCGGAGCCGCACCTGCGAGGCGGACTCCTCCGCGGTGACGTAGAGCACGCGGGCACCGGAAGCGGCAGCCCGCGAGGCGACCTCGAGCAGCAGGGTCGACTTGCCGACGCCCGGTTCGCCGGAGAGCAGGATCGCCGCCCCCGGCACCACCCCGCCGCCCAGCACGCGGTCGAACTCGTCGATGCCGCTCGGCCAGTGGGCCACGCTGTCGGCCTCGATCTCGGTGATCGGCCGCGCGGCGCGATCCTGCGCGATGGAGACGGCGGCGACACCCCGGACCGACGCGGTCGCAGCGGCCGTGTCGACGACGGAGCCCCAGGTCTGGCACTCCGCGCAGCGGCCGACCCACTTGATGGAAGTCCAGCCGCACTCGGTGCAGCGGAACGTGGAGGTGACTCGAGCCATGCGGCCACTCTAGGTCGAGCCTCCGACAGCGGTAGTCGGGCTGCTCGGCCTGTGGAGAAGCCGGCTACTTCGAGGTGCTGGGGAGGGGGATCGAGTCGGTGTCTTGCGTGCTGTCTGCGGCTGCCGCATCCTGCGCTCGTTCGGCCACGCCGGCCGCGACGGAGGTGACGCGGCGGGTTGCTGTGACGTCGGAGGCGGCGCGTTCCGCGGCGATGCGGGCCAGCCGGGCGTCGACGGCCGAGTAGAAGGCCGAGGCCCACACCCGGTAGCCGGCGTCGTTCGGGTGGAACAGGTCTTTGGCGGTGTTGCGGTAGGTGCCGAGGTATCCCTGGCGGCGTGTGGTCGCGTAGAGGGGAGCGACGGCCAGCCCGAGCTCGCCGGCGACCCGCCGCACGATCTCGTTGGCGACGGCGACCTTTCGCTCCGACTCGGGCAGCAGCATGAAGGGCAAGTCGGCGACGATCGCGTGCTTCGGCAGGGCCGAGTAGACGGCGCGGAGGTTCTTCTCGAACTTCTCCGGGTGGAAGTCGCCGATGTCGTTAGCGCCGATGGAGACCGTGACGATGTCGGCCTCGTAGTCGCCCAGCCGCGGCACCTGGTGGACGCGGCACTGGTACGTCGTCGAGCCGGAGATGCTGAGGTTCTTCACGCCGACTGTGCCGTGGGTGGTGCGGCGGATGTGGCCCGCGATGCGGCCCACGTAGCTCCGCCACGGGTTGGAGGCGCCGATGCCCTGCGCGGCCGAGTCGCCGAGGGCCACGTACGACAGGGCTCCGTCGGCGCCGAACCGGTCGCGCCACCACTTGGAGTGCACCGGCAGCAGGCTGTTCAGAACGTCGGCCGCCCGCTCGCGCTTGGCCATGAACCGCTTGTAGTACGCGTAGCCCGCGCCCGCCGCGGCGGCTGTTCCGCCGAGGCCCGCGAGGAGGCCGATTGTGGCTCGTGACGTGCTCATCTCCGCACGATACGCCGCTCGTTTCGGGGCGCGGTGGGTGAATCCCGAGGGGTTCGCGAGCGCAGGATCGACCGTGCTCGCCACCCGGGTTCGGATCCCGCTCCGAGATGTACTAAACTCTCTCCCGGTACCGTGTCCGAGCGGCCGAAGGATCATGTCTCGAAAACATGTGTGGGGGTTAACTCCACCGTGGGTTCAAATCCCACCGGTACCGCCACAGAAAACCCTCGCTTCCGCGGGGGTTTTCTTTATTTCCGACGACACCGTGGTGCACTAACGCTGCACGATTATCGAAACACCGCGCCAAATCCCCGCGGTCGGGGATCGCGCACGCGTCCGGCGCCCTTGGCGTCGGGTAGCCGATTGACCGGCGGACAACTTGGCTTGGTCATCGAGTTGTAAGAGCAAGGATTCAGCGGCCGGGCGCGACATTTGAGGCCCCTAGGCTGCTGGGCATGAACTTCTTCGGCATGGACCTGGCGGAAGCCGCCCGATTGGTGGAGTCTGAAATCTTCGGCGACTGGTACCGCGACCCATGGGGCTGGCCTGAACTCCGTCTCACTGAGATGACGGGGCTCGAACCCGCCGATGTAGGCCTGATCGTGGGTAAGGGTGCAGGGTGGGATTTCGCGCCAAGCTTTCACTCGTTCGAAATCCCGAAGAGTTTCTTCGGCCAGCGGCCCGCCGTCCTCCTCGACCCGGTCACACGACTGTTGTTTGCCGCTGCTGTGCAACGCTTCGCAGAACAACTCGAAGTTGAACTCTCGAACTGGTCCTACGGGTGGCGATATCGCGACGGGTCGCGAGCGAACAACTCCGAGGAACGCGACCGCTACAGACAGTCGCAGCAAGACGCCACCCGCTCCACGTTCTCAGGTGAAACCGACATCACCTCCTTCTTCGCTAGCGTGGACGTGCCAAAGCTGCTAGAAACGCTACGCACACTCGGATGCTCCAGCATCCCAGCGAACATCATCGAGCGCGTGCTCACCAGGCATAACGGACTGAGTTTTCGATCCGGACTGCCACAACGCAGCACCGCATCAGCCATCCTCGCCCAAGTCGCACTTAGCCCCGTCGACGACGTCATCAGCCGCGCTCTCGAACAAGGCAGAATCAGCCGCGCACGACGGTGGATGGATGATATCAGCTTCGAAGGCGATTACGAAGGCGTTTATCGCCTTCTTCTCGAGGTGCAAGCTGCAGCACGGAACGCCGGCCTCGAAATCAACGCGTCGAAGACGGCCATCACGTCAGCAGAGCAGAAGGCTCTCGAGTTCGAACGCGCCGATCAACGAGTCATCCGGACCGAACAAGACATCGTGGACGACGACTACCCCGACCTGACGATGACAGTCATCTCCGACAGGGAGCTCCTCGCCGCAGAAGACGCCGTCCTTCAGAACCCGAGGGAACAGAGCCGCACCGAGCTCGGTCTCGTCCTTCGAAGTCTCTGGAAATCAAGTCGGTTTGGCCGGGTCGCTGAATGGATTGACGCTTCACGGTGGATACCCCACGGAGCGGACCACCTCAGCCGTTACCTCCGGGAAGCAGGGAACGCGGGTGTCGTATCGCTTGACAGCCTCAACGCATGGTTCGTCGGTGAACACACATCTGACTGGCCGCACACGGACTGGGTCGCCGCTCAGCACGCAACCGCGATCGCCGCCGAAGTGATGAGCAATGACGCCGTCAAGGTGCTCCGCTCCTGGCTCGAGGTGTCGCAGAACGCGCAGAAACTCGCCGTCGCAGTGCAACGACTCGCCAGCGTCGAACCGCAGCCGACGAGAGGAACACTCACGCACCGGATTGACAGCGCCCACGATCCAATCCTCATTCGGCTCATGGTGCTCGGACTTCTCGCCAGCGGGGCCCCGGTTTCCGCAGTAAGCGGGCATCTGGACCGAACACCTTCCTTGAAGCTGCTGCATCGATACCTGGATAACCACAATTGGAAATTGCCGACTGTGCCCGACGACTTCGCCGGAACCGAGGGGACGCAGCCAGAAAGGACGCCGGCAGTCTAGAGACGTCAGCTCCATCAGCAGTTATCTTGCGAGCCATCCGCGGACACTCGTGCACCCGACTTCGACGCGCTTCGCGAGCCCGGCTTTAGACGGGATTGGAGAGGCATACACGCTGGCCGACCGCGGCCGAACATGCTGTAAGCAGGTCGGTGAACCACAGTGCACCATAAGCACGGCAGCGGTCGTTGCATCAGTGACACCATTTCCCTGATGCCACCGAGCGTGTTGCGACCTAGTGGTGGCGGACGAACGCTCCAGAACTCGTCCAACCGGTTCGACACGCCGAATCAGGGCCGCGAGGAGCTTGCTGAGCGGCCCACCAGGCGGCCCTCCGATGACGTCAGGTGCGCCTGCCTGCGGCGTCTAGTCCCACCGCTCCAATCAAGGCCCGTGCTTTTTCACATACGTCGTCTGCGACGTCTCGGAGCGGAGATATGTCATACACGCGTCCGGCAGGTGGCGAAGTTGCCGGTCGACCGCTATGTATAGCGGGCGTCTCGCAGTGCGCGGCCACGTGTCCGTTCGTGTATTCCAGACACATTGAGTGGCAGCTGTACAAACTGGCGGACGATAAGTGGCCGACCTCCCCCCTTGAAGTGCTCAACCTGTTCTCGCGTCCCGCCCGCCAACACGCTCCGAGAATGCGCATTGTCGGAACTGAAACGGTATGGGGAAGCATTCGCTCGACCCTCAGCCGGCAGTCAGCCGCTCTGTGTATTCATAGCGGAGTTGTCGCTTTGAACGCCAACCTGTTGCCGTTCAAGTTAATTTGTCGTCTCCTCGCCGTCTCTGGCATCGCGGTCTTCGCTCGGTGGACGAGGACTTCTCGGCTGCTGCCCACGTCATACCTACAGGCGTCAAATGCAGATCGAAGGGCTGCTGGCGGGCTTTGACGCGGTCGAGCACGGCAGACGACGTCGACGTCGGTTCCAGATAGGCTCAGCAATATCCGGAAACATCCGGCTTGATCCGCTGGGGGCAACATGACCGAGCCATGGCTCTGTGCCGACAACATCGCCGAACACTTGGGCGTTGGGAAGGACTCCGTCACCGCATGGATCGCCGACAAGAAGCTGCCCGCACATAAGGTCGGGCGTCTGTGGAAGTTTCAGGCGAGCGAGGTTGACGCCTGGGTACGAAGCGGTGGCAGCAGCGCCAGGGGTGCTGTGTAGAACATGCGGATTATCAACAACGTCTCCGACCTCCTCGGCGACGATCTCCAGTCCGAGATCAGTCGCGGATCAAAGGTGCGCATCGCTGCGTCCACCTTCTCGATCTTCGCGTTCGAAGCTTTGCGCAAGGAGCTTGAGCACGTTGAGGAGCTCGAGTTCATCTTCACGTCGCCGACGTTCAGCAACGGTCAGGCCACGGACAAGCTGCGCAAGGATCGTCGCGAGTTCTTCGTCCCGCATACGGAGTCATCGCTCTATGGCTCGGACTTCGAGATTCGACTGCGCAACAAGCTGACTCAGCGCGCGATCGCTCGTGAGTGCGCGGCCTGGGTACGCGAGAAGGTCACGTTCCGATCGAATGCCAGCGGCCACCAGATGCAACAGTTCGCCGTGGTCGACGACCGTGCTGCTTACATGCCGCTACAAGGTTTCACCACTGCCGATCTCGGCTACGAGCGTGGCAATGCGGTCTCCAATATGGTCACAAAGTTCGAAGGCGCTCCTGAGACGACTAGCTTTCTCAATTTGTTCGATCAGATCTGGGCAAGTCCTGGCCAGCTGAACGATGTCACGCACGCGGTATACGACCATATCGCCAGCGTGTATGCGGAGAACTCTCCGGCGCGCATCTACTTCCTCATCCTCTACAACCTCTTCGCTGAATTTCTTGACGACATCAGCGAGGACGTGCTGCCGAACGACCGCACGGGCTATCAGGACACCAAGGTCTGGCAGAGCCTGTACAACTTCCAGCGGGATGCCGCGACCGGCATCGTCAACAAGCTCGAGACCTATAACGGCTGCATCCTTGCCGACAGCGTCGGTCTTGGTAAGACATTCACCGCGCTGGCCGTCATCAAATACTACGAACTGCGCAACAAGTCTGTGCTCGTGCTTGCCCCGAAGAAGCTCGCCGAGAACTGGACGAACTACAACGCCAACCTCACGACAAACATCTTCGCGAGCGACCGTTTCAACTACGACGTCCTCGCGCACACCGACCTCTTGCGCAGCCGGGGCGAGTCGCTAGGTCTCCGGCTGGATCGCATCAACTGGGGCAACTACGACCTAGTTGTCATCGACGAATCGCACAACTTCCGCAACGCCGACTACGCAGAAGACAAGGAGTCGCGTTACCAGCGCCTCATGCGGCAAGTCATCCGCGAAGGCGTGAAGACCAAGGTGCTGATGCTCTCTGCGACGCCGGTGAACAACCGGTTCAACGACCTCAAGAACCAGTTGCAGCTGGCATACGAGGGGAAGAGCGACACCCTCGCCGCGAAGCTCACGCTCTCGACATCAATCGAGCGGGTGTTTCGCGACGCCCAGAAGGTGTTTAATGAGTGGTCGAAGCTCCCGACTGAACAGCGCACGGCCGACCGGATATTGCAGTTGCTCGACTTCGATTTCTTCGAGCTGCTCGACGCCGTCACCATCGCGCGGTCGCGCAAGCACATTCAGGCGTTCTACGACACGACCGAGATTGGTGCCTTTCCACGACGCTTGCCGCCGGTGTCGTTGCGTGAACCGCTCACCGACGTCGCAGATGTCCCCTCCTTCAACGAGATCTTCGAGCAGCTGCAGGTGCTGACGCTCGGCGTTTACACGCCTCTCGCCTACGTGTTCCCGAGTCGCCTCAGCAAGTACGAGGACCTCTACAACGTCACGACCGGCAACGCCCGCTCGAACCTCGGCCAGAAAGGTCGCGAAGAGGGCCTGAAAAAGCTCATGACCGTCAACCTGCTCAAGCGTCTTGAGAGTTCCGTCGAGGCGTTCCGTTTGACGTTGGAGAAGATCGAATCCACTGTTGATAGCACGCTCACTCGACTAAACAGCCGTGCAGGCTCCCTTCCGGAGAGCCGCGACATAGACGATCTCGACTTCGACTTCGACCTCGACCTCGACGAAGAGGACGATGCCAACGTCGAGGCCCTCACGTTCGGCGAGAAGATCCGCATCGACATCGACGACATCGACGTCGAATCGTGGCAACGAGACCTCTGGCATGACCGCGAGACATTGCGCGAGCTCCTCGACGAGATGCGCAAGGTGATCCCAGCGCACGACCTTAAGCTGCGCAAGTTGCGGCACTTGGTCCAGGAGAAGGCAGAGCACCCATTCAACCCGGAAAACCGCAAGGTGCTGATCTTCTCTGCCTTCGCCGACACTGCAAACTACCTCTACCGCGAGCTCGCACCGGCGCTCCGGCAGGCGGGACTCGCATGCGCGGTGATCACGGGCGGCAGCCAGGGTGCCAAGTCCACGCTCGGCACGGGCCTCGACTTCCAGCAGATCATGTCGATGTTTTCGCCCCGGTCCAAGCAGCGCCACCTCACAATGCCCACAGAGACTCGCGATATCGATTTGCTGATCGGTACCGACGTCATCAGCGAGGGGCAGAACCTGCAGGACTGCGACTACCTCATCAACTACGACATCCACTGGAACCCTGTACGAATCATCCAAAGGTTCGGTCGTATCGACCGCATCGGCTCGATGAATGAGGTGATCCAGCTCGTCAACTTCTGGCCCGACATCTCGCTTGACGAGTACATCAACCTGAAGGAACGCGTCGAGAACCGGATGGTGATCGCCGACCTCGCCGGATCAGCCGACGACAACGTTCTCAACCCGGAGGATTCGGATGCCGCGTTCCGCAAGGAGCAGCTGCGCAGGCTGCAGAACGAGAACATCGAACTAGAGGACGTTCGAACCGGGGTTTCGATTACGGATCTCGGCCTTAACGACTTCCGCATGGATCTACTCGCCTACATGAACGAGTTTGGCGACATTGCTGCTGCCCCGCGCGGCTTGCACGCCGTGGTCCCTGCAAACCCTGCCATAGGCCTCCTGCCGGGTGTGATCTTCGCCCTCAAGATCGCGGATGCCGACTCTGCCGTGAACCGGGGTAACCGGCTCCACCCGCACTACCTCGTCTACGTCGATGACGAGGGGAATGTCATCGCTGACCATACCGAAGCGAAGCGCTTACTCGACCTCGTTCGCGCCGGATCGCGCCTTTACGACGAACCCGTCGCCGACGTTACTCTTTTGTTTAATGAAGCAACCCACGAGGGCGCCGACATGAGCAAATACTCTGCGCTCCTGACGCATGCCATCCACTCGATGATTGACGTCACCGAAGAACGCGACATCGAGAGCCTGTTCAGCGGTGGTCGCACGACCGCCCTCACACAGCAAATTGCGGGGCTCGACGACTTCGAGCTGATCGCGTTCATCGCCGTCGTCGATCCAGAGGGCCCCTCGTGACCGACATCCTGTACCACTGGCCGGCTGGCGCACGATTTGGTGCACGCGTCCCGAAGGAACGATTCTACGAACGCACCGCGTCTACCGCCGCTATGCGCGAGAAGTTCGTCGCAGAGGTGTACCGAATAAGCTGGGCGTACAAGCTCGCGACGGAGACCATCAACCTCCCAGGCTCGCCAGAAGTGCCCGAGATCGAGGTTCTTCAACTGGACGCCAAGGCGAACGACATCAGCGCCCAGGTTCTTGCGGTGATCGACAAGGCTATCCCCAATCCGGTGATCTTCGAAATCTGTCGCGACGATGCCCAGGGCGCCGCCGTGCGGATGACGGCAGCTCACAAACCGGTCGGCTTTCCGGCACCAAAGCAGAGTCCCTACTTCTCAACGGGCTGGATGCGAGGCGACTCACCCCGGACCCCGCTACCAACAGCGATCACTATGACCGGGCTGTACTCCGCTCTTATCGGTCCACTCACGCCACTTGCGCCTCGGCTCGGGGAGAGTCCTACTGTCCTCACCGAGCGGCTGGATGCCGTGGGCCGCATCGAACGCGAGGTCAGCGCCCTAGAGCGCAAGCTCCGATCCGAACTGCAGCTCAATCGCAAGGTAGACCTGCGGCGTGAGCTGAAAGCCAAACAAGCGGAACTGGACCAGACGAGGTAAACCTTGGAGAAACTCAGAATGACATCCGCCGACCTCACCCGTTCCAACATCGACAAGATCGCAGAACTCTTCCCGACCGTAGTCACGGAGTCGTTCAACGCTGAAGGCAGAGCGACGCGAGCCATAGATTTCGATCTGTTGAGGCAGGAGCTCTCCGGCCACATCGTTGAGGGCGCGCTGGAGCGGTATCAGCTCGACTGGCCCGGAAAGCGCGCCGCCGCGTTCGCGGCCAACGCACCCATCGCCAAGACGCTACGACCTGTACGCGAGGAGTCCGTGGACTTCGACGCGACGAAGAACCTCTTCATAGAGGGCGACAACCTCGATGCTTTAAAACTGCTCCAGGAGTCCTACCTGGGAAAGATTAAACTGATCTACATCGACCCGCCGTACAACACAGGCAACGATTTCGTCTACAAGGACGACTTTGCCGAGTCCACCGCCGAGTATCTGGAGCGTTCGGGGCAGAAGTCAGACGTCGGTCACCGTCTGCTCGCCAACCTTGACTCTGCGGGGCGCTTCCACTCCGACTGGCTCAGCATGATGTATCCGCGCCTCAGGCTGGCGAGGAATCTCCTGGCAGAAGACGGCCTGATCTTCATCAGCATCGACTCCCACGAAGTACACAACCTCATCAAGATCTGCGACGAAATCTTCGGTCCAGGCAGCCACAAAAACACAATCGCGGTTCGCCGAGGCATCAAAAATGTCCAAGCCCAGTTCGAGGACGTGAGCGCGCTGTCGCAGGGACACGAGTATGTGCTGCTCTACGCGCGGAGCGAGGCGGTGCGTCTGCCGAAGCTGTCTCTCGCGCACGTCGAATCGAAGCCCGGCAAGTGGGACACGTTCTGGCGGGGAACCGACCGGCCCACGATGCGGTATGAACTTTTCGGCTCTACTCCGTCGTCCGGTCAGTGGCGCTGGGAAGAGGGCCGCACGAAGGAGGCCGCCCGGAACTATGAGACCTACCTCGCGGAGTTCGCCGGTCGGCTCAGCCTGGACGACTATTTCCTCGATCACCTCACGTCCAGGAATACAAAACTCAACTTCGTGCGCCTCAATGACGACGGCGTAGTCCAGTACTACGTGCCGCCAAGCGAGGGAAAGCTACTCAGCGACAATTGGATGGACCTTACTCTGAGCGGCAACGAAACCGACGAGTTCGATACCGAGAAGAGCGTTGGGCTGCTCTCCCGAATAATCGGCTGGGCGACTAGCGGCAATGACCTCGTGATGGACTTCTTTGCTGGTTCTGGCACGACCGGACACGCTGTCTTCGCAGTGAACGCAGCGGACGGGGGCCAGCGGCGCTTCATCCTCGTCCAGCTGCCAGAGAGAATCGCGAAGAAGGACGGCACGTCCATCGCCGCGATCACACGAAGCCGCGTCAAGAAGGCAGGAGAGACTCACTCAGCGCCCGGGGCCGACACCGGGCTGCGTGCCCTACGCGTCGACTCAACCAACATGCGGGACACCTCTACTCCCGCGGATGTCCTCGCACAGGCCGATCTCTTAGGGAGAATTGACAGCGTCAAGCCCGACCGCACAGACGAGGATCTGCTCTTTCAGGTAATGCTCGATTGGGGGCTGGACCTTACTGAGTCCATCACTGTCGAGGAAGTCGATGCACGGCGCGTGCTTTCAGTCGCAGATGGCGCGATAATTGCGTGTTTCGCCGACGAAGTTACCGATGGGATTGTGAAAGAAATGGCCCGACGGCACCCGCTTCGCGCTGTCTTCCTTGACACAAGCTTCGGGACTGATGCCGCGCGGATCAACTCAGAGCAGATCTTCCGCGAGGTCTCGCCTGAGACCGAGGTAAAGGCAATTTGACCCGATGAAGCTCCAGTTCAAGGTTCAGCAGTATCAGACTGAAGGCGTCGATGCGGTGGTCGATGTATTCTCCGGGCAACCATTTGCCGACGGCGTGAATTACCGAATCGACCCGGGAAAGGAGGCGGGGCCGGCGCTGCTGGAAGATTCCGGGTTGCGCAACGCCGAGGTCGCGCTGACGCCGGCGCAACTCCTGGCGAATGTGCATCGGGTGCAGCACATACGCGGGCTGGAGTTGTCGAAGGGGCTTAACGACCCGGTCAAGAAGACAGCGGCGCCGATAAATCTCGATATCGAGATGGAGACCGGCACTGGCAAGACCTACGTTTATATCAAAACGATTATGGAGCTTCACAAGCGGTACGGGTGGTCGAAGTACATTGTCGTTGTGCCGTCGATCGCAATCCGCGAGGGCGTGAAGAAGTCGTTCGAGATAACCGCCGAGCACTTCCAGCAGCTCTACGGCACCAAACCACGGTCGTTCATCTACAACTCCTCGCGCCTTCATGAGATCGAGCGGTTCTCGTCAGATGCGGGCGTGCAGGTAATGATCATCAATGTCCAGGCATTCAATGCGACCGGCAAGGATGCCCGCCGCATCTACGAAGTGCTCGACGACTTCCAGTCCCGCAAGCCGATTGACGTGATTGCGGCGAATAGGCCGATCCTGATCATCGATGAGCCACAAAAGATCGAAGGCGACGCGAAGAAGCCCTCGAAGTCGCTAGAGGCTATGACATCGTTCAGTGCCCTTTTTGCGCTGCGATACTCCGCTACACACAGGATCGAGCGCACAAAGGTGCACCGTCTCGACGCCATCGATGCCTATAACCAAAAGTTGGTGAAGAAGATTGCGGTGCGCGGCATTACCGTCAAGCATCTGGCCGGTAGCAGTGCGTACTTGTACGTAGACGGCCTCGAGATTGGTAAGGGTGCCGACTTCCCGAAAGTCCGAGTCGAACTGGAGGTGCAGACCGCCCACGGCATTAAGCGGCAGGTGAAGCGCCTCAGCCAGGGAACGAACCTTTACGACATCTCCGGCGGCATCGAGGCGTACAGGGGTCTCTTCGTTCGGGACGTGGATGCAAACAGTGACGTAATCGAGTTGAGCAACGGCGACATCCTCAGCTCCGGCGAGGTCACCGAGGACGTCGCCGAGGAGCAGAAGCGACGCATCCAGATACGCGAGGTCATCCGGGCGCACCTCGGCAAGGAACGCGAGCTGTTCGCGCAGGGGATCAAGACGCTGTCGTTGTTCTTCATCGACGAGGTCGGCAGGTACCGCGACTACGAGCGGGAAGACACTCTTGGCGACTACGCCAGAGTGTTCGAGGAAGAGTATGGCGCTGTGCTCACCGACTACCTCGGTGAACTCGATCTGGATGAAGCGGCCGAACGGTACCGTGACCACGTCCGGGCGATCCCGGTGCGCTCGACCCACGAGGGATACTTCTCGATCGACAAAAAGAGCAGACAATTCATCGATGGAAGGATCGCGGCCCGTGGCGATTTCGCAGGTCAATCGGACGACGTCGACGCCTACGACCTGATCCTGAAGGATAAGGAACGGCTGCTCTCCTTTGAGGAGCCCGTGCGGTTCATCTGGTCGCACTCCGCCCTGCGCGAGGGTTGGGACAACCCGAACGTGTTCGTTATGGGCATGCTCAAGAAAAGCGACAACACGACGACACGGCGGCAGGAGATCGGCCGTGGCCTGCGACTCTCCGTAAACCAGCAGGGCGAGCGGATGGATAATCCCGTTACCGTGCACGACATTAACGAACTGACCGTCGTCACTGACGAGTCCTACACGGATTTCGTGACCGCTCTCCAGAAGGAGATCATCGAGTCGCTGTCGGCAAGGCCACGCAGGGCAAGCGTCGACTACTTCGTCGGCAAAACGATCACGGTCGGCGACGGATCGACGAGCGCGCTCGATAAGACGGTCGCGCAGGCTCTCTACTTCCACCTCATCAGGAACGACTACATAGACGAGTCAGGCTTGGTCACGCAGGCATACAAGGATGCCCGAGCCGACGGTACCCTCGCGACACCGATCTCGGAAGTACTCAAACCCGTCATTGACTCCGTCTGGCCACTTGTGGACGCTCTGTACCTCGACGTGCCAAAGCCGATCGACGGGCGCAAGCCAAAGAAGATTCCGCTCAACGAAGCCAACTTCAACAAGCGCGAGTTCCAGGAGCTCTGGAGACGCATCAACCACAAGACCGTTTACCAGGTCGAGTTCGATTCCAATGAGCTGATCGACAGCTGTGTCCGCGTGCTCGATACCTCGCTCAACGTCACCGTGATGCAGTATCTCGTCGAGAGCGGAAGGCAAGTCGTCGGCCTCGAGGTAGAACAACTGGAGGTAGGCACAGGCTTCAAGGTCTCTGAAACGAAGGTCGAGCATTCGGCTGTGTCGGCGCAATCAACCGTCAAGTACGACCTTCTGGGAGAGATCGCGGAGAAGACGCAGCTCACCCGCCGCACCTGCGCGGCGATCCTCACCGGCATCCACCCGGGTACGTTTGCGAAGTTCAAGCAGAACCCCGAGCAGTTCATCACCGAGGTCGCCCGACTCATCAACGAGCAAAAGGCGACCGTCATCGTCGAGCACCTTAGCTACGACCCGCTCGACAACCGCTACGACTCGTCGATCTTCACGGAAAACCAGACCGCCCAGGATCTGTCCAAGGCCGGCGACAAACTGACGAAAAGCGTTTACCACTACGTGGTCACCGACTCCAAGGTCGAGCGCTCGTTCGTCGAGAAGCTCGACGTCAGCGACGAGGTCGTCGTCTACTCGAAGCTCCCGCGCGGTTTCTTCATCCCCACGCCGGTCGGCGACTACAACCCCGACTGGGCGATTGCATTCCGCGATGATGACACGAAGATCAAACACGTCTACTTCGTAGCCGAGACGAAGGGTTCGCTTTCCACTCTTCAGTTGAGGGGCGTCGAGAACGCCAAGATCGAGTGCGCGCGGAAGTTTTTCGCTGCGCTCAACTCGAAGGCCGATCGAGACGTTACCTACGACGTCCTTTCCGACTACTCCGGGCTGATGCAGCTGGTCACCACACCCTAAGGAGCCTCCAGATGTCATTCCAGACCCTCGCACCGTAGAAGAGATGCTCAATGCGATCCGCAAGCGAGACGGCCTTACGCACGCCCTTCAGCGAGAGTTCGTGTGGGGCTCTGACCAGATCGAGCGCCTATTCGACGGCCCCGTCGGAGTTCTGTAGGCGGGACCATGCGGTGCTGCGCGCTCTCCATGCCAAGATCAAACTGAGCAGAGGAGAACAAACATGGGCAATCCGGCATGGGGGCACGGCTATTACAAGGGCTTTGGCGACGGTGCGAAGCAGGGAGGCATGGTCGGCGTCCTAATCACATTGGGGGCTACTGGCCTGGTTGTGGGCGGCAAGTGGGCTGTCGGTAAGCTCCGCGACCGCAGCCTGGCGAAGCAACTCTCCGAGGAACCCTCCGTCGACATTCCGGATCCCAACGACAAGGATTCGCATTCGAGTTCCGCCAACTGATCCCACATGTCCGAAGATAAGTGGTACGCCGAGCGCCGGGCCCGCTGGCAGCCAGACCACGTTCGCGTGCTACTTGTCGCCGAGAGCGCGCCTGACGACGGCGGCGATCTCGGTAACCGACGCTTCTTCTATGACCAGAAGCTGACGTCGAAGGACGGCCTCTTCCGCGAGGTTGTCCGCGCCCTGTATGGCGTTCCACTGCTTACCAGCGGTCCGAACGCGAAGTCGCCTTGGCTCGCAAAGCTCAAGGCCGATGGGGTATTTCTGATCGACCTTGCTGCAGAGCCGGTGAACTATCATGGGGCTGAGGAACGAGCAGCGGCGCTCCGCCGGAACATCGAAACGACTGTCACCCTGGCGTCATTCCTACAACCTGAGGGCATCTTGCTCGTGAAGCGCAACGTCTTCGACCTTCTCAGCGCCCCCATGCGCAATGAGGGTTTGCCGGTGGTTCACGACGACTTCATCCCATTTCCTGGCAGCGGTCAGCAGCGCCGATTTCGATGGCGATTCGCGCAGGCGATCAGCTCGTTGGACGGCTTCGCAACAACGTGAAGAGGGTGGCATCTACTGGAGAGCGCTAAGCATTCCGTCCAGTTGATACCGCCAGATTGGGCTGCCGCGCGGCGAGGCGACAGATCACGAGCATTACCTGGCTCATAGCCCCTGAGCTACAACGCTAACTGTGATGAACTGGATACGGAGACGAGGCACGCCCGGCGCGTGCGGTCCGGGAGTTCCTGCGCCGCGCGCATCCGGGTCATCCGAAGCATCAGCAGTGGTTGCTCGATGAGGACAAGGTGGCCGCTGTCCGGGCGAACGTTCCGAGGGGTGACGCGACCGGAACTTCCCTACAGGGGCGCGCGCCGCGGGCGACGTCTTCACCGAAGCAGACGTGCGGGACTAGCCGATCAGGCGCGGGAGGCGCCCCAGGAGCTGACGAGGACTTGCCCCAAGTCGAATCGCGATGGACCAGCTGTACCCGCGCCCTACCGTGAGCGCATGGACAACGCCACCGATCCGCGCGCGGCGACGCTGACCGACGCTCGAAACGCAATCGGTTTGCTGCTGCGCCAGTAACGACGTGGCCAGCATTCCGTTCTGGTCTTCGGCGAGAATGGCAGTGCGGAGGCCGTCATGCTGCCGTACTCGGTCTTCGCCGAGGTCTCCGGTACTGGTACAGCCAAGTCGACCGAAGACTGGCTGTGGAACGCAAATTACGGGACATTCCTGCGTGCTAGACGCGCTCATCAGTGGGTTTTGCGGGGGGCAGCCAAGCGCTGCGTGAAGGCGGACTCGACGTTTCGGCCTGTCACTACTCACGACCTGAGGCATACGGCTGCGTCGGTCGCAATCAGCGCCGGCGCGAACGTGAGGGTTTCGACGGACGCTGGGGCAGAGATCTGCCCAGGATACCTTGGCCACTTACGCCGCGCTGCTTCCAGACAACCTCGATAACGTGACCGACGCCTTGGCGCGTCAGTGGGCACACCGGCTACAAGCGGGCCTCCCTGCCACGGGGCTCGCTCCCCTAGGCTTCGGAGCATGAATGCAACCAATGATTGGCGTATTGACAATCTTGAGGTGAGCAACTTTCGGTGTTTCGAGCAGTTTGCAATCGATTTCCACCCGGCGCTAACGGTGTTGGTGGGTGTCAATGGTGCTGGTAAGACCGCTGTGCTTGATTGTCTAGCCATAATGCTTTCCACGGTCCTCCGTCAATTCGACGGCCCAACGCGGGGCTTCACACTCGGAGACGCACGAGAAGTTCCCTATGACCTCAGGTCAAAGGACGGGCTGGCGCGCATGGAGCCACAATTCCCCGTAAGTGCGAAGGTCAACGCGACTCTTGCGGGCGAAGCGACGTGGTGGTTGCGCGTCCGCCAGAGTGCTGGGGGTCGCACTTCGTGGGCGGATAGAAACACGCACGTCGGCGCCGTTTCGACTCGCGTATGGCAACAATCCGAGTTAGGCCAGCCAAGCGCTCCGCTCTTGCCGGTCATTGCGCTGTACGGGGTTGAGAGGCTTCTTGGCGTGCGAAAAGCAGCCGGAACCATCTCCAAGAGCCGCTCCGGCGCATATGCAGCTGCTCTGGAGGGCAAGTCGGACCTCGCGCGCCTGTCGGCGTACATCAAGGCGCTCACGCTGACTGAATTTGTTGCCGATAGACGCGGTGAGAACGCTGACGCGGCTAGCAATCAACTCGAAGCCATATCTCTTGCCTGCAATCAGGTTCTCGAGGGTACGGGGTGGTCGAACCCTGAGTGGAGTCCTCTTGTTGAGGAATTGACGCTTCAGCACCAGACGCGGGGCACTCTCCCTCTCTCCTTCCTTTCAAGTGGAATCAAAATTGCCGTCGGGCTGGTCATCGACCTTGTGAGTCGTATCGCGCGAGCAAACCCTCGAACGGGAGCGAATTCCCTCCTCAGACAAGCCCCTGGCATCGTCCTTATTGACGAGGTCGACCTGCATCTGCATCCGACGTGGCAGCAAAGGATTCTTCCTCAGCTACGCGAAGTCTTTCCGGGCCTCCAATTCATTGTCACGACTCATAGCCCACAGGTTCTGTCTACAGTGCCGGCGCAGAACATCCGGGTAATCGACGGCAGTTCCGTTCGACTGGTCGACTTCTCAGCGGGCCTTCGGAGCGACATCGTCATGGATAAGGTTTTGGGCACCTCACCGGAGCCGGACCTGCCAATCAATAAGCGCCTTGACGACTACATGAGTCTCGTGGCGGCTGGCAAAGGAGAAAGCCCTGAAGCGTCTGCGTTACGGGACAAACTGGAGGACGAGCTTGGTGGGGTTCGAAACGTACCGAAGCTTGCCGAAGCTGATGCCGAGATCGCGTTCTACGATTTGGAGGGCTGATGCAGCGCATAGTCCAGGCGCCTCCTCCTCCGCGGTTGACCACCCTTAGAAACCAGAACGCGACGTTCGACGAGGTTAAAGCAGACGGGATTCTCCGGTGGGTGCTATTTGAGCAACAGAGGGGTCGCTGCGCGTATTGCGAGCGGCCCCTCCGCAGGCCCGACCACATTGAGCACAAGACTAAGATCGAGCATTTCCATCCTCAGAATTCGGACCACTGGAATGAGGCGTGCCAACAGGAAAGTGGCGCGTCCGACGACTTCAAAGCGCCCACCACTTGGAGTAACCTCTTGCTCTGCTGCGATGGAAATGAATCAGTCACGCTCGCGAAGACGTGCGATACATCTAAAAGCAACACGGACATCTGTAGTGAGTTCCGCAACCCAAGAGCGTGGCATAGCATCCTCCTCGTCCACATCAGTCGGGACGGACGCGCTTTGCCGGACCCCGCTTTGCCTGACGGAGCAATAGGTATTGTCAACAACGTTCTGAACCTGAATGAAAAGGAACTGGTCGCGGCCCGTCGTCAAATCGGCCTCGCGCTAAAGAACGAGATCTTGGCTAAAAGTGGTCGAAAGCCATACGGGCTTTCACCCTCAAAGCGAGCCAACATCATTGCAAGACTTCGGGAGCGGGGTCTGTCCCAGCCCTATGGATCGACGTACCTCTCGGTCGCCGAACTCTTGTAGCTTTGGCTTCCCGCCGAATCGCGGACGTATGGGTCTGGTCGGCGCAATGGAGCCGGGCCCGGCAGACCAGGTCAATACGAGAGTCGTCTTGCCCGCCGCCTCAGTCATACAACCCGTAGTCGTAGCTCTTGGAGGAAGCCCCCGGCGAAGCACGCGCATAGCTGCACGTCATGTCGACGCGAGTGCCCCAGCTAGTGCGGGTGAGCGCAACCGTCGAAGTGAGGGGGTCGGACGGGATCGCGGCCGACCTCACGGGCTCGAGCGTGGTGACGGTGCGTGCAGACGGTGAACTGCCACGACCAGCGGAGGAGAGAGCACCGGACAGGAGGACCGCACCCACCACAGCGGCAGCGACAGCGGCCGCGACGACCCCGGCCCAGATCCTGCGCGCGCGACGACGACGCCGCACACGAGACGCGAGCAACGGCAGCACAGCGGCCTCGGGCGCGAAACCAACACCAGCATCCGTACCAACCCCGGCACCGTCGGGCAATGTTGCCGCGCTAAGAAACGACTCGCCGAGCAGCGCCAGACCCTCGACATCGGGCAAGACCCCGAGGAGCCCGGGCAGAGCGGCGAAGTCGGTCACCGCGGCCGAACAGCGGTGGCAGTCCGCGAGGAGGTCTTCGTACTCCGCCCGGTCCGCAGCCGAGAGGGCGCCGAGAAGGTAGGCGGCGTCCCACTTGTCTTAGGGGTCGACAGCGGAATCAGACACCCCGGGCACCGACTGGAGGCACTCGTCGTCCTGCCGTTCCCGCATCCTGCGCTCGGCAAGCGCGATTGGCCTCGAATACGGTCGACGGAGTCAACTCAATGCCGAGGGCACCGTAGTCTCTCCTCCAGAGGGCCACCGCGGCTCTCGACGGAGGCAAGACCATGGCAGAGAAGTCAGCTCGGAAAGCGACCGCAAAGCCCGCGGTCCGATCTTTGAAGGAGAAAAGGGCCGACAAGAAGACGAAGTCGGATTCTGTCTCCCACACGGAAGACTCCGTGTCGAAGGTCAAGAAGCGCTAGGACGGCCGAAGCGTCACCTGCCCACTCGCCCCAGGGCGGGTGGGTTTCTTCGTGTCAGGCAGGAGGGCCAGGCTGCCTCAGGCTGCGCGGAGTCGGGTGATCCGCTCCCGGATCCGGGTGTCGAGGTCTTCGAACTCATCGAGCACGTCCATCGCGGCGTACGCCCGGCCGCGAACGCGCTCGGTGACGGCCTCGACGACCCGAACTTCTTCGAGGGTCTGCACGCCGCGGTAGATGCTCCGCTCCGGGACGTCGCTGAGCGCTTCGACGAGCTGCTCGATTGTGAACACCGGCAGCGACAGCAGCACCGGCAGGATGCGGTCGGCAGCGCTACCGGCACGGAGGCCGGCTTGCTCGCGCCAGGCGGCTTCGTACTGCGCGAACGCTCGAGCCGTGCCGCGCGCCTCCCTGGCCGCCGTCTCGACGCAGAGCGCCAGGTCGGTGACGATCGGCGAGGAGTCGCCGGTGCGGTAAGCGGTGAGGAGCGAGAAGTAGTGGTCCGTGTCCGCGGCGAGGGCGCTGGCGACCGGCAGCACCGAGTGCGGCGTGACGCCCCGGCGGCGCAGGATCGCGCCGATAAGCGCTCGACCGATGCGCCCGTTGCCGTCCGTGAACGGGTGGATGCTCTCGAACTGCGCGTGCGCGATCGCTGCCTGGGTGACCGGCTCAACGTCGTCTTGGTTGGAGAACGCGATCAGGTCGTCCAGGAGCGCCGGGACCTCCTCCGGCGGTGGCGGGACGTAGAGCGCGCCGCGGGGCGAGTGCTGGGACCCGCCGATCCAGTTCTGCATGTCGCGGACTCGGCCGGCGTACGAGCGCTCGGTGACGTCGGGGTCGTCCTGCATGAGCGCCTTGTGCGCGGCGAGGATCTCGTCGAGCGTGACCGTCGTGCTGGAGGCGTCGATGAGCTTCGTGATCGCGGTGCCTGCGGCCACCATCGACATCGCGGAGGCGTTCTCCTTCAACCCGCCGATGGCGCGTGCGAAGGCAATCGGCGTCGCCTCGAGGTGCTCGATGCGGCTGGAGGCCACCGACTCCATGCGGATGAGGAAGCCGGCCAGTGGGCTGAGCACGCCGCCTGCCACGCGCTCGAGGTCGGCGGCCTCGTAGCGGGCCCGGGCGAGGTCGCGCTCCGCGATGACGGGAACGCGGGTTCCAGCGATCATCGGGGGGATGGACACGGTCACCTCGGTGAGCATGCGATCCTCGCGGGTGCCGCGTCGGCTCGTGCTCGTCCACGGGACGACGCGCGTCGTGTGTGCTGGCCAGTTCGTCATCGCGCCTCCTTCCTGGCGATAGTTCCTTCGATAGTGTCACTTATCAGTGGAAAATGGCAATAGCAGTGAGGTTGTTGCCACGCCGACGGTCGACACGAACTGGCAGCGGACGCCAGGCATTGAGGCAGGCAGGAGGAACGCACGGTCCGAGGCGTGTGAGATCGTGTGCTCACAGCCAACGAAATGCGCCGTTTTAAAGTCCCGCGCCCCCTGAGCTCAATGACCGCTAGGTGGATTCAAATCCCACCGGTACCGCCACCGAGAGCCCCTGCGCCCGCAGGGGCTCTTCTCGTCCGCGCTTGCGACGAAGGCACCGGCTCGACCAGCGACGACAAGAGCCGCAGGGCATCCTCGTCGGGGGAGCCGGGCTCGGCGAAGAAGACGTAGAGCGTCTGATCGGGCGCCTCGTTGACGGTGAAGGTCTGGTACGAGAGGGTCACCTGCCCGACGAGGGGGATGAAGTAGCGCTTCGTGCCACTCGTCCGCTCGAGGACGTCGTGACGGGCCCAGATCCTGCGGAAGTCGTCGGAGCGGGCGGACAGGTGCTCGACCAGATCAAGGAGGCGGGGGTGGCCGGTGTCGGATCCTGCAGAGCTTCGCAGCGCCGCGACTGCGCCGCTCGCGACCTGCTCCCAGTCGACGTAGAAGGTGCGGGCATGGATGTTCAGGAACGCCTCGTGGAGCAGGTTGTTGCCGGGCGCGAACCACGGCGTCAGCGCCTGCGCGAGCTCGTTCGAGAAGAGGACGTCGCCGTAGCGGCCGACGACGGCGGCCGGCTGCTGCGGCCAGCCGGCTACGAGTTGTTGCAACTCCGGAGTCACCGTCTCGGACTCGCGGCTGCCGCCGACGAGCGATACCGAACCCTCGGTCAGGCCGGCGAGATGGGCGCGAGCCTCGTCGCTCAGGTCGAGCACTCGGGCCAGCGCGTCGAGCACCGACCGGGAGGGGTGCCTGGCCCGACCCTGCTCGAGCCGGGCGTAGTAGTGCGGGCTCACGCCGGCCAGATGCGCCAGCTCGTCGCGCCGGAGGCCCTCGACCCGGCGGCCGCCACCCGAACGGATGCCGAAGGCGGCCGGGTCGAGCAGGGCTCGCCTGGCCCGGAGGAAGTCCCCGAGGCCGTTCTCGCGCTCCGCCATATCGCGATCTTAGACAGCGGGCGTTGGGCACGGTGCGCAACCGGCGGCCCTGGCTGGCACTGAGAGGGCGACCCACGACTCACAGGAGCCTCGTAGGTTGAAGGAGCGCACACTCACCCCTGCGCAGGACCGGCGCACCGCTCGCGACCACCGAGTCCGCCCGCACCGCACCGCCACACACCCACGAAGAAGTAGGGAAACCCCGTGACAGACACCTCACTGCGGAAGAGCCGGTTCTGGCTCGTCCTGTCTCTGATCGTCATGCTCGTATCGTCGATCGGCGCCTCGATCGTCCAGACGTCCGGCGGCGCGGTGAAGATCCACGACATGAGCTGGGTGACCGGCTCCGGCAAGACGATGAGCGCCCTGCTGCTGGTGCCCGACGGCGCGAGCTCGAAAGACAAGCGCCCGGCGATCGTCCTCGCGCACGGATGGTGGAACAACAAGGAGATGCAGGACTCCAACTACGTCGAACTCGCTCGCCGCGGCTACGTGGTGCTCTCCATCGACATGTACGGCCACGCGTCGTCCGACCCGCTGCAGGAGGGCCACGAGGCCGACGCCGCCACGGGCATGTACGACGGCGTGAAGGAGGTGGCGAGTCTGCCCTACGTCGACACGTCGAAGATCGGCATCAGCGGCCACTCCAACGGCGCCCGGGCCGCGAACTTCGCGATCCCCATCGACGACCAGGCCTCGACGCCGCTCATCAAGTCGGTCTACCTCGTCGACAACGACCCGATCTACACCGACGCCGACGGCGAGTACGTGAACTACTACGGCTCCCGCGACGTCGGCGTGCAGGCCGACCAGTACGACGAGTTCTTCTTCCGCAGCTACGACAAGGCCGGCAAGGAGCTCACCGCCCCCCGCGACTACATCGGCACCCCGAACGCCCAGTCGTTCCTGCACTTCGGAGCCGACCCGTCCGGCGCGTCGAAGCGTTCGTCTTACACGACGTACACGAAGACGGTCGACGGCCGGTCCGCGATCCGCGAGGTCGTCAACCCGGCGCAGACGCACCCCTGGGGGCCTTTCTCGAAGCAGGAGGTGACCTCCCTGCTCACGTTCTTCGACAAGTCGCTCGGGACTCCGAACGCGATCGCTCCCGGGTCGCAGATCTGGCAGCTCAAGGAGGGCTTCAACGCGCTCGGCCTCGTCGGCTTCGGGATCTTCCTGGTCGCCTTCGCCACGAGCCTCCTGCACACCCGCGCCTTCGCCGGTCTCAGGATCGCGCGACCCGCCATCGTCGAGAAGCGCGAGGGGCGCGCACTGGTCTGGTTCTGGGGCGGCCTCGTCGTCTCGGCCATCGTGTCGGGCGTGAGCTACTGGATCATCAGCGCGAACACCGCGATCGGCACCGTCAGCTTCCTCGGTGATCCGCCCGTGAACCCTCAGGGCGCCGTCTGGATCATCGCCCTCTGGGCTGCTCTCAACGGAGTCGTGTCGCTCATCATCACGGCGGTCTCGTACCTGGTCTTCGGCCGGAAGAACGGAGTCGACCTCCGCGCGATCGGCGTCCTGCCCGGCTGGAAGAAGTTCGGGCAGGGGATCCTCCTCGGGCTGATCGTCGTCGCGTCGGCGTTCCTGCTCGTGTTCGTCTTCGCCTACTTCTTCACGACCGACTTCCGTCTGTGGGTGCTGGCGATCCCGACCTTCACGCCGAACAAGCTGGGCATCGCGCTCATCTACCTGCCGTTCTTCCTGGTGTACTTCCTCGCCAACTCCATCGCGATCAACTCCTTCAGCCGGTTCGCGATCCGCGGCCGCGAGTGGGGGAACACCGCGGTGCTGGCCCTCGCGAACGCGATCGCCCCGATCATGCTGGTGATCGCCCAGTACTCGCACTTCTTCGTGACGGGCGACCTCATCCCGGGGTTCGGCGGCATCAACAGCATCTGGCTCTTCCCGATCGTCGTGATCCTGCCCGTGGCGGCGGTCGTCACCCGCAAGATCTCGCGGCAGACGAACAACCCCTATATCGGCGGCTTCATCATGGCGGCCGTCGTGACCGTCGTGTCGGTGTCGAACACGCTGACCTACACGCGCTGAGGTCGGCGGGCACCCACCCTGACAAAAGCCCGACCGCCAGCGCGCCGCGCAGCCGACCCACTGCTCCGCCAGGTACTCCTGCAGAAGAAAGGTCCGCCGCACCGCATTGCGATGCGACAGCGACGCGGCGGCCCGATCGTGAGACTCTCGACGAAGACGACCACGCCGCTCGAGCACCCAGAGGAGCATCAATGAGCACGGAAGACAACACGAACACCTGCACCTTCCACATGGGCGGCGAACTGCCGGCCGGCGGCGATCACCTGGGCGGGACGTTCGGGCAGTCGCCGAGCCTCGACAGCTGGTACCCGCAGCGGCTGAAGGTCGAGCTCCTGCACCGGAACGGGGTCGACGCCGACCCGCTCGGGGCCGACTTCGACTACGCGGCGGCCTTCGCCACGATCGACCTCGAGGAGCTCAAGGCCGACATCAAGACCCTGCTCACGACGTCGGTCGACTGGTGGCCGGCCGACTACGGCAACTACGGCCCGCAGATGATCAGGATGGCGTGGCACTCCGCCGGCACGTACCGCATCGCCGACGGCCGCGGCGGCGCGGGGACCGCGATGCAGCGCTTCGCACCGATCGGCAGCTGGTGGGACAACGGCAACACCGACAAGTCGAGGCGGCTCCTGCAGCCGCTCAAGCACAAGTACGGCAACGCCCTGTCGTGGGCCGACCTGATGGTGCTGACCGGCAACTGCTCCCTCGAGCTGATGGGGCTGCCGACGTACGGCTTCGGCGGCGGACGGCTCGACGCGTGGGAGCCGGACGACGGCACCTGGTGGGGTCCCGAGGTCTGGAACCCGCACGCGGTCGCCAGCCCCGACGAGATGGTGAGCCGCGACGAGCGCTGGCACGGACAGAACGGCGACGCCGACTACGACCTGCAGAGCCCGCTGGCCGCCTCGCACCAGGCACTCATCTACGTGAACCCCGAGGGGCCGTACGCGAACGGCGACCCGATGGGCTCCGCGCGCGACATCCGCATCACGTTCACACGCATGGCGATGAACGACGAAGAGACAGTGGCCCTGATCGCCGGCGGCCACGCCTTCGGCAAGAGCCACGGCCAGGTCGCCGCAGCCGACATCGGGCCGTCGCCCGAGCTGGCCCCGATCGAGTCGATGGGTCTCGGCTGGCACAACCCGGTGGGCAGCGGCAACGCCGAGAACACCTCCACGAACGGCATCGAGGGGGCCTGGACCCCGAACCCGACGCAGTGGGACAACGCCTACCTCGAGAACCTGTTCGCCTACGACTACGAGCAGACGAAGAGCCCGGCCGGCGCCCTGCAGTGGACACCGACCGATTCTGCGGCGCCGAAGACCCCCGACGCCCACGTGCCCGGTCAGATGAACCCGCTCATGATGATGACCTCCGACATCGCCCTCAAGGTCGACCCGGAGTACCGCGCCGTGTGCGAGCGGTTCCTGGCCGACTTCGACCTCTTCACGCTCGCCTTCTCGAAGGCCTGGTACAAGCTCACGCACCGCGACATGGGGCCGAAGCACCGCTACCTCGGCCCGGAGGTCACCATCGCCGACGATCTGCTCTGGCAGGATCCGCTCCCCGAGGCAGCCGGAGCCCCGCTCGACGATGCCGACGTGGCAGCCCTCAAGAAGGCCGTCCTCGACACCGGCCTCTCGGTCTCCGACCTCGTCTACACGGCGTTCTCCGCAGCCTCGACCTACCGCGACAGCGACAAGCGCGGCGGCGCGAACGGCGGACGCCTCGCCCTGTCACCGCAGAAGGACTGGGCCGTCAACAAGCGCACCGTCCCCGTCATCGACGCGCTGCGCACGGTGCAGGCGTCCTTCGCTGCGACGTCCGGCGGGCGTCAGGTCTCGCTCGCCGACCTGATCGTCCTGGCCGGCACCGCAGCCGTCGAGCAGGCGGCGCGGGCAGCAGGATCGGAGACACCCGTCCCCTTCACGCCGGGCCGCGTCGACACCACGCAGGAGCTCACCGACATCGAGATGTTCGAGTGGCTGCGGCCGGTGGCCGACGGGTTCCGCAACTTCGTGTCCCCGCGCTTCGGCGAGTTCGCTCCGGGGGTCGCGCCGGAGGCGGCGTTCCTCGACAAGGCGAACCTGTTCACGCTCACCGCGCCGGAGTGGACCGTCCTGACCGCAGGACTCCGAGTGCTCGGCGCCACCTGGGACGGCTCGGACGTCGGCGTGCTCACCGACCGCGTCGGAGTCCTGACGACCGACTTCTTCGTCAACCTGACCGACACCGACCTGGTCTGGACGAAGGACGACGAGTCCGCGACGACCTTCACCGGGCGGGTCCAGTCGACCGGCGACGCCCGCTGGCGCGCCTCCCGCAACGACCTGGTGTTCGGCTCGAACGCGCAGCTGCGCTCCATCGTCGACGCCTACGCGGGCAGCGACGGGCAGGAGCGGTTCGTCCGCGACTTCGTCGCCGTCTGGTCGAAGGTCATGATGCTCGACCGCTACGACGTGAAGGGTCACAAGCGGTACGGTGCCATGGCAGCCTGAACCGAGGCGCCTGCCCTAAAGCACCGACGAGAGCCCTGCCGTGACCCCACCTGACGACGCCGCCAGCCGCGCCACCGAGACCTGCACCGACACCAGCACCGAGGGCCGCTACGTCGGCGACCGCGACCTGACGCACTGGTACACGCCGCTCGGGCGGCAGCTGGCGCGACTGAACCGGGGGCTGAGCAGGCGGCTGGGCGCGCATCCTGCGCTCGTCCTGACCCTGATCGTGGGGCTGGCCATCGCGATGGTGCTGGCGTTCGCGGCCTCGCGGATCTACGACTCGGTGACCGAGCGCGACGGCGTCGCCGGGTTCGACCAGCCGCTGCTGGAGTTCGCGATGACGCTGCGCTCGCCGGCGCTCGACTCGTTCGTGACCGGCTACACCGATGTCGCGGGGCCGGTGGGCATGCCGATCCTGGCCGTCGTCGTCATGGTGCTGCTGGCGGTGCTCCGGCGGTCGTGGACGCCGGTGATCCTGATCGTCGCGTCGGGCGCAGGATCGCTCGCCATGACCGTCGTCGGCAAGGACGTCATCGGGCGGCACCGGCCTCCCCTCCGCGACGCCGTCCCGCCGTACGAGTACTCGCCGTCGTTCCCGAGCGGGCACACGCTGAACGCGACCGTCATCGCGGGGATCGTCGTGTACCTGTTGATCCTGCGCATCCGGTCTCGGAGGCTCCGGGTCGTCACGATCCTGGTCGGGGTCCTGTTCGCACTGACGGTCGGGCTGAGCCGCGTCTTTCTCGGGCACCACTGGTTCACCGACGTTCTCGCCGGCTGGGTGCTCGGCGCCGCCTGGCTGGCGCTCGTCATCACCGCCCACCGCCTCTACCTGACGAGCCGGAAGACGGAGCCCGACCTGCCCCTGGCCGTCAACACCGCCGTCAGCTCGGCCGTCAGGACTCCCGCCGGCAGGACCGACACCGACACCGGGACCGGCACCGGCACCGCCAGCAGGACCGGCACCGACACCGGGCCGTCACGCCACGGGACGACCCCGACCCGAGAGGGACGGCGCTCGCCGGAGTGAGCGCCGCCCCTGCCCCGAGCGCTCAGAACGTGCGCAGCGGGATCTCGGCGGGCGCGGCCAGCAGACCCTCGATCTCGTCGTCGAGCTTCACGAGCGTGATCGACGCTCCGGCCATGTCGAGCGAGGTGCAGTACTCGCCGACGTAGCTTCGCACCGGGGTGATCCCCTGGGCGACGAGCTTCTCGTGGGCGATGCCGTACAGCAGGTACAGCTCGCTGATCGGAGTGCCGCCGAGGCCGTTGACCATGAGCGCGACCCGGTCGCCGGACGCGTACGGCAGGTCGGAGACGATCGGCTCCAGCAGGATGTCGACGATCTCGTCGGCCGAGACGATCTTCTGCCTCGAGCGCCCCGGCTCGCCGTGGATCCCGACGCCGACCTCGATCTCGTCGTCGCCCAGCTCGAACAGCGGCGACCCCTTCGCCGGCGGCGTGCAGGCGGTGAGGGCGACGCCCATCGTGCGGGTGACCGAGTTCACCTTCTCGCCGACGCGGATCACCTCGTCGATCTCGGCACCCGCTTCCGCTGCCGCACCGACGGCCTTGATGACGAAGAAGTTGCCCGCCACGCCTCGACGGCCGATCGTGTAGGTGCTGTCCTTCACCGCGACGTCGTCGTCGATGAACAGCGTCTTCACCCGGATGCCCTCGGCGTCGGCCAGCTCCTCCGCCATCTCGAAGGCCATCTTGTCGCCGGTGTAGTTGTTGACCAGCAGCAGCACGCCCTTCTCGCTGTTCACCCGGCGGGCGGCCTCGAGCACGTAGTCGGTGGGCGGTGCGGCGAACACGTCGCCCGGGCAGGCGGCGTCCAGCATCCCCTTGCCCACGATCATCACGTGCGCCGGCTCGTGGCCTGATCCTGAGCCCTGAACAATCGAGACCTTGTTCTGGTCTGGGGCGTCCTTCCGCACGATCAGGTTGTACTTCGGCTCGTAGACGAGCGTGTCGGGATTCGCCAGGGCCAGGCCCTTGAGCATCTCCGGCACGAACTCCTTCGGGTCGTTGAGGAACTTCTTCATCGCGGTTCTCCACTTCGTCGTGTGTCGCAGGTCGGATCGAGTTGATCGGGTCGGATCGGGATTGTCAGAGCAGGACGGTGTCGCTCACCAGGCGTCGGCGATCCTCTCGGCCAGCACGGCGATGGCGATCGCGCCGGGGTCGGGGGAGCCGATGCTGCGCTCGCCGGTATACGACGCGCGCCCCCGCCGGGCCTGGAGCGCCGACGTCGCCTCGGCCGACTCGCGCGCGACCTCGGCCGCGTGACGAGGCAGCGACGCAGGATCGGCGCCTGAGTCGATGTCGGCATCGAGCGCGTCGGCGACCGGAACCAGCGCGTCCAGCAGGGTCTTGTCGCCGACCTCGGCGCTGCCGCGCTTCTTGATGCCCTCGACGGCGGCCCGGATCATCGCCACCACGTCGGCCGGCACGATCTCGGCGCTGCCCTTGACGGTCGCTCCCGCGCGGAGGAACGCGGTGCCCCAGATCGGACCGGAGGTGCCTCCGATCCTGCTGCTCATCGTCATCGCGACCTTCTGCAGGAAGACGCCCGGATCGGAGCGGTCGTAGTCGTCGAACTCGGCGAGGACGATCTCGAAGCCGCGGGCGAGGGAGTAGCCGAAGTCGCCGTCGCCGGCTACCGCGTCGAGGTCGGAGAAGTACGTCTCGTTGTCGACGCAGGTCTGGGCGATGAGGCGCACCACCTCGACGAGGCGGGCGGTGCCGGTGGAGGCGGGAAGGGCGTCGTTGCTCATGGTCTTCCTCGGAGTCGGGCGGTGCGGCGGGTCGGGTGGTTCGGCGGAGCGGGCGGTTCGGGTAGGCGTCAGTCGTGGGAGAGCCGCAGGAGGGACGCCAGGTCGACCTGGCCGATGTCGCCGACGCCGTGCGGATCGCTCAGGATGCGCACGGGCACATCGGGCAGGTCGCCCAGGCTGTCGACGACCAGGGCGGCGCCGGTGAAGTCCTCGTCGGCCGTGTAGCTGCTGACCGTCACCACGGTCGTGAGCCCGCAGGCGAGGGCGGCCCGGAGGCCGTTGGCGCTGTCCTCGACGACGACGGCGTCGGCCGCGTCGACCCTAAGCTCGCGGAGGGCGAGCTCGTAGATGTCGGGGGCGGGCTTCTTGCGCGGCACGACGTCGCCCGCGAAGACGCGGAACCAGGAGGCCGCGTCGCCCCCGACCGCATGGTCGAGAACAGCATCGACGCTGGGCTTCGCCGACGTGGAGGCGACCGCCAGGAGCCAGCCGGCCTCGTGCGCCTCGTGGATGAGGCGGGCGATGCCGGGTCGACCTGGCAGCTCGCCGGCACGGACCCTCGCGGTGTAGCGGCGGGTCTTCTCCTCGTGCCACCGCTTCACCTCCCGCTGCTGGCTCTCGGTGTCGGTGGGCAGGACGGCGCGCTCGACGAACTCGGGCGTCAGGAGCGACGCGAGGCGCTCCTTGCCGCCGCCGATCCGCAGCACCTCCGCGTAGTCGTCCTCGCTCCAGCGGACCGGCAGGCCGAAGTGCTCGAACGTCTCGTTGAACGCCGGCAGGTGACCGTCGCGCTCCGTGTCGGCGAGGACGCCGTCGCAGTCGAAGATCAGGGCGCGCGTCACCGGTCGGCCTCCGCACCGGCGACGGCGCTCGCCGCCCGGCCGTCGGCGCCGAACCACACGATGTGCTCGTCGATGGCATCGGTGACGGCGGTGGAGATCGCGGTGATGAGCGAGGGGGGATCCCAGCGGTCCTGCTCGCGGGCCGCCTCCAGGTGTGCGAGCGAGGCCTGCATGTAGGCGTGCTTGACGGCCGTCGAGATGTTGATCTTCGACACCCCCGCGTCGATGAAGGCCCGGAAGTCGGCCGCGCTGAGGCCGGTGCCGCCGTGGAGCACCACCGGCACGTCGGTGAGGGCGGCGAGCTCGGCGGCCCGCTCCGGCAGGAGCGTCGGGCTCGCCCGGTAGAGCCCGTGGCTGGTCCCGAGCTGCGGTGCGATCAGGTCGACCCCGGTCTGCGCGGCCACGTCGGCGAGCTGGGCCACCGAGTACGCGTGGCGTGCCTCGTCGCTCCCGACGTCGTCCTCGACGCCGAGGATGTTCTCGATCTCCGACTCGACGTCGACCCCCGCGCCGTGAGCAGCCGCGGTCACCTCGATTGTCTCGCGCACCGCGTCGTCGAGGTCGCGGTCGGAGGCGTCGAAGAGCACCGACGACCAGCCGGCGGCGATGACGTCGTCGAGCACGGCGCGGTCGGGGCAGTGGTCGAGGTGGAGGGCCACCGGAACGGCGACGTCGCGGGTGAGCGAGCGGAACAGGTCGGTGATGAACGCGGTGCCCGAGACCCGCACCGTCTTCACCGAGATCTGCACGATGAGGGGGGCGCTCCGGCGCTCGGCGGCGGCGATCACGGCCCTCATGCTGATCTCGTCGAAGACGTTCACGGCCGGGACGGCGTAGCCGCCCTGCCGTGCAGCCCGCGTCAGGGAACCGGTCGAGACGACCATGCGCATCCTCACTTCCTCGTAAGGGCCGCGGTGTTTCTGCGACTGATCGGAATGTACATGCCTATACCGGACTAGACAAGTACCCTGAGGGCATCGGACGTGAACAGTCTGCGAGAGTGGGTGATCGTGATCGACGACATCGAGCGGGGCTCGGCCGTTCCTCTCTACCAGCAGCTCGAGACGATCCTGCGGGCCAGGATCGACAGCGGCGAGTGGGCCCCCAGCCAGAGGATCCCGTCCGAGAACGAGCTCAACCGCATCTACGGGCTCAGCCGCATGACGGTGCGCGGGGTGCTCAACAAGCTGACCTCGGAGGGGGTGCTGACTCGGGCGCCCGGCAAAGGCACCTACGTCGCGCCGGCCGACAAGATCAGTGCCGTGTCGCCGGCCTACCGCGGCATCCGCGAGCAGCTCGAGGTGCGGGGCTACGCCATCACGACGAAGCTCATCTCACTGACGGAGCAGGTCGCCCCCGAGCCCGTCCGCGAGGGTCTGGGCCTCGCGGACGGGGAGGAGGTCGTCGCCATCACCCGGCTGCGCCTCGTCGACGGCGAGCCGCTCAGCGTCCACCGGTCGTTCGTGCCCGCGCGTCTGGCCCCCGGCCTCGGCGACCTCGACGTCGTCGGCGAACAGCTGTGCGTCGTCCTGGAAGACACCTTCGGCCTGGCCATGCACGACGTCGCCGAGAACCTCGAGGCCGTCGCTGCCGGGTCGACCGACGCCGAGCACCTGCACCTCGGCAAGGGCCAGCCCGTGCTGCAGCTCACCGATGTGATCTCCGATGCGGGAGGGCTCGCGTTCGAGTACTCGACCATCGTGTTCCGAGGCGACCGCATGCGGCTGCGGTTCGACTACAGCCGGGTCTGACTGGCTCGCGGCCCGCAGCGGCTACAGGCCGACCGACCCCTGCATGATGCCGCCGTCGATGAACACCGTCGTGGCCGTCATGTACGACGCCTTGCCGGAGGCCAGGAAGACGACCATGTCGGCGATATCCTCAGGCTCCGCTAGACGTCGCACAGGGATGGCGTCCTGGAGCTGCTTCAGCTTCTCGGGGTCGGAGGTGGTCGAGGTGTTGATGGGGGTGTCGACGGCGCCGGGAGCGACGTTGACCACGCGGATGCCGTGCGGGCCGAGCTCGACGCCGGCGGTGCGGGTCAGCATGCGGGTGCCGCCCTTCGAGACGCAGTAGGCGATGTTTCCGGGCATCGGCCAGTCCTCATGGACCGACGAGATGTTGATGACGAGGCCCGGCGTCTTCTGCGCGATGAACTGCTTCGCGGCGAACTGGGTGCCGAAGAAGGCGCTCTTGAGGTTGATCGCCATGACCTTCTCGAACTCGTCCTCCGTGGTGTCGAGGACGCCGGTGCGGGTCTCGATGCCGGCGTTGTTGACGATGACGTCGAGGCGGCCGAAGGTGTCGACGGCGGTCTGGACCATTTTGTGCAGATCCTCCGCCTTGCTGACGTCGGCGTCGACGCCGACGGCCTTGCCGCCGGCCTTCTCGATGCGGGCGATGAGGTCGGTCGTGGCCTCGGGGTGCGCGACATAGTCGATGACGATGTTGGCGCCCTCGGCCGCGGCGGCGAGGACGATGGCCTCACCGATCCCGGAGTTGCCGCCGGTGACGATCATGGTCTTTCCGTCGAGGAGCATCAGGTTCCTTCTCTCGGCCGGCACCTCCGGCCCTCCTGCGAGTCAACCCCTGCCGGTCGGCGCCTCGCAGGGTCAGGCGCCGCGACGACGGCGGGGCGCAGCCGACCGGGGCGGCGCTGCCCGGAGGTGGTCGCGCACCCTGCCGAGAGCCGCGTCGAGCGCGGCGACGTCGTCCTCGGAGAGAGCCGCGAAGAACTGCTGGCGCAGGATCGCGATGTGCCCGGGGAACACGCGGCCAAGGACCGCGCGCCCCGCCTCCGTGATCGTGACCGCGACGCTCCGCTCGTCGTCGGGCGCGGGCGCCCTCGTGACGAGCCCGGCCGTCTCGAGCACGCCGGCCTGGTGCGTCAGTCCGCTGCGGCTGTAGACGACGCCGTCGGCCAGGTCGGTCATGCGCTGCGTGCCCGACGGGGCGTCGCCGAGCCGGGCCAGGAGCTGGAACTGCACGTAGCTCAGGTCGCCCGCCTCCCGGAGCTGCTGCTCGACGGCGTGCCGGAGCAGGCTGCTCACCTCGATGAGGGAGAAGTAGGCGCTGAGCTCGGCGGGGTCGAGGGAGGGTGCTTCGTCGGTCATGGCTCGAGTCTATTGCTTCGAACTCGAAGCAGTGCTACGGTCGCCATGTGCTTCGAATTCGAAGCATATGAGCAGAGACACAGAGACAGAGAGCGAGCTCCACCATGAAGGCAGTGCGATTCCACCAGCAGGGCGACCCGAGCGTCCTCGTCCTCGACGACATCGAGGTCCCGGCCCCCGCGAGCGGTCAGGTGCGCCTCCGCGTCACCGCCGCCGGCTTCAACCAGGCCGACACCGGCATGCGGGCCGGCACCCTCCCGATCCCCGTCTCCCTCCCGCACATCCCGGGCTACGACGTCGCAGGCGTCGTCGACGCGCTCGGCGACGGCGTCGAGGGCCTGGCGATCGGCGACACCGTCATCGGGTTCCTCCCGATGGACACCGACGGCGCCGCAGCCGAGTACGCCGTCGCTCCCGCCGACGTCCTCGTGCCGGCACCGACGAGCGTCTCGCTCGTCGAGGCCGCCGCGATCCCGTCGGTAGGCCTCACGGCCTGGCAGGCGCTGTTCGAGCAAGCGCACCTCGAGGAGGGGCAGCGGATCCTGATCGTCGGTGCGGGCGGGACCGTGGGCGGCTACGCCGTCGGGCTGGCCGCGGACGCCGGCGCGACCGTGCTGGCGACGGCGAGCCCGCGGAGTGCTGCCGCGGTCGAGGCGGCCGGAGCAGCCCAGGTGATCGACCACACGAGCGGCAGCGTGCAGGAGGCCGTCGGTGAAGAGGTCGACGTCCTGCTCAATCTCGCGCCGATCGATCCTGCGGAGTTCGTCTCCCTCGTCTCGCTCGTGCGCGACGGCGGCGTCGTCGTCAGCACGACCGCGTGGATGCCGGCCCCGGCCGACGAGGAGCGCGGCGTGACCTCGAGCGTCGTCTTCGTGCGGAGCGACCGCGAGCAGCTGACGCACCTGGTCGAGCTCGTCGACGCGGGGGGGCTGGCCGTGCCGGAGGTCCGGACGGTGTCGCTCTCGGGGGTGCGGGCCGTCCACGAGGAGTCGGGCGCGGGGACGCTCCGCGGAAAGGTCGTCGTGGTGCCGACCGAGGCGTGAGGGCCGACATCGACTAGCGCCGCAGACGCCCCGCCTTGATGTACGGCGCGACCTCGGAGGCGAACTCGCGGGCGTGCTGCGCCGAGAGGTCGATCTCGTACTCCTGGCCCTCCCAGCCGAAGCGGACCGTGCGGCCGTCGCACTCGCTGAAGGGGGTGCCGTAGAAAGCGTCTACCGGCTCGGGATCCATGGTTCGTCCTCTCGGGGCACCCGCGGAGCCTCCTGGTGAGGGAGCGCAGGATGCAGCGCCGACCTCGGGAGTCGGCGCGAAATACCACTCATAACGGTAGGCCATGGGTCGCGTCCTGTCCGTCGGCAGAACCACCGACACGGCCGTGCCCCGGTCGAGGTCAAGGGGTGGGCGCACATCCGAGCCGCCCTGTACACGGGGAGGATGGAACGCATTCACTACGCGGACGGGGCCATCCTGACCGGCTCCGACATCGCGCGGGCACTGCTCGACTACGCGGAGGCCCTCGCCAAGCGCACCACCTCCGCGACCGTCGACATCCCCTTCCGCGAGCGGGAAGGCGGCATCGGTCGGGCCAACTTCCTGATCGGGCCCGCGAGCCAGATCGTGGCCGAGACGGTCGAGAGCGACTTCGAGGAGGTGCGTGATCCTGCGCTCGTGGCTCACCTGCAGCAGGAGACGCTCCGGCTCGACGGGGTGCCCGTGCAGGCCTCCGACCAGGTGTCGTTCGACGCGTCGACCGAGCACGGCTTCGAGTACCGCGACGAGGACTTCTAGACGGGCAGGCCCGGCAGAACCGCAGGCCGGCACCGGCGCCCCGAGCAGCACGAAGCCCCCGGTCTGTTCAGACAGCGTCGGGGGCTTCGGCGGCCGTGATGAGCAGTAGCGCTTCACGGGCAGGGACCGCAACATGGTCACAACCGCTGGAGTGTCTCAGGACCTCCGACTGTGAAGTGTAGTGAAATCCGGGCCATGATGTCCCCCTCTTTTTCGGCCGCGAGTGCGTCACCGCCCTACCGGTTCGAGAAGCAAAGCGCAATGGGTCCCGGTCGCATCCGCGGTAATGAGATGCTCGGAGCGTGGAAGAGCTCTCACGGTCGACGACGAGCGGCTCCGACATCGACGAGGCGAGGGCCCTCTACGAAGAGGCCTACCACGGTGAGAAGTTCCAGATCGAGCCGGTCGGCGAGGGCTTCGCGTACCGGTACGCCATCATGGGCGACCGCGATGTCACGCTCCGCAACAACCGGTTCCACGGCTCCGTGCAGGGCGACGTCCGCGTCGAGGGCGAGTACGTCGTCACCTGGGTCAACCAGGGGCGCGGCGTGCTCGACGCCGCGGAGCAGGGCGTCCCGGTCGAGCTCGACCCCGGGCGGCCCGTGCTGTTCCGCACCCGCGGCGAGAACCACTTCGACTTCTCCGACTACCGGCAGAACCTCGTGCACTTCGACGCCGGCTACCTCGAGCGCGTCGCCGCCTCCGAGGACGCCGCGCACGTCGGGCCGATCCGGTTCTCGCAGTTCGTCGCGCAGGACGGCGAGGGTCTCGCCACCTGGACCAGGACCCTCCGCTCGGTCGGCGCCGTCCTCCTCGCCGACGAGCAGCCCGCGCTCTACCGGGCCGAGGCGAACCGCGCGCTCGCCGTGGCCTTCCTCGGGGCGTTCGCCCACGCGCAGGATCCGCTGCCGCCCGAACTCCTGATCGCGAAGCACCACCGGCTCCGCGCCGCCGTCGACTACATCCACGCCCACCTGCACCTGCCGATCGACCCGGGGTCGATCGCCGAGGCGTCGGGGCTCAGCGTCCGAGGGCTGCAGGACGCGTTCCGGCGGGTGCTCGACACGACGCCGCTGCACTACCTCCGCGACCAGCGGCTCGAGCGGGTGCGTGTCGACCTCCTCGCGGCAGCCCCCGACTGCACGACCGTGCTCGACGTGGCGCACCGGTGGGGCTTCACTCACATGGGCCGGCTGTCGCACGACTACGTCGCCCGCTTCGGCGAGTACCCGCGCGAGACGCTGCGGCGCTGAGCGCGAGACGCTGCGGCGCTGATCGTCAGGCGGTCAGCGGGTCGACGGCACCGACCGCAGCGACGCGCGGCTCGACGACGATCCGCGATCATGCGTGCCCTCGGCCTCTTCCGTGGGCTCCGGCTGCACCAGGAGCCCGGACGCGCTGTTGGCCGACTCGGCGAGGGAGTTCAGCCAGGCCCGGTTGATCTGCACCTTGCCGTCGCCGTCGAGGGCGAACAGGATCGGCGTCATCGGGTTCACCCAGACGCTCAGGCGCCGTGAGCCGTCTTCGACAGGCGTCTGCCACGTCATCATGAAGCACTCCTGACGGCGGAGCTTGCCGGCCATGACGAGCTGCAGATGGACGAGGAGGCGATCCTCGAAGCGGAGTTCGTGCTGCCCGTAGTGCAGAGTCCCCATGAGCGTCGTCCTTTCTCGGGGCGACCCTGAACCGCCCGTCTCGTATTGTCGCGAGCACCCTCGTGCCCGTCAGAATCTCGGCCGGAAAACGAAGGCGACCGCTCGCTCACCGGCGCCGGGTGTCGCGCGGGCTCTCGCCGAACCGCTGCCGGTACGCGCTCGCGAACCGGCCGAGGTGGAAGAAGCCCCAGCGGTTCGCCACGTCGGCGATGCTCTCGCCGGGCGATCGGTCCTGAAGGCCGCGTCTCACCTCGCGGAGCCGCACCATCTTCAGGTAGCCCGTCGGGGTGAGTCCCGTCTCGCTCCGCATGATCAGCTGGACGGCCCGAGGGGTCATGCCGATGAGCTCGGCGAGGTCCGGTGTCGTGGTGGGCAGGTCGGGGTGGGCGTGCAGGTACTCCCGGATCCTGTCGCCCGCGCGAGACCGGGGGCCGAGGGCCGCATCGACTGCGCCGTCGACACCGTAGAAGTGGCGCAGGATCGCGGTCGCGGCCGTCTGCGCGAGCACCATCTCCGCGACCGGAGACAGCCGGTCGGCCGAGAAGACGCTCGAGCGGAGGGCCCGGACCGCCCGCGACCAGGAGGGCCCGTGTCCTTGGAGGAGCCGCCGGGGGCCCTGGTCCGACAGCACCTGGTCGAGGGCGCCGAACTCCGCCGCGATGCCGTTGAACAGCGGGCGGTCGAGGTGCAGGAGGTTCTGCGCGGTCTCGTGGTGCTCGAACGCGGTAGGCCCCAGGAAGGGCAGCAGGATCGGCTCGTTCTCGCTGATCCTGACCTCGCCCGACTCCCCGCGGACGACGCTCGACCCGCGGGAGTTCCACAGGACGACGAGGACGTCGGAGTCGTGCGTGACACCGCCGATGACGCCGCCGAACCACGACGTGCGGAGGGTGATCAGGGGTGTGCCGCGGCTGGTGTGCTCCCAGGAGAAGTCGACGTCGGTGCGTCGCACCCGGAGGCGGCTGATCGCGTACTCCTCGTGGAACCGCGTGACCGCCTCGTCGAGGTCGGTGCCTCCGACGCGGCGCAGCTCGACTGCGCCGGGTTCCGGGCCAGAGGGCTCCCTGCCCGGGAGCGCTGGGCCGCCGCTCACACCGCCCAGGCCAGGTCGTCGTAGTCGAGGTGGGCGAGATCGGTGTCGGGCGCGGCCGCGACGTCGATCACGGCGTGCGTCTCGAACAGCACCGAGGTCGACGGCTGGACGAGGACCTCGACCCGCACGTCGTCGTCGGTGACGAACGTCAGGAAGGCGGGCCCGGAGGCGATGAGGTCGACGATCCGCTGCTGGAGTGTCTCAGCGGTCTCGACGGGGGAGAGCCGGTAGGCGCGGTCGTTGATGATCAGGCGGCGGATGTCCATGGCGTTCCTCGGGTCGGTGGCTGCGAAGACGTCCTGTCCCGCCCTCCCCGACACGCCCCTGACGGAGGAGGAGGCAGGGCAGCCAAGACACGAAGATACGGCCCTCCGCGCGCGCCCCGTTGTGGGGGTTGACTCGTGGTCCCGGAGCACACTCCAGTGCTCGGGCCCCTACTGCTGCTCGTCGTAGCCGAACTGCTCGTAGCCGCCGCCGGAGGCCTCGCCGCCGCTCTCCTCGAGCGGGCCCGCCTGGTTCGGCGACGTCAGCGTCCGGAGCCTGCCCCGGATGTACTCGATCGTCTTCGCGTTGTCGGGCTCGGTCACCGTCCACGTCGTCGTCTCGCTCATGATCGGGGCCCCCGGCCCGATGAGGAAGTTGGCCTCGACCTCGTCGCCGTCCGAGCTGATCGCGTGCACGAACACCGTGTCGGCCTCGCCCTTCGACGTGAGCTCGGCGGCGTACTCGATGAGCAGGTCGGCTATCTCGTCGCCGATCAGCACGGACTTGTCGGAGTACGTGATGTGCTTCATGCGCGCGACAGTAGGCCCCGGCGCAGGATCCCGTCCGGCCGATCCCGGCACCCCGTGCGCTCTGCGGACACGGCGTCCCCGGCGGGGCGGTTCGGGCGGGACCTCTCCGTCGGAGTGCGTCCGACGGAGAGACCGCGCCCGGTGTCGCGACAGGCTCAGGAGCGGAGCCACTCCAGGATGTCGGCGTTGATGGTCGCCGCCTCGGTGGTCGGCATGCCGTGCGGGAAGCCCGGGTAGGCCTTGAGGGTGCCGTTCTGCACCAGCTCCGCGGACAGCGGCCCGGCGTCCGCGAACGGGACGACCTGGTCGTCCTCCCCGTGCATGACCAGCGTCGGCACGGTGATCTTCTTCAGGTCTTCCGTGAAGTCGGTCTGCGAGAACGCGACGATCCCGTCGTAGTGCGCCTTGGCGCCGCCCATCATGCCCTGGCGCCACCAGTTCTGGATCACGGCCTCGATCGGCTCGACGCCGTCGCGGTTGAAGCCGTAGAACGCCGTCGACGGGAGGTCTCGGTAGAAGGCGGAGCGGTTGGTGGCGACCTGCTCCTGCAGACCGTCGAACACGCTCTTGGGGAGGCCGCCCGGGTTGCTCTCGGTCTGGACCATGATCGGGGGCACCGCGCTGATCAGGATCGCGCGCGCGACGCGGTCCTCGCCGTACTGCCCGATGTAGTGGGCGACCTCACCGCCGCCGGTCGAGTGTCCGACGTGGATCGCGTCGTGCAGGTCGAGGTGCTCGGTGAGGGCGCGGAGGTCGGCGGCGTAGTGGTCCATGTCGTGGCCGTCGGAGGTCTGCGTCGAGCGGCCGTGGCCTCGGCGGTCGTGCGCGATGACGCGGTAGCCCTGCGCCAGGAAGAACATCATCTGGGTGTCCCAGTCGTCGGCCGACAGGGGCCAGCCGTGACTGAAGACGATGGGCTGGCCCGTGCCCCAGTCCTTGTAGAAGATCTCGGTGCCGTCAGAGGTCGTGATGGTGCCCATGAGCAGTCTCTTTTCTCGGAAGGGAGGAGGCGCGGACGCGCCGACGAGACGACACGGGGGTCACCCAGAATCCCCTCGCCTGACGCTCAGCCTGGCATCGCGCTGCCTGCCCTGTCGAGCACTTCACCGAGTGTTCGTCTGGCCGGCCTCCGGGCTGGCCCGCCGTCGGTCCTGCCTCCGCTCAGGCGGCCTTCTCGGCCAGCTCCTCGGTGGCGGCGACGATCTCGTCGACCTCGGTGCGGGTCGTGTAGTCGACGTGGACGTCGGCGAAGACCACGCGGCCGTCGCCGTCGACGACCAGGACGGTCGGGAACGGGATGTCGCCCGTGGCGTCGGCGTTGCTGTCGGCGACGTCGAAGCCGAGGGCGGTGTGGGCTCGGCGCGCGTCGGCCGTCGGCTCCGTCACGATGCCGAGCGATCGGCTGAGCGCGTTGCCCGGGTCGGACAGGACGGTGAATCCGAGCTCGCCGTTCGTGACGGCGAGCTCCGACGCCTCGGGGTTCTGCGGGCTGATCGCGACCAGGCCGAGGCCGCGCTCGCGCAGGATCGGGAGGAGGTCGCGCTGGTAGGTCTTGAGGGTCAGGTTGCAGTAGGGGCACCAGGCGCCGCGGTAGAAGACGACGACCGTGCCGGCGCCCCGGAGCGCGTCGGCCAGGACGACGGTCTCGCCGGCCGGGCTCTGGAGGGCGACAGAGGTGTCGAGCACGTCTCCGGCCGCGACGGCGTCGCCGGGGACGCCGGCCTCGCGGAGGGCGGTCTGCTCGGCGTCGAACACGGCGCTGAGCTCCGGCCCGATCTGGGCGGTGAAGCCGTCGTTGAACTCGGCGACCTGGGCGGCGATGCTCTCGGGTGCGGTGCTGTCGACTGTCATGGCGGTGTCCTCTCGGGGCTGCGCGGGGGCGCAGGATGCAGGCGGCCGGCGCCGCTGGTGAGCCGAGGGTAACCACGCGCCCCTCCCGCGCGCCCTCGACGGAGTCACACGGCGACACAGAGCGCCCGTGGATTACTTGACAGAAGTCAACCAATGGCGAATGATTGACCGGAGTCAACTATCCGGGTGCAGCGTGGCATCCCCGTCCCCAGGAGTCATCTGATGTCACACACCGCGACCGAAGTCGCCCCCGACCGCCTCGAGGGCGGGCCGGCGATGTCCCACCGCCAGGTGCTCGAGGCCCTCTCCGGCCTCCTGCTCGGCATGTTCGTGGCGATCCTCGCCTCGACCGTCGTCAGCACCTCGCTGCCGCGCATCATCGGCGACCTCGGCGGCGGCGAGAGCGCCTACACCTGGGTCGTCACCTCGACGCTCCTCGCCACCACCGTCTCGACGCCGGTGTGGGGCAAGCTCGCCGACCTCTTCAACCGCAAGCTGCTGATCCAGCTCTCGCTCGCCATCTTCGTGCTCGGCTCGGCGGCGGCCGGCTTCTCGCAGAACCCCGGCACGCTGATCACCTTCCGCGTCGTGCAGGGCCTCGGCGCGGGCGGCCTCACCGCCCTGAGCCAGATCATCCTGGCCGACATCATCAGCCCGCGCGAGCGCGGTCGCTACGGCGGCTACTTCGGCGCCGTCATGGCGGTCGGCACCGTCGGCGGCCCCCTGTTCGGCGGTCTCCTCACCGACACGCTCGGCTGGCGCTGGAACTTCTTCGTGGGCGTCCCGTTCGCCATCGCGGCGATCATCCTGCTCCAGGTCACGCTCAAGCTCCGCACCCTGCAGAGGCGGAAGGTGTCGATCGACTACCTCGGCATCGCCACTCTGGCCGGCGGCGTCTCGCTGCTGCTCATCTGGGTGACCCTGGCCGGCAAGAACTTCGACTGGATCTCGCCGACGTCGTTCGCGATGATCGTGGGCGCCGCGATCCTGCTGGTCGGCACGGTCTTCGTCGAGCTCCGCGCGACCGAGCCGATCATCCCGATGACCCTCTTCAAGAACCGCACGTTCACCCTCGCGGTGATCGGCTCGATCTCGGTCGGCGTCGCCATGTTCGGCGCGACCGTCTACCTGGCGCAGTACATGCAGCTCGCCCGCGGCGCCACGCCCACCCAGTCCGGCCTCCTGACCATCCCGATGATCGGCGGCCTCCTCATCGCGTCCACCGTCGGCGGTGCTCTCGTGACCCGCACCGGCCGCTGGAAGCCGATCATGATCACCGGCTCGATCGCCCTGGTCGTCGGCCTCGCCCTGATGGGGACCATCCAGTACGACACCCCCTACGTGATCGTGGCCGTCTACATGTTCGTGATGGGCTCCGGCGTCGGTCTGGTGATGCAGAACCTGGTGCTCGTCGTGCAGAACACCACCGAGCCGAAGAACATCGGTGCCGCATCCGCCGGCGTCGCGTTCTTCCGCTCGCTCGGCGGCGCGCTCGGCGTCTCGGTGCTCGGGACGGTCCTCGGCAACCGCGTCACCGACCTCCTCGGCGAGAAGCAGACCGCACTGACGCAGGCCATCGGCGCTCTCGGCGCGAAGGGAGCCGCAGTCGCGAAGGAGCTCTCCTCCGGCAGCATCCCCGCCGTCAGCAAGCTCCCCGACGGCGTCCGCCAGATCATCGAGTCGGCCTACGGGCAGGCGGTCGCGAACATCTTCCTGATCGCCGCACCGATCGCCCTCCTGCTGGTCGCCGCCCTGATCTTCATGCCGAACAAGGAGCTCACGACGAAGACCGTCGCCGAGCGCGACACCGACGAGGGCCCGGTCGCAGGATCCGCGGAGGACGTCGCCGGCATCGGCTCGGTGCGCACCGCGGCCTCCCAGCCGGAGACGAGGGATCGTGCTCCACACTCGTGAGATGACGAGCGAGGGCGCGCGGCCGGCGGAGCGCGACGAGACCACGACCGAGGCCAGGCTCGACGCGCTCGAGCGGCAGTTCGGCGTGATGTTCGAGGCCTTCCGGCAGCGGCAGCGCGAACAGGCGCTGATGATCGACCCCGCGCTGCAGCCCACGGGCCTCCGGACCGTCGCCGCTCTCGTCTACGGCGGTCCGACCGGCGCCGGCCCCCTGGCCGACCTCCTCGGCTACGACAAGAGCGTCCTCAGCCGGCAGCTCCACCAGCTGGAGGAGCTCGGGCTGGTGACCCGCGAGCAGGATCCGTCCGACCGTCGCGCCGTCATCATCAGCGCGACGCCCGAGGCCGTGGCCCGCATCCTGGCCATCCGGGGCCACGACCGCGACGCGTTCCGAGCCCGCCTGTCGACCTGGCCCCGAGCCGATCTCGACGACCTCACGCGGCTGCTCACGGCGCTCTACAGCCGCTGACCGCCCTCCACTCGGACTGGGGTGACGACGGCGATTGTCGGCGCCGACCCGGAGACGATACGTTGAAGTCGGGGGAGGGTCTCGGCACGCGAGTGCCGTGACCGGCTCCACCACCGCGGTCTCCGGGGGACGACCGCGGTCCCACCCCTCCGGCATCCGCTGGATGACCGAGAGACGACCGTGTCCCAGCGACAAGCCGCAGCAGAGCCCGCACCGCGGCGGATCGTCTCGCTCGACCTCGACTCCGAGGCGCCCGACCTCACGGCAGCGTCCGGCGGGTCCGAGACCGTGATGCTCGTCGGCTGCCGGGGCGGCGTCCCGGTGGGCGCCGTCGACCTGGAGCTGACCTCCGATCCTGCGGAGGGCCGCCGCGGTCTCGACCGCCTGCGCGGGCTGCCGGTGGCCGAGCCGCTGCCTGTCGTGCCGGACGGCCGTCTCCCGTCGATCACGGTCGTCGTCCCGACGATCGTCGGCCGCGACGACGAGCTGCGTCTCCTCTGCGCGGGCCTCCTCGCCGTCGACTACCCCGACGCAGAGTTCCTCCTGGTCGACAACCGGGTCGCCGTGCCGAGCGGCGACATCCTGCCGTCCATCGCGGCCGACCATCCGGGCATCCGGATCGTGACGGAGCGCGTGCCGGGCATCTCGGCGGCGCGGAACGCCGGCATCGCAGCCGCCCGCGGCGAGGTCGTCGTGTTCACGGACGACGACGTGCAGGTCGATCCGGGCTGGCTCCGGGCCATCGGCACCCGCTTCGCGTCCGACCCGGCGATCGACGTGGTGACGGGGCTGATCCTGCCCGCGGAGCTCGACACCCCGGCCCAGATCTGGTTCGAGCAGTACTACGGCGGCTTCGCGGGGGAGCGCTCCTTCAGCCCGAAGCTCATCGAGGCGGTGCCGGGCCTCCCGCGTCCGCTCCGGGCCGCCCGACTCGTCGCCCGCGACGACGCCGGCGCCGAGATCACGCGGTTCGCCCTCTACGGCGTCGGCGCCTTCGGAGCCGGCGCCAACATGGGCTTCCGCCGCACCGCGCTCGACCGCGAGGGCGGGTTCGACCCGGCCCTCGGCACCGGCACCCCGACGCGAGGGGGCGAAGACCTCGCCATGCTCATCTCGATCATCTGGACGGGCGGCAGGCTCGCGTTCGAGCCGCGGGCCGTCGTGCACCACCGGCACCGTCGCACGCTGCCCGAGCTCGAGAGGCAGCTCTTCGGCTACGGGCTCGGCTTCACCGCGTGCATGACCTCGCTGGTCCTCGCCGACCCGCGGCACCTCCTCGCGGTCGCCTGGCAGCTGCCCCCGGCGATCCGGAGCCTGACCACCGACAAGGTGCTGCGCCTCGTCACCCGCCCGAGGCGCGGCCCCGGGTCGCTCTCGGCCGACGCGCTCGGCGCCGCGGACGCGGTCGACCCCGAGGCGACCCGGTCACCGCGCCTCGAGGCCGACTCGTATCCGCTGTCGCTGGCGCGGCACGAGCTCCGCGGCTACCCGCGCGGCCCGCTGGCCTACCTCAGGAGCCGGAGACGCCACCGCCGGCTGTCGCGCTGAGGCCGAACTCGCGCAGGGTCTCGTCGACGACCCAGTCGACGGCGTCGGTCCGGATGCCCGGTCCGAACAGCGAGTGGTCGCCGGAGTCGCGGTTCACGATGGTGAGGTGCCCGGACGCCGTCGCGAGTCGCCGGGACGCCTTCGGGCCGCCGTGCGCCTCGAAGATCTCCCGGTCGCCGGGCGACAGGTAGAGCAGGACGTCGGTCCCGGCCGACAGAGCGGGCCGCAGGACGGGCTCGGCGAGCCGGATCCAGCCGCGCGAGGCCGCCGCGACCAGGGCCGGGTACGGCGCGCGCACCTTGGCGACGGCGACGGCGCGGTTCACGAGGTGGCGCGCCGCCCGCCGCGCCCGGTCGGAGACCGACACGACGGGGACGTCGTCGAGGCCGTGATGCTCGGCGAAGAAGCCGGGCTGCACCGGGTTCCGCCGGTAGTCGTTGGGCGCCAGGACGCTGATGAAGCGGGTCGTCCCCGGACGCCCCTGGAGCCCGACCCAGCCGCCCACGCACATGCCGACGATCCCGACCCGGTCGCTCGGGAGCCCGAGGTGGTCGACGGCCGCGTCGCCGTCCTCGATCCACTCCCGCGAGAAGAGCAGGTTCGCCTCGTCGGGCGAGACGTCGCCGGTCTCGCCGGTGCCGCGGCGGTCGACGCGCAGGACGCGCACGCCGTGGGCCGCGAGGCGCCGCGCGAGGAGCACCTGGTAGCGGGTCGCTCCGATGCGGTGCTCGGAGGAGCCGCTGTGCAGGATCACGGCCGGGGCGTCGGGGGCGGCGTCGAGCGGCCGGGTCTCGATGCCGAAGAGGCGGTCCGGGCCGACGCGGACGAGCGTCTCGGTGATGGCGACGCCGCCCTCGCTGTCGTCGTCGCCGCTGAAGGTGACGGCGGTCTCGGGGCGGAACGCCGGCGGGGTCGCGGCGCCGGGGTCGGACCCGCCCGCCGGGGCGTAGGCGGCGGTGAGCCAGGCGGCCACGCGCCGCACGCTCTCCGCCGGGATCGTGGCCGTCACGCTGGAGGCGTCGAGCGACTCCTCGTGCCCGGGCACCTCGATCACAGCGAGCCGGCCCTCGACCCCGCGGAGGGCCTTCGGAACGGCTCCGGCTGCGCCCTCGCGGCGGGCGACGAGCACGTGCATGCGGTCTGCCAGCGCAGGATCGAAGTCGAGGGCGGCGATGTGCTCGGCCGCCGTCTCCGGGAGCTCGACCCCGATGAGCACCACGGTGCCGTCCTCGGCCGCCACTGCGTCGTCGCCGAGGGCGAGCGTGTAGAACGACTTCTGCCGGCGGAGCCACTGGCGGCCGGACGGCACCGGGTCCCAGAGGACGAGACCCGCGGCCGACTCGTCTGCCGCCGCGGCGGCGGACGCCGCCAGGGCGCCGCTGCCGAGGCCGAGGTAGACGATCCGCGTGCATCCTGCGTCGCGGAGTGCTGCCGCCGCGAGAGCCGCACCGGCCTCGAGCGTGTCGTCGGGCATCGCGACGGCGGAGTCGCCGTGGCCCGGGTAGTCGAAGCGCAGGGCGCCGAGGCCGCCGCGGGCCAGCTCGTCGGCGAGGTGCCGCAGGGTGCGGTAGCCGACGATGTGGTCCTGCCCGAGCGGCGGGCAGACGACGACGCCGACGGAGGCGCCGCCCTCGGGCAGGTGGAGTGCCGCGAGCACGGCGCCGCCGGCGAGCCAGGTGTGGGTGACGTTCTGCATCAGACCCCCAGTCTGCCGGTGTCCGGGCGCATCCGCCGCCTCCCGACGACCCCGAGAGGGAGTGCTGCCGCGCTCAGCCCTGGCCGGAGAACTCCCACCCGGTGATGTCGGGGTGGTCCTCGCCCTGCGTGTACGCGTACTCCCGCGCCTCCCGGCGCCTGGCCTGCAGCGACGCCCGGGCGTCGGGATAGCGCTCCGACAGCCCCGGGACGTACTCCAGCACGTCGAGCACCAGCTTGTAGCGGTCGATGTCGTTCAGCATCGCCATGTCGAAGGGCGTCGTGGTGGTCCCCTTCTCCTGGAAGCCGCGCACGTGGATGTTGTCGTGGTTGTGCCGGCGGTAGGTGAGCTGGTGCACGAGCGACGGGTAGCCGTGGAAGTCGAAGACCACCGGGCGGTCGCGGGTGAAGAGCTCGTCGAAGCGGTCGTCGGTGAAGCCGTGCGGGTGCTCGCGCTGATCCTGCAGCTTCATCAGGTCGACGACGTTCACCACGCGGACCTTCACCGACGGCAGCTCGTGCCGGATGAGGTCGGCCGCGGCCACCGTCTCGAGCGTCGGGACGTCGCCGGCGCAGGCGAGGACGACGTCGGGCAGGTCGGCAGGATCGCGGCCCTCCTCGCCCGGGGTCCCGGCCCACTCCCACACCCCGGCCCCCTGCCGGACGTGCTCCTCGGCCTCCTCCATCGACAGCCAGGCCTGCTGCTCCTGCTTGCCGGCGATGACGACCTGGACCGTGTCGACGTCGCGGAGGGCCTGGTCCATGACCGCGAGCAGCGTGTTCGCGTCGGGGGCGAGCGAGATCCTGACCAATTTCGCCTGCTTGTTGACGACCACGTCGAGGAACCCGGGGTCCTGGTGCGAGAAGCCGTTGTGGTCCTGGCGCCAGACGTGCGACGAGAGCAGGTAGACGAACGACGAGATCGGGCGGCGCCACTCGATGTCGCTCGTCGCCTCCAGCCACTTCGCGTGCTGGTTGAACATCGAGTCGACGATGTGGACGAAGGCCTCGTAGGTGTTGAGCAGGCCGTGCCGACCGGTCAGCAGGTAGCCCTCGAGCAGGCCCTGCAGCAGGTGCTCGCTCAGCACCTCGGTGACGCGGCCGGTGTGCGCGAGATCCTGGTCGTTCGGCAGGATCTCGGCCGCCCAGACGCGCTTCGTGACCTCGAAGACCGCGTCGAGGCGGTTCGAGACGGTCTCGTCGGGTCCGAACAGCCGGAACGTCGACGGGTTGTCGCGGACGATGTCGGCCAGCCACCGGCCGAAGCCGCGGGTCGCGGAGGCGCTGACCGTGCGCGATCCTGCCGTGTCGACGGCGTGGTCGCGGAAGTCCGAGAGCCGGAGGTCGGAGCGGATGCGGCCGCCGTTGGCGAACGGGGTGGCGCTCATCCTCGCGTCGCCGTGCGGCTTGAGCTCCGCCAGCTCGGCGGTCGGCTCGCCGCCCTCGCCGAACAGGGCGATCGGGTCGTACGAGCGCATCCACTCCTCGAGCTGCTCGAGGTGCTCGGGGTTCTCGCGGACGGCCGACAGCGGAACCTGGTGCGACCGCCAGCTGTTCTCGACGGCGTGGCCGTCGACGGTCTTCGGCCCGGTCCAGCCCTTCGGGGTCCGCAGGATGATCATCGGCCAGGCCGGCCGAGAGGTGTCCGCGTCCGAGCGGGCGGCCTCCTGCGCGGCGTCGATCCTCTGGAGCGAGGCGTCGAGCGCCTCGGCCATCCGGGCGTGGACCAGCATCGGGTCCTCGCCGTCGAAGCCGCCCGCGACGACGACCGGGTCGTAGCCGTAGCCCCGGAACAGGTCGAGGAGCTCGTCCTCGCCGATCCGCGCCAGGATCGTCGGGTTCGCGATCTTGTACCCGTTCAGATGCAGGATCGGCAGGACCGCCCCGTCGTGCGCCGCGTCGATCAGCTTGTTCGCGTGCCAGCTCGTCGCGAGCGGCCCCGTCTCGGCCTCGCCGTCGCCGACGACGCACACCGCGACCAGGTCGGGGTTGTCGAGGACGGCGCCGTAGGCGTGCGAGAGCGAGTAGCCGAGCTCGCCGCCCTCGTTGATCGAGCCGGGGACGTTCGGGGCGTCGTGCGAGGGGATGCCGCCGGGGAACGAGAACTGGCGGAACAGCCTCTGCATCCCCGCCTTGTCGCGCGACACCTCGGGGTAGAGCTCCGAGTAGGTGCCGTCGAGCCAGGCGTTCGCCACCATCGCGGGGCCGCCGTGCCCCGGGCCGCAGACGTAGAGGAGCTTCCGGTCGTCGCGGACGATCACGCGGTTGAGGTGCGCGTAGACGAAGTTGAGCCCGGGGGAGGTGCCCCAGTGGCCGAGGAGCCTCGGCTTGATGTGCTCCGGTGCGAGGGGTTCCTCGAGGAGCGGGTTGTCGAGCAGGTAGATCTGCCCCACCGTGAGGTAGTTGGCCGCCCGCCACCAGGTGTCGACCAGGCGCAGCTCGGTCGTGTCGGTCATCGTCCGCCCTCCGTGTCGTGGGTGTCGTCTCGGCCGTGGCCGTCCGTCTGCCGGGCATTGGCCTCGTGCTCGTCACGGCCCAGGTGCAGGGCGCCCTTCACACGGTCGAGGCCCTCCGATGCCATCGCCACGGCGGAGTCCTTGATCACCCCGAGCTCCTGCGGGTCGCCCTTCAGCAGCGCCTTGGCCGTGTTCACCGCGTACTCGCGCGAGATGTGCGGCGGCAGCGGCGGCACGTTCCGGCTGACGTAGGCGTCGATGACGGTGACGCCGTCGTGCGCGAACGCCTCGTCGAGGGCGCCGGCCGCCTCGTCGTCCTGCCGGACCCGGATGCCCTTGAACCCGAGGAGCTCCGCGTAGGCGGCGTAGTCCATCGTCTCGACGTCCTGCGACCCCCGCCAGAGCGGGTTGCCGTCCTCGGTGCGCATCTCCCACGAGACCTGACCGAGGTCGTCGTTGTGCATGATGACGACGATGAACTGCTTCGTCGCCCAGGTGCAGAGGTACTTCTTGATCGTGATCAGCTCGTTCATGCCGAGCATCTGGAAGGCGCCGTCGCCGATGGTGCAGACGACCGTGCGGTCGGAGAAGGCGAACTTCGCCGCCGTCGCGTAGGGCATCGCGGCGAGCATCGTCGCGAGACGTCCCGACATGTCGCCGAGCATCCCGCGCCGGAGCCGGATGTGGTGGCCGTACCAGTCGGCCGTGGTGCCCGCGTCGCAGGTCACGATCGCCTTCTCGGGGAGCCGCTCGTTCAGCTCGTGGAAGACGCGGCGCGGGTTCACGCCGTCGGAGTAGGTCAGCATCGCCTGGTCGCGCATCTCGCGGTCCCACTCGACCATGCCCCGGCTGACGCCCTCCTGCCAGGAGAGGTCGGTCTTCTGCTCGAGCAGCGGGATCACGCCCTGCAGCACGGCTTTGACGTCGCCCCAGATGTTGAGCTCGGTCGGGTACCGGATGCCCAGCTGCTCGGCCTTCAGGTCGACCTGCACGGCGCGCGCCTGTCCTGTCGCCGGCAGGAACTGCCCGTACGGGTAGTTCGACCCCAGGATCACGAGGGTGTCGCAGCCCTTCATCTGATCGAGGCTGGGCTTCGAGCCGAGGAGGCCGAGCTGCTGGCTGTGGAAGGTCACCTCCGACGGGACGACCTGCTTGCCGCGGAGCGCCGTGATGATCCCGGCACCCGCCAGCCGGGCCGCTTCGAGCACCTCGTCGGTGGCTCCCGTCGCGCCGTGACCGACGAGGAACGACACCCTCTCGCCGGCGTTGATGATCTCGGCCATCTTCTGCAGCTCGGACGCCGGCGGTGCCACCGCCGTCGACGGCGCCGCGCCGCTCGACCGCGACACCCAGTTCTCGGAGGCCGGCGGCTTCCAGTCCATCGCCTGCACGTCGTGGGGCAGGATCACGACGGCCGGCTGCAGTCGCAGCCGCGCCGTCCGGAAGGCCGTGTCGATGACGACCTGCGCCTGGTCCGGCGACGTCACGGTCTGCACGTAGCAGGCGACGTCGGCGAACACCCGCTCGAGGTTCGACTCCTGCTGCACGAAGGTGCCGAGGGCCGCGAGGCCCTGCTGGCCGACGATGGCGACGACCGGCTGGTTGTCCATCTGCGCGTCGTAGAGGCCGTTCAGCATGTGGAACGCCCCCGGGCTCGACGTGGCGATGCAGACGCCCGTCTCGCCGGTGAACTTGGCGTGCGCCGTCGCCATCAGGGCGGAGATCTCCTCGTGGGTCGGGCGGATGTACTCCAGGCCCTCGCCCTTCCGCTCGGCGCTCCCGAGCATGCCGTCGAGCTCGCCGATGCCGTCGCCGGGATAGCCGAAGACGCGGGTGACGCCCCACTCGCGGATGCGCCGGATGACGAACTCGCTGACGTTGGTCGCCATCAGGCGGACACCGTCGCGACGTCCAGGACGGTCTTCAGCCAGCCCTCGTCGCGCCGGTCGAAGTGCTGGTAGGCGTCGATGGCCGAGACGATCTCCCGATCCTGCGTGATGAACGCCGTCGGGTCGAACAGGCTTGAGGCCACCAGGTCGACCAGCGGCGGCGTCACCGAGTGGTGGTCGCAGTTGCCGAGGCGGATGGTGAGGTTCTTGTTCATGGCAGCACCGATGGGGTAGCTGGTGAGGTCGGGGGAGTAGACGCCGATGACGCCGATGCGGCCGTACTTGGCGACCGACTCGACGGCCCACTGCGCCGCCTGGCTCGGGGCGTCGCCGGGCACCCACTGGTCGCCGCGGGGGGCGGCGTCGGGTGCCGTCTCGGCGACCTCGGCGGCGAACGCCTCGGCGTTCTCCTGCGCCTGCTGGGCCGCGGGCCCCGACTTCGGGCTCTGCGCGTCGACGCCGACCGCGTCGATGACGGCGTCGACGCCGATGCCGAGGGTGGCGTCCTTGATCGCCTGCACCGGGTCCTCGTCGTTGAAGTCGATGACCTCGGCGTGCTGGCCGAGAGCGACCGCGAGGCGCGTCTCGATGCCGTCGACGCAGAAGACCCGCGAGGCGCCCTGGCGGAACGCTGCCGCGACGGCCATCTGACCCACGATGCCGGCGCCGAACACGGCCACGGTGTCGCCGCGGGTGACGCCCGCGAGCTGAGCGCCGAACCACGAGGTCGGCAGGATGTCCGAGAGCAGGATCGCCTGGTCGTCGGTGACCGTCTCGGGCAGCGGGGTGAGCGTGTTCTGGGCGAACGGGATCCTGGCGTACTCGGCCTGCAGGCCGTTCACCGGGCCGGTCGTCGCGGGGCCGCCGAAGAAGCTGGTGCCCGCCGACGGGCCGTTCGGGTTGGCGACGTCGCACTGCGCGGTGTGGCCCTGGCGGCAGTAGCGGCAGACGCCGCACGAGATGGTGGAGTTGACGATGACGCGGTCGCCCGGCGTGAAGCCGCGGACCGCCGTGCCGACCTCGGTGACGACGCCCACGGCCTCGTGGCCGAGGATCGTGCCCTCGTTCATCCCCGCCATCGTGCCGCGGATGAAGTGGAGGTCGGTGCCGCAGATGGCGCTCCGGGTGATCTGCACGATCGCGTCGGTCGGCGCGAGGATCGACGGGTCGTCGACCGAGTCGAGGCGGATGTCGCCGATTCCGTGCCAGACGACTGCTTTCATGGCTCTCCTCCTGAGGCTCCGGGGGCGTCGCTCGGGCACGACGCGGGTGCCTTGGAACGTAGGCCCGGCGCGTTGGCCCCAGCCGACGATTCGGGGGACAACCGGGCGGGAGGAGCCGCTCAGCGAGACGGCGCCGCGCGTCGGCAGCGGCACCAGTCCGCGGACTGGCGCGCCTGCCGACGTGCGGCGCCGTTCGGCTCAGGCCGGGACGCGGACCGTCAGAGCGCCCGGGTCGACCCGGGTGCGGAACCCGACGGCCTTGCCGAAGCCGTCGCCGTCGAGCTCGATGTCCTCCGGGTCGCGGAGCTTCACGACGACGCTCTTCGCCTTGACGTAGCGGAGGGCGTCGTTCTCGTGCCCGGGCAGCTTGTGCGCGAACGGGAGGCGGCGCAGGACGCCGTTCTCCCAGAAGACCTTGAGCAGGATCTGGACCCAGCCGAGCACCCCCTCCGGGCGGAGCAACAGGATGTCGAAGAGCCCGTCGTCGATCGCCGCGTCGGGCAGGAGCACGATGTTCGCCGGGAGAGCGCCGCAGTTGCCCACGATGATCGTGTGCGCGCGGATCGACCTGGCCGGCCGGTCGTCGAAGCTGTAGCGGAAGCGGAGCTGGTTCTTGTCGCGGAGGGTGGCCGCGATGGCCTTGGCGTAGGCGAGCCAGCCGACCCGCTTCTTGAGGTCGTCGTCGGTGTTGGCGAGCATCTTGGCGTCGAGGCCGAGACCCGCCATCACCACGTAGACGTGCTCCGTGATGGAGTCGTCCTCGCGCCGGATCTCGATGACGCCGAGATCGATGGCGCGATCCTGCCCGGAGAAGGCCGTCTGGAGAGCGTTGTCGAGGTCTTCCAGGGTCAGGTGGAGGTTGCGGGCGAGGAGGTTGCCGGTGCCGGAGGGCAGAAGCGCCAGGGAGACGGACGAGTCGCGCATGCCCTCGGCCACGGCGCGGACCGTGCCGTCGCCGCCGGCCGCGATGACCATGTCGGCTCCAGCCTCGAGCGCCTGTCTCGCGGCGCCCTGCCCCGGATCGTCCTCGGAGGTGGGGAACCAGAGGCTGGTTCCCCACCCCGCCGCGGCCTCGGCCGTGGCGACGCCCGCGCGGAGCGCCTCGAGGTCGACCTTGATGGGGTTGTAGACGAGGGCGGCGACGCGGGGGGCGCCGCCCGTCGTCTCGGTGCCCGTCGTGTCGGCGTCCGTCGATTCAGCGGTCATCGAGGGGTCAGCGCGTGGCGCTGCGACCGGCGACGCGGGTGTAGATGAACAGCACGATGATCGCGCCGATGATCGAGCCGATGATGCCGGCGGGCTGGAAGAAGCCGTCCATCGGGTCGTGCTGGAAGATCAGGAAGCCGAGGAAGCCGCCGACGAACGAGCCGATGATGCCCAGGATGATCGTCTTGAGGATGCCCATGCTCTGGCGTCCGGGAATGACCGCGCGGGCGATGAAGCCGGCGATGAGCCCGACGATGATGAGGCTGATGATGAGACCGATCATGATGCTCTCTCTTTCTGTCGGCATGCCGAGGCATGCGTTGATGTGCCTGTGTGGCACCTGTATGACTCAACCACCCCGAGGGGTGGGGCGTAACACCCCTGGGGGTGGGATGGTTGACGCATGACCTCAACCGGCACCCGACCGCTCCTCGTGACGCTGGTCGACGACTACGACGTCGTGCTGATGGGGCTCGCCCACCTCTTCGACCCGTACCGCGACCGGATCGTCGTGGCCGAGATCGACGCGAACGCCGTCCTCGACGACACCATCGACATCGTCCTGTACGACTCGTTCGCCCAGCCGGAGTCCGATCACCACGAGATCGCCGAGCTGGTCGCGAACCCGAAGGCCACCCACGTCGTCGTCTACACGTGGAACTTCCAGCCCGAGCTCGTCGCCACGGCCCTCGAGCAGGGCGTGCACGGCTACCTGTCGAAGACGCTCCCCGCCGGCGAGCTCGTCCTGGCGCTCGAGCGCGTGGCTGCCGGAGACATCGTGGTGAGCGAGCCGCGAGGGCGCGCGCCGAGCACCCCGGGCCTCGACTGGCCGGGAAAGGTCGAGGGGATCACCGACCGGGAGTCCGAGATCCTGGCCCTCATCACGCAGGGCAAGAGCAACGCCGACGTCGCGACGCTGACCTACCTCAGCCCGAACACGGTCAAGTCGTACATCCGGTCGGTCTATCGGAAGATCGGTGCCGAGAGCCGCACGCAGGCCGTGCTGTGGGGAGTCGCCAACGGCTTCAGCCCCGATCACCACCGGATCGACCACTGGCTCGGCGGCCCCTGACGAGAGTGCGCGCTGCCTCCCGTCGCAGGATCGGCTATCCCCGCGACGCCCGCGCGTGTACCGTCGGCGATGACCGGGGCCCCGATCCGATCAGGAGGACACGATGGGCAAACTCGCCTACGACAGGTCGCTGAGCGTCGACTTCGACGACCGCACCCTGGCTCACCTGCAGATCGTCATCGGCATGAAGCTGCGCCGCGGCGAGTCGTTCTACTTCTCGTGGAAGGACGACCAGCAGGTCGGCGACGGGCGCACCAGCATCTGGCTGCACCCGACGATCCCGCTGGTCTACAAGTACTACGGCTCGCGCTCGCCGAGCATCAACCCGGCCTGGATCCACGCCCTCGAGATGTCGGCGAACACGAACGCGGGGCTGCACATCGTCGCCGAGCCGAGCGCCGCCCAGAACGGAACCCACACCGCATGATCCGCATCGACGTCGTCTACGGCGGCCACCCCTACAGCGTCGTCGTCGACGACCCCGAGGCGCTGAAGGCCCAGGTGCTCGACGCCGTCAGCGGCGGCACGCCGTTCTGGCTCACCGTCAACGAGGGCGCGGGCACGCTGAAGCCGACCGACGTCCTGATCAGCACCGGCGTCGCTGTCAGCCTCTCGGTCATCGACGTCGGCTGACTCGCGGCGCCGTCAGCGTCGCCCGATCCTGCTCAGGTGAGGAAGGAGTCGGGGTCGTACTCGAACGACGGCGGCTCGTCGGCCCAGCCGGCTACCTCCTCCTCGGTCCGCTCGACGATCTCGAAGCGGGCCGGGATGTACGGCGTCATGAGGACCGAGACGCGACCGTGGCCGTGCGTCGCGAACTCGACGAATGCCGAACCGCTCTTCACCGCCGCGACGATGGCCGACTTGAGAGCGTCGACGTCCGTCTCGGGGACGAGGTAGAAGTACTGTCCGTCGATCTTGAGCTTGGTGACCAGCATGCTGGGACCCCTCTTTTCGGCTGCCTGTCTCGTCGGTCTGAGAAACACTCCTCCGGGGTCCGGGGAGGAGCACTGACCTCCGACGCGCAGCCACCTCAAGAGTAGGCCGCGCTTCGAGGCTGCGAGCACGGGTGCCCACGACTCCCGGCAAGTCGTGTCCGGAGCCCATCTCCTGCGGGGGATGCACACGGGCCTCGCGATGTCCACCCCCTGCAGGGATCGCCGATCCTGCCTATCGTCGACTGCACGGCACCGGCAGGTGCGGCGACCCGAACTCCCGCTCTGCCCGTGGTGCTCCTGCCCGTCCCTACCGGGCAGCGGAATGCCCTCCGCGACTCACCCGTTGCCGCGGAGGGCATTCCGATCCCCCTGGTCGGCGATCTCAGCGGACGGGGACGAGCTCTTCGGCGGCAGTGACACTCGCGACGGAGCCGGCCAGTTCGTCCTGCAGCCCGAGGGCGAGTTCGCGGAGGAAGCTGACCTGAACTTCAGACACCTGCTGCGGTGCGCGGTCGAAGACGCAGATGGTGCCGACGCGGGTGCCGTCCGGCGCCTCGACCGGGTGCCCGACGTAGAAGCGGACGTTCGTGCGAGGGAGCGGTCGGGGGTCGAAGAGGGCGTCCTCCACGACGAGCGGGCCGGTGTCGAGGATCGCCGTCGCGCAGAACGAGTCGTCGATGGGGTCCTCGGCCCGGTCGTAGCCGACACGGGACTTGTGCCACTGGCGGTCGCGGTCGAGCAGCGTGAACGCGGCGCTCTCCGTGCCGAAGACCTTCTGCGCCATCCGGACCAGGCGGTCGAAGCGCTCCTCGGGCGCGGTGTCGAGGAGGCCGAGCGAGCCGAGGGCGGCGAGGCGCCTCTCGACGGGCTGCGCCGTCGAGGCGGGGTGGTCGCCGCGCGCAGCAGCCAGGTCGAGGACGGGAGCCATCGCGGCGACCAGGTCCGTCGCCACGCGGCCGTACTCCTCGGGGCCCCGGTAGCGGTCGCGGTCGAGGCCCTGCTCCGGGTCGCGTCCGCCCTCGTCCAGCGGCACCTCGGCGCTCGGCTCGACGTAGACGGGCGCGAGGGGGTGCGTGCGGCACAGCTCGGCCGTGAGCGAGTTGAGGTGCTCGGCCCACTGGTCGAGCGCGCCGCCCGGACGCACGCCGAAGAACGGGACGCCGCTGACCGGCGGGATCCCCAGCACGAAGACCGGCGGTGCTCCGGCGGCGAGGAGCGTGTCGAAGGCTGCCCGCAGGCCAGCAGTCCACCGGCCCTCGGAGAGGAGCCGGGCGGCGTCGCTGGCTCCGACGACGAGGACGACGGCGTCGAAGGCGGCAGGATCGACAGCGCCGAGGGCATCCGCGGCCGTCGCGACGACGAGAGCGGGGTCGGCCGCGGCGTGCACCTCGGACCCGCGTCCGGTGGCCGCAGACAGAGCGCGGGCGAGGGTGCCGGTGAGGGCGAGGTCGTGGATGCGGACGCCCCAGCCGACCGCCAGGCCGTTCCCGACGATCAGGACGCGGTCGGCGTCGAGCCCCTCGGCGTGAGCCACGGGCACCCCTGACGGACGGACCGGCAGCTGCGCGAAGGTGTCGCGCCACAGGATCCGGGCGGTCGCGGCAGGCCGGAGGAGCGGAGTCGGGGGCTGTCTCACACGGGCAAGCCTCGCCGCTGCACGCGGATCCGGACAGTTCCCTTTCCGGGGGCCAGGCGGTGCGGCGCCTCGGACGCGGGGCGCCGCTCCGCCTCCGGGCTCAGCGCCAGAGGCGTGCCAGCGGACTCGTGTCGAGGGAGTGGAGCAGGTCGGCGGCGTCGTCGTACACGGCGACGGCGCCCGCGTCGGTCAGCTCCGCCGTGCCGGTGCCGCCCGAGCGCAGCGAGACGGTGGCGACACCGGCGGCAGAGGCCGACCGGACGTCCCAGACGGCGTCGCCGACCATGATCGCCGACGACGCGTCCACGCCGGCCTTCTCGAGGGCCCGCCCGATGATGTCGGGGGCGGGCTTCGCCGTGTCGACGTCGTCTCCGGACGTGATCGCCGACAGGAGGGCGTCGACGTCCAGGACCTTCTGGAGCCGCTCCAGCTCGTCGGGCGGCGACGACGTGGCGAGCACCACCTGGCTGCCCTTGGCACCGACCGCCTCGAGGAGCTCGCGTGCCCCCGGCAGGAGCCGGAGCCGCGGGCCGAGCTCCGCGTAGTGCTCGGAGTGGAGCTCCTTGGCGCGGTCCTTCACATCGTTCGGCTGGTCGCCGATCAGATCGTCGAGCAGCTGCGAGGAGTCGGCTCCGATGGAGCGCAGGATCCGCCACGACGGCACCGCGAGGTCGAGGTCCGAGAAGGCCGCGTCCCACGCTTCCACGTGCAGGAAGTTGGAGTCGACCAGGGTCCCGTCGATGTCGAACAGGACCGCCGTGGCGGAGTCGCTCATGCCTGCACGTCGCCTCGCCACGCGCCGTCGGGGCTGCCCTGCGACTCGATGTACTCCTTGAAGTTCGCGAGATCCTTCTTGATCGCGCGGTTGTCGCTGCCGAGGCCGCTGCCGAGCTTCTCGAGGAGGCCGGTGGGCTCCCAGTCGATCTGGACGGTGACGCGGGTCTGGCTGTCGCCGAGCTTGTGGAACGTGACGACGCCGCCGTGGTCCACGTCGCCGCCCGTGCTGTTCCAGGCGACGCGCTCGTCGGGGTGCTGCTCGGTGATCCGAGCCTCGAACGTCTTCTCGACGGGCCCGACCTTGACCTTCCACTCGGTGAGGGTGTCGGTCACCTGGGTGATCGACTCGACCTCGTCGAGGAACTTCGGGAACTCCTCGAACTGCGTCCACTGGTTGTACGCGACGGAAACGGGGACGTTCACGTCGATGGTCTCGATGGCCTGTGCCATGGTGCCTCCTTCGTAGGGCTGACACGGTGCACGGTAGGTCGAGGCGGCGGGAAGCGTTCGGCGGGCGGGCGATACACGGTCCATTTGCAGGAGGCGCGTCCCCCGAGAGGCTCCGCGCGTTCTACGCGCACCGCTCGCGATCGTCAACCCTCTCGACGAGAAACGCCACGACGGGAGTGCTCGGGTCATCGTGGGATCGAGGCCCGGCACACGGTCGGGCCGGCACCGCATTCGCTGGGAGGATGCAGATGACAGACACGGAATTCGGCGGCTCGGGCAAGACCGACACCGCCAAGCAGGAGGCTTCGAACGTCGCAGGCGACGCGAAGGGCGCAGCCCGGGACGTCACCTCGACCGCCAAGGAGAAGGCCTCCGACGTCGTCGGCGAGGCGAAGAGCCAGACCCGCGACCTGTACGACCAGACCACCTCGCAGCTCCGCGATCAGGCGGGCGCTCAGCAGCAGCGCGCCGCTCAGGGGCTCCGCTCGATCAGCGACGAGCTGTCGTCGATGGCCGACCGCTCCGACGGCGGCGGTGTGGCGTCCGAGCTCGTGCGCAACGCCTCCGGCCGCGCAGGATCGGTCGCCGACTGGCTCGAGGGACGCGACCCGGGCTCGCTGCTGAGCGACGTCAAGTCGTTCGCGGCTCGGAAGCCCGGCACGTTCATCGCGATCGCGGCCGGCGCGGGCATCCTCGCCGGGCGCCTGACCAAGGCGCTCACCGCCGACGCGAAGAACCACGCGAGCGGCGCGGCGACCGGCAGCACGCCGGGCGGCGCGGCGACCGGCAGTACGCCGGGCGGAGCCGCCGCCGCGTCAGGACCCGTCACCGGTGCCTACGCGCCGTCGACGGACTTCTCGGATCCTGCGCCCGCGACGTCGGGACTCGCCGACGCCGAGCCGCCGATCCGCACGCAGGCCGCCTTCGCCGACGCCGACCGCGAGTCGCCCGACACCGGCGACGAGCGCCACCCGCTCTTCGACGACGTGCTCGGCGGCACAGCGGTGCCCGGTCTCCGGACCGGCGACGAGGAGCGAGCATGACCGACCCCATCCCACCGGAGGAGAAGGCCGCGACCACGTCGATCGGCGACCTCCTGAGCGGCGTGACGCAGGATCTCTCGACCCTGTTCCGGCAGGAGGTCGAGCTCGCCAAGGCGGAGCTGACCGAGTCGGCCAAGAAGGCCGGCCGGGGCGCCGGCATGTTCGGCGGCGCGGGCCTGACGGCCCTGTTCGCCCTGCTGTTCCTCTCGATCGCGGCGTGGTGGGGGCTCGGCTACCTGCTGAACAACGCCCTGTCCGCGGTCGTCGTCGCCGTCGTCTACGGCATCGTCGCGCTGATCCTCTTCCTCCGCGGGAAGAAGGAGCTCAAGCAGATCGACGGCGCCCCGAAGACGGTCGACTCCCTCAAGAAGATCCCCGAGTCCGTGAAGCCGGGAGGCCACGCATGAGCACCGCAGACGACAGAAGAACCCCCGACCAGATCCGCGCCGAGATCGACGCCACCCGAGGGGACCTCGGCTACAACGTCGACGCGCTGGCCGACAAGGTCAACCCGCACCAGATCGCTCAGCGCCAGGCCGACAAGGTCAAGAGCCGCTTCAGTTCCGCGAAGGAGTCCGTCATGGGAACCGTCCACGACCAGAAGGCCAGCGCAGGATCCGGCGTCGACAGCGCCCGCGACGCCGGTCACCAGGCCGTCGCGAAGGCCAAGGGCAACCCCCTGGCCGTCGGCCTCATCGCCTTCGGCGCGGGCTGGCTGGTCAGCACCCTGATCCCCTCCAGCGACGCCGAGCAGGACCTCGCCGGCCAGGTGAAGGAGAAGGCGGCACCGCTGGTGGACGAGGCGAAGTCGGTCGCGCAGGACGTCGGCCAGAACCTCAAGGGCCCGGCGCAGGATGCCGTCGCCCAGGTCAAGGAGACGGCTCAGAGCGCCGCCGGCGAGGTCAAGGACACCGCGCAGTCGCGGGCCTCCGACGTGAAGGACAGCGCGCAGCAGTCGTCGGACACCGTCCGCAACTCGTGATCCACCCGTCCGAACCCACCCGATAAGCGACAGGAAAGAGAGCCCATGTTCTTCCACAAGCAGGAACTGCAGTTCAAGTCCAGCCCGTCGAAGCCCGACCCCGCCTACGCCAAGCGCATGCAGGAGATCCTCGGCGGCCAGTACGGCGAGATCACCGTCGCCATGCAGTACGGCTTCCAGGCCTGGAACAGCCACCTCCCCGGCAAGTACCGCGACCTCCTCTTCGGGATCGGTGCCGAGGAGTTCGGTCACGTGGAGATGATCGCCACGATGATCGCCCAGCTGCTCGAGAGTGCACCGGTCGAGCAGAGCGAGGCGGCCATGGCGAAGGACCCCGTCCTCGCCGCGGTGGTCGGCGGAACCGACATCCAGGCGGCCGTCGTCGCAGGCGCCGGAGTGCGGCCGGTCGACTCCAACGGCAACCCGTGGCAGGGCTCGTACATCACGGCGTCCGGCAACCTGCTCGCCGATGTGATCGCCAACGCGAACGCGGAGATGCAGGGCCGGATCCAGGTCGCGCGCATCTACAACATGACCGACGACCACGGCGTCCGCGAGATGCTCTCGTTCCTCCTCGCCCGCGACACCGCCCATCAGAACCAGTGGACGGCCGCCGCCGAGGAGCTGCAGGCGGAGGGCGTCGAAGAGCTGCCCATCCCCTCGAACTTCCCGCTCTCGAAGGAGCAGAAGGCGGAGGAGTACAAGTTCATCAACTTCTCCGACGGTGCTGCGGCGCGCGAGGGCTCGTGGGCCCAGGGCCCGACGCCCGACGGCAAGGGCGAGTTCACCTACCTCGACGGTCCCGACTCGTCGGTGCCCTTCCCGCCGCCCACGCAGCCCGACGAGCGCTTCTACGGCACCACGCCGAAGCCGAACCTCGTCGAGAAGGCCGCGGGCGTCGTGAAGGACACGCTCAGCAAGAAGTAGGCCGGCGTGACCACGGGGCTCGAGGCGCTCGACGCGGATCGACGAGGGCGCATGGTCCACATCGAGGCGTGCCGAGTGGCCGAGTCCCGTGGCACCCACAGCTGGGACCTCCGGTCGTTCGATGCGGCCGGGATCCTGCTGAGTCTCGACCACTTCCACTTCGACGGATCGTAGGCGGGGATGGCCGCGGTGGAGTTCCTGGCCATCACCAACGACGTCGTCCTGATCGGGAGCTGGCGGGGCAGCATGCGCCGCGACATCTGGCACATCGAGGCCCACGCCGCCGAGACCTTCCCCGAGCCCGAGGCGCGACTCCAGAAGAGGAGGACCGGATTCTCCGGACTCGAATGACAGGCGGACGCCCGTGAGCGGGCTGTCGGAGCTGGTGCTGATCCGGCACGGCGAGAGCACCGCGAACGTGGCGGCCAGCGACGCGGAGGCGCGCGGGGCCGAGGTGATCGACGCCGGAGCCCGCGATGCCGATGTCGCCCTCAGCGCCACCGGCGAGAACCAGGCGAGAGCGGTCGGCAGTGTGCTCGGCGAGTGGCTCGACGATCAGACGGAGGTCTGGTCGTCGAGCTACCTGCGCGCCCGCCAGACGATCGCGATCGCGCTCGAGACGGCCGGCGAGCAGGATCGCCGCGTCGTCGTCGACGAGCGGCTCCGCGACCGGGAGCTCGGGATCCTCGACCTCCTGACCTCGCGAGGAGTGGCCGCCCGCCACCCGGAGGAGCAGGCGCGGCGCGAGTGGCTCGGCAAGTTCTCGTACCGGCCCCCCGGCGGCGAGTCGTGGGCCGACGTCGCCCTCCGGATCCGGTCGCTGTTCCGCGACCTCGAGGACGTCCCGCGCCGAGACGGCACCACGCCGCACCGGGTCGTCGTCGCCTCGCACGACGCCGACGTCCTGCTGTTCCTCTACGTCTGCACGGGCCTGTCCGAGCGGGAGCTGCTCGACTTCGCGTCCGAGCACACGGTCGCGAACGCCTCCGTCACCGTCCTGACCAGGCCCGACGGCGTCGGTCCGTGGACGCTCCAGACGTTCTCGGACGTCCGTCACCTCGAAGCAGCGGGCGCCGACGTCACCCGCCACCCCGGAGAACGCCATGTCGACTGAACCGATCACCCCGGACCTCCTGCGCGACTGGCCCCTGCCGGAGCCGGGAGACGGCAAGTACGGCCGAGGTCAGGTCGTCGTGGTCGGCGGAGCACCCCGGACGCCGGGCGCCGCCATGCTCGCGGCGCTCGCGGCCCTGCGGGTCGGGGCCGGACGCCTCACCATCGGCCTCGGGGCCTCGGTGGCACCGCAGGTCGCCGTGGCCATCCCCGAGTGCGGGGTCGTGCCCCTCGGCGAGACGACCGACGGCCACATCCGCGGCGAGAGCCTCCTCGCCGCGAGCGACGACCTCGCCTCCGCCGACGCCGCCCTGGTCGGACCCGGCCTCGACGACGCCGACGAGGCCGCCGCCCTCGTCAGCGACCTGGCGAACCACCTCGGCGAGAAGACCGTCGTCTGCCTCGACGCCTACGCCCTCGGCGTGCTCGAGCGCGACGACGTCGACGTGAGCGCGCTCGCCGGCAGACTCCTGCTCACCCCGAACAGCGCCGAGGCCGAGCGGCTGCTGGGTCGTCCGCTGCAGGATCCCGAGGCGGACGTCGTCGAGATCGCCGAGCGGTTCGGGGCGGTCGTCTCGAGCGGAGGCCTCGTCGCGGCGCCCGACGGAAGGCTGTGGTCCTCCGGTACCGGGACGAGCGGACTCGGGACCTCCGGGAGCGGGGACGTGCTCGCCGGCGCCCTCGTCGGACTCTGCGCCCGGGGAGCGGATCCTGCGCAGGCGGCCGTCTGGGCGACGCACGCCCACGGCACCGCGGGCGACCGGCTCGCCGTGCAGGTCGGCCCGCTCGGCTACCTCGCCCGAGAGCTGCTCGAGGAGCTTCCCCGCGTGCTCGTCGAGATCGGGGCATGATCGAGGCGTGACCCGCCCCGCCGACGACAGCGCCGCCGGTGAGCGCCTCGCCGAGATCGCGCGGGAGCTCTACCGGGGCGACCCCGGCTCCTTCGTCGCGGCACGGACGAGAGCCGCGCACGCCGCCGAGTCGAGAGACCTGGCGGGCAGGATCGCGAAGCTCCCAAAGCCGGCCGTCGCGGCCCACGTCGTCGACGCCCTGGTCGGCTCCGGCCACGAGGCCCTCGACGCGCTGACGGAGGTGGCCGGGCGGCTCCGCGAGGCGGAGGAGGGCGGGGACGCGACGCTCCTGCGCAGTCTGTCGGCCGAGCGCCGGCGCGCGGTGGCCGACGCCACGGAGGCGGCGGTCGCGGCGGCTGCTGAGGAGTCGGGTGCGTCAGTGTCGGCCTCGGTGCAGGATGCCGTCGCGGCGACGTTCCAGGCGGCCGTCGTCGATCCCGCCTCGGCGAGGGCCGTCGCGAGTGGACTGCTGGTGAAGCCCCTGTCGCCGGGGGCGGACCCGGTCGAGGCGCTCGGGGTGCCGATCGACCTCGGGGTCGGGGCGGACGACGCCGACCCGAGCGCGTCCGGAGCGGGACGAGGCGGTCGGGCGTCGGGTGCGAAGGGCGCGAAGCCCGCCGCCGCCGCGCGTCGCGCCCGGGCCGAGGCCGACACCGCGGAGAAGAAGGCGGCGGAGGCGCAGCACGCCCTCGAGGCGGCAGAGGACGAGCTCACACGCATCCGCGAGGAGCGCGACGAGGTCGGCGAGCGGCTGGACGAGCTCCGCGACGAGGTCGCCGACCTCGAGGAGCGCGAGTCGGGCCTCGGCGGCGAGCTGGCCCGGGCGCAGCGGTCGCGCCGCGACGCGGCGGCCGCCGAGCGGAGTGCGCGGTCGCGCGCCGCCGAGCTGAGACGCAGAGCGGACTGAGCCCGGCTGCGCCGGTCAGCGGTCGGGCGGGTCAGCCGGCGTGCGCGGGGGCGTCGGCCGGGGTGGCGAGGGCGGGATCCTGCGTGGGCGTCGTCGTCTGCGGGACGGTCAGCCGGAAGCGGGCCCCGTGGGTCGACGGGAGGCAGACGACGTCGCCGCCGTGCGCCCGGGCGATGCCGCGGGCGATCGGCAGCCCGAGGCCCGCGCCGCCGCTCGCCTGGTCGCGCCCGGCGTCGAGCCGGACGAGCCGGTCGAACACGCGCTCGCGGTCGGCCTCGGGAACGCCGGGGCCGTCGTCCGACACGTCGACGGACAGCTGCTCGGCGTCGTCGTCCGCCCTCAGCTCGACGTCTACCCGCCCGGTGTAGCCCGTCGCGCGGGCCGCGTTGTCGAGGAGGTTGCCGACGATCTGCGCGATGCGGTCGGGGTCGACGGTGGCGCAGGATCGCGCGCTCGCGATCTCCACCCGCAGATCGAGCGACGGTCGACGGAGGCGCTGCCGCTCCACCTCGGCGAGCACGACGGCGCCGAGGTCGACGGTCACCAGCTCCAGCTCGAGGCCCCGGTCGACTCGCGCCATCATGAGCATGTCGTCGATGAGTCGCGAGGCGCGGGACGCCTCCCGGGCCACGTGTCCGGCCAGCCGCTCCCGGCCCTCGCGGTCGACGGGGGAGCGCACGAGGGTGTCGGCGGCGGCGCGCATGCCGGCCACCGGCGTCCGGAGCTCGTGCGCGGCGTCGGAGACGAAGGCGCGCACCCGGGCCTCGGCCTCGAGGGCCTTCGTCTCGGCCCCCTCGACGGCGTCCAGCATCTCGTCGAAGGCCAGGGCCACGCGGCCGATCTCGGTCCGCGGGCTCCGAGGGTGGAGGCGCCGGCCGCGGTCGCCGCCCGCGATGGACCGGGCGACGGCGGTGACGCGGTCGAGCGGTCGGAGCGACGCCCGGACGACGAGCACCAGCCCGACGGCGGCGATCAGGAGGAACGCCGCGGAGGCCGCCAGCATCACCCAGCGGAGCTGCGCAAGCGTCTGCCCGACCGACGACGCGTCGGCGGTCAGCGTGATCGTCGACCCGTCGCTCAGCTTCGAGACGAGGGTGACGAGCTGGTCGTCGGCCGTGATCGTCGAGGAGGTGATCTTCGCGCTGGCGGCGGCGGTGCCGGCGGCGCCGGCTGCGGCCTTCCCGGCGGCGGGGGCCGCGGCGGGGGAGCCGGGCGTCGCAGGATCGGCGGACGAGCCGGTGGTCGACGATCCTGCGCCCTTCGGCCCCGGCAGTCCCGCCCCGGCCTTCGGACCGGCGCGCAGCTGCTCGGGCGACGGTCCGGCGACCACGCGGTCGCCGTTCCTGTCGCGGATGAGCACCGAGAGGCCCTGGAACGAGAGGCGCTCGGCGAGCTCGTCCGAGCTCACGGTGCCGACGAGGGCGGTGGCGGCCGAGGCGCGGTCGCGGAGGCGGTCCTCGATCTGGGCGCGGAGCCGCGTGCCGAGCGTCGCCTCGACCGTGACGGCCAGGGCGCCGAGCAGGATCACGAGGAGCAGCAGGATCGCGACCACCGCGCGCAGGCGGAGGGAGCCGGTGCGGAGGCCGTGGGCGGGGCGGGCGTCGGCGATCCTGCGCTTCCCGTCCGCGATCGAGGCGGCCCGGCTCATCGGGTCGCCTCGGGCGCCGCGACCCGGTAGCCGAGCCCTCGCACCGTGTGGATGAGCCTCGGGCCGTTCGCCTCCATCTTGCGGCGGAGCGAGCTGAGGTGCACCTCGACGAGGTTGGGGTCGTAGTCGTCGTAGCCCCACACCTGCGTCAGGATCTGCCCCTTCGAGAGGGTGCGTCCGCGGCTGCCGGCGAGGAACTCGAGGAGGCGGAACTCGGTCGCCGTGAGGTCGAGCGGGGTGCCCGCACGGCGGGCGAGCGAGGCCTCCTGATCGATCAGGAGGTCGCCGATCTCGATCACCGACGGCACCCGCCCGCGCCTCCGGAGGACAGCGGTGGTCCGCGCGATCAGCTCGGCCATCGCGAACGGCTTCACGACGTAGTCGTCGATCCCCTCCGAGAAGCCGCGGAGCCGGTCGTCCACCTCGTCGCGAGCGGTCAGCATCACGACGGCGGCGTCGGAGATCGTGCGCACCGATTGCGCGAGCTGGATGCCGCTCGGGCCGGGCAGCATCCAGTCGAGGATCACGAGGTCGGGCAGGAACCCGGCCAGCTCGGCCGTGAGCGCGAACCCGTCCGCGGCGGTGCGGCAGACGAAGCCCTCGGCGGTGAGAGCGGTGGCGACGGAGGTGCGGATCGCGTCGTCGTCGTCGATGACCAGGATCCGGGCGGGGTTCGGCATGGGAGGAAAGCTACGTGGTCGAAAGCGGCGCCGCCTATGAAACGGCTGCTCAGAACCTGTCCTTAAGTGATGCTTCAGATTCGACTTCGACCGTTGGAGAACGCCCGACCGGGCGATCTCACGAACGAGGAGTCACCATGAGCAAGAAGAACAACGCCGACCGCGACCGCGACGACACCCCCTTCGACCCGTTCGGGCTGAACGGCGACGGGTCGACGGGCGCGTCTGCCGGGCGCGGGGACGACCGGCCCACCGAGGAGTTGGCGCGGCCGATGGTCGGCGCGCCGGGTGGCGCGGCCGGCGGGTCGCAGTCGTACGGCGACGACGCCGAGACGAAGGAGCTGCCGCGGGTCGCGCAGGATCACGAGAGCGGCGCCGGCTGGGGCGCTGCGGCGGGTTCCGGCGACACGGCGCGCCGACCCGCGTGGCTGACGAAGCGCATCGCGATCGGTGCTGCCGCGGTCGCCCTCTGCATCGGCGTCGGCGGCGTCGGGGCGGCCATGGCCGCGTCGGGCAGCGGGTCGGGGTCTGGGTCCGGTTCGGGCTCCGCGTCGTCCGCGGCCGGGAGCTCGTCGGTGACGCCGACTGACGCGCCGACGGGTGCGCCGACCGGTGCACCGACTGGAGCGCCGACGCCGGGTGCTGCTGCGGGCAAGGACGCCGGGCCGGCCGCGGGCGGTGCGGGCGGACCTGCCGGTGCTCCTGCGGGCGGTGCTGCGTGCGGCCCGGTTGCAGGAGGACCCGGCGCGGACGCCTCGGGCAAGGCTCCGGCGGGTGCGCCGACGCCTCCGGCCGCTCCGAAGGACGGCAAGGCTCCCGCCGCGCCGAAGGGCGGCAAGGCCCCCGCTGCGCCGAAGGGCGGCAAGGCCCCGGCCGCGCCGAAGACCGGTTCCACGCCGACGCCTCCCGCCGCGCCGAGCAGCACGGACGCGCCCGCGGCTCCGAGCGCTGGTTCGGGTGCGTCATCCTGAGCCGACTCTGACCACGCTGCTCACCCCGACGCCCGGGGGTGCCACCGCCTCGATCCGATCGGCGGCGGCACCCCCGGGCGAAGCCCTGAGAGCCAGAAAACGCACCGTCTGCGGTCTTCATTAGATTGTCTAGCTTTTTGAGTTCATACTCATGACAGGCACCGATTCACGGCGGTGTCGAGGCCCCGATTCACGGCGGGGCCGACAGTTCGATGGTTGTTTCCTCAGCGGTGCAGGCCGCAGAAATGAGTTCACCAGATGTCCTTTTTGCGACCCCAGATCGACCCGCAGGGCTCTCCCTTCTCGGAGATCCGTCAGATCGAGCGCGACCGAGTCCTCGTCGTCGTGGCCTCGGTCACTGTGGCGGCGACCAGCTGCCTCATCGGCGGTGCGCTCGTCGCCCTCGGCCTCGCCGCCTAGCGGCCCGGCTCCCTCCCTGTCTCTCTCCTCCTCTTCGATCGGATCGAAACCATGAACGACACCTACTTCCCGCAGCTCTCCCAGATGGTCCACGAGGACCTCGTCGACTACGTCTCGCAGCACTTCACCTGGACCGCCTCGTCCTACCTCGACGAGGACTGACCCTCCCGCTCCTCTACCTCTGCCCCCGGGCGTACAAATGGACGGAGATCCTCGCGGTGCTGCGAGGATCTCCGTCCATTTGTTCGTCCTGGGCGCCGAGATCGCACTTCGACCGGGTTCTCGGGCTCGCAAGCGTGTCGAACTGCGATCTCGCCCGCCCCGGGCCCGCCGCGCCCGGCCCGCCGCGCCCGGCCCGCCGCGCCCGGGCCCGCGAGATCGCAGGAGGCGTCGCCCGCGAGCACCCCGAGGCGACGCCTACTGCGATCTCGGCGCGCGTCAGCGCTGACCGGTCACGCGACCGACGAGGTCCTCGATGAAGGGGATGACGTCCTGCACCTGCGCGACGCTCGCGAACGCGGTCGCGACGAGCGGCCAGAGCGACCCGACGAGGGTCGCGACGACGGCGGCCACGGCGGTGATCCAGGCCAGGGGCCCGTACCGCGAGACGAAGGTCAGCAGCAGGAGTCCGACGGCGATCAGGTAGCTGATCACGATGGACGCGGCGATCGCACCCACCGGGACGCGCAGGACTCCGACGGTCGTGGCGTCGGCGGCCCCGATGAGGCCCAGCACCGGCAGGAGCACGCCGACGACGACGATCACGCTGAGGACGGCCCCCGTGATGAGAGCCGCCCAGACCGCGCGGGGTCGGCGCCGCCGGGGCCGGGACGACGCCGACCTCATGATCCTGCGGAGACAGCCGACTCGACAGCAGCAGCAGGCGCCGAAGCACCCTCCGCGACCGCGTCGAACGGCCCGTGCACGTCGGTCACGTTCACATTGACGACGACCCTGTCGCCGACCAGCTGCGCCGCAGCGTGCTTGACCTGGCGTCGCACGGAGTCGGCGACGTCGCCGACCGGGTGCGGGTAGGAGACGACGAGGTCGAGGTCGACCGTGGCGGTTCCGGCGTCGCGGCTGACCGTCACTCCGGGCGTGGTGCTGCTGCCGAGGACGGCTCGGGCGGCGCGGTCGAGGGTGCGGGCCGCGACTCCGCCGAGGTGGTGCACGCCGGTCACGGCGAGGGCGGTCTCGGCGACCGCGGTGCCGAGCAGGTGGTCGGCGCTCTCGTGGTCGGGGTGTGTGGGGTCGACGGTGGTGAGGTCGATGGGGGTGGGCTGGGGATGCGTCGCATCTCCGGTGACGCTGTCGCTCATGGTGTCTCCTGGTGGGGCCGCCGGCTCTGCCGGACGAGGGTGAGGCCGCCGGCTCTGCCGGACGAGTGCTGGGTTCCGCCGGCGTCCCGCGGGCGGAATGGGGAGAGCCCCCGCCCAGTGCGGACGGGGGCTCTCTCGGGGGTTACTTCTTGAAGACGTCCTTGACGTCCTCGACCTTGTCGCGCGCGCCGCCCTTGGCCTGGTCGGCCTGGCCCTCGGCGACGAGCTTGTCGTTGTCGGTCGCGTTGCCGACGGCCTCCTTGGCCTGGCCGGTGACCTTCTCGGCGGCGGCCTTGATCTTGTCTGCTGCACTCATGGTGGTTCTCCTTCTTCTGTGGTGATGGCCCGAAGGCCTCGGATGCGTGACGGCCAGGCGGCCGCCGCAGGGACGGGTCAGGCGACCCGGGTGGTGGAACCCGTGCGCGAGCGGATGCCGGCGACGAGCTGGATGACGACCGGCGTGGTGCTCCCGAGCAGGGAGTCCCACTCGGCGACGGCCTGGTCGATGGTCGTGCGGACCTCGATCGGCGAGGCGCCGCGGCGGGTCTCGGCGGTGATGCGGAGGACGTTCTCCTTCTTGATGCGGAAGGCGACGACGTCGATGGCGAGGATCGCAGGATCCCGCTTCAGCGACTCCTCCAGCACCTGGGCGGCGACCTTGGCGTCGACGACCAGCGTCCCGCCGGTGGTGGTGTCGCGGCCCTTGCCCTCGGTGACGGTGAGGAGCGTGCCCGTGCGTCCGTGGCCCTGTCGGAAGACGAACCACAGGAGCAGCAGGATCAGGACGAGGGCGGCGGCCGCGGTGACCCAGAGGATCCAGGGCTGCGAGCCGGAGAGCGCGTCCGAGGTCGGATTCACGGCGTCCTTCGCGCCGGACGTGACCGGGTTCTGGATGTCGGGGAGCAGCGATCCTGCGGCGACGGCGGCGCCTCCGACGAGGAGGACCAGTCCGATCACGAGGACGAAGACGCGGTTCAGGAACCGGTTGGTGGTGGTCATCAGCTGATCGTCCCCTTCTTGGACAGGTGCACCTTGCCGCGGAGCGAGGGCTGGAAGTCGTACGAGGAGAGCTCCTCGTCGACCGCGGCCTGGATGCTCCGGAGGTCGGCGCTGCGGCCCGAGGTGCGGCTGACCTCGACGGCCACCGCTCGCGTTCCGACGCTCACGTGGACCTGGTCGGGATCGACGTCGCCGGCGTAGCTCGCCTTCTGGGCGACGCTCTGGGCGATGACCCGGTCGTCGACCACGGCGGCGGTCCGGTCGGCGGCGACGCCGCGGCGTCCGCGACGGCCGGGGGCGAGCGAGACGATGATCAGGATCAGCCCGACGATCGCCACGACGACGCCCCCCGCGGCGAGGAGCCCGACGGGTGCCCCGGCGGCCTGCAGGACCGTGACGGCGGCGTCCTTCGGCGCGACGAGCAGCGCGGGCTGCTTCAGCGCCGAGAGGACGGCCTCCGTGCCGATCCAGGCCAGGACGAGCATGAGCACGACGGCGAGGACGATGGCGATCCCGGAGCGGGACGAGTGCGTCTCGCGGCGGACGAGTCGGCGGTACAGCGCGGTCGACGTCATGAGACCCTCTTCCTCTCTCGGAGTTCGACACCGGTGACCTGGAGGTCGACCCGGCCGATGGACGAGCCGGTCAGCTCGAGGCAGCGCTCGCGGATGCTGGTCTGAGCGGCCGTGAGGCGCTCGATCAGGGTGCCGGTCGACCGGCGGCCGACGTCACCAAGCGGACGGATGTGGATCGGGGTCCTGGCGCGGACGCCGAGGGACCCGTCGTCATCGGCCAGTTCGACCGACACGTCGGAGGCGCTGACGCTGAGAGCGTCCGCGGTGACGGCCGACACGATCCGGCGGACAGCCCGCGACGAGATCTGCGTGCGGCCGTGGACGGCCTCGCCGGCCGACACCGCCGCGGTCACGACGACCGCCGCCCGCGGAGGGCGTCCGTCAGCGACCCGAGGTCCAGCTTGCCCTCGACCACGCGGCCGACGCCCCACCCGATGGCGATCGCCACGGCGACCAGGATCATGGCCCAGAAGCCGAATGCGACCGCTGACAGCGCGAGGACCGCGCCGATCAGCATGCCCTTCGTGGTGACGGTCACTGGACGCGGCTCTCGGTGGCCTCGTCGTCGTTGTCGTCCGAGGGGATGTGGACGTCGGAGATGGTCACGTTGACCTCGGTGACCTCCATGCCGACGACGGTGGAGATGGCGTCGGTGACGGCGGCGCGGACGCTGTCGGCGAGCTTCTGGAGGGCGACGGGGTACTCGGCGACGATGATGATGTCGGCGGCGACCTGCTTCTCGCCGACCTCGACCTTGATGCCCTGGCCGCGGTCCTGCTGGTTGATGGCGTTGCGGATGGCACCGATGGCGCGGGCGGCACCGTTGCCCAGGTCGTGGACCCCGGGGACCTCGCGGGCGGCGATGCCGGCGACCTTCTCGACGACGCCCTCGGCGATCGTGTTCTTGCCCGAGGTGGAACCGGTGGACGGCGTCGTCTTGGCGACGGAGCTGCCGGTGGTGGCGGTGGGGGTGACGTTCGACATCGTTCTCTCCTGCTGTGCGTTTCGTGCTCCCGGCCTTCGGGAGCGTCCCCGCTCGATGCGGGCACATCATTCAGACGCATCGACCCTGACAAGAGTCATGGTCGTTCAGGCTTCTGTCAGCATTCGATCAGTCCGTAGCGTTTAGCGGCCATCCGGGCCTCTCGAATGGCCGTTCAGCGCCGGAGCGTCTCGTTCGGTTTCTCGCCGAAGCGCTCCTGGTAGGCGGACGCGAACCGGCCCAGGTGACCGAAGCCCCAGGCGCGCGCGACGTCGGTCACGCTGGCGGTCTTGGGGGTGTGCTCGAGGAGGTCGCGACGGACCCGGTCGAGCCGGATGCAGCGGAGGTACTCGGTCGGCGAGGTGCCGAGGTGCCGCTGGAACGCGTTCTGCAGCGAGCGCGTGTGCATCCCGGCGGCTGCCGCGGCGTCCGCGGGAGTGATCGGCAGGTGCGCGTTCTCCTGCAGGAACTCCACGGCCGCGCGGGCCCTGGCCAGACGCGGCACGAGCAGCGCCTCGGGCACGTACTCGGCCTGCCACGGGAAGACGGTGAGGAGCGATCGCGCGACGGCCAGGTTCGCCTCCATCCGGATCAGCGGGGCGGCGTCGGGGTCGGTCACGACGGGCGTCGCCGCGGTGATCGTCTGCCGCCACGAGGCCACGGCCGTCGGCGCGAGGGGCGCGTCGTGCCGGAACGCGATCGGCTGGAGCGTCCCGCCGTGCCTCTCGGTCGCCACCCGCTCGAGGAACGGCCTGGCGAGGTGGACGAGGCTCTGGCGCCCGGCCGGCGCCTCGAGAGTGAACGCGCTCGAGGACGGCAGGACCACCGGCTGCCCGGGCTCCACCTCGAAGGGCGCGCGCTTCGTCGTGATCCTGCCGGTCCCGTCTCGGAACCAGGTGGCGACGTAGTCGTCGAGCCGGGAGATGTCGCCGGTGAGGCGCCCGGTGACGACCGAGAGGCGGAGGCTGACGTCGGCGTCGCCGAGCGACGCGTACCGGAACGAGAACGGGGCGCGGGGAGAGGTGATCCGGAACCGCGACCCGCCGTAGTAGCGCTCCGACAGCCGGACGGCCTCGTCGACCCGTCGGCTCGAGACCTCGATGCGGGTGTAGGGGTTCTCCTCCGCGGAGACGACCGGCGCAGGATCGAGGGATCCCTCGCGGGCTATGTCGTCGGCTCCGGGTCCCGAAGGCAGGGTGGTGCTCACAGCTCTCCTCTGTGCCGACTGGTGGTCGACGGGTCACGCGTTCGCGGTGGGATGCACCGCTACTGGTACGACGAGTCGTCGGACCCGGATGTCACAAAGTCATCGCTCGTGTTCAGGGCACCGGGTCGGAAGACATCGGATCGGGGCCATCGCCTGGCTGGTTCGCCGCCGGCAGTGGTAGGCAGAGAGGAGCCCTGGCAGGATCGGGGGACCGCCACGACCCGGGAGGATGCGCCATCGTCGTCTTCGACCCGCTTCCCGACGCTCCGGACGCCACGCTGGCGGCCCGCGCGAGAGACGGCGACGTCCACGCGTTCGAGATCATCGCCCGCCGGCACGGCCCGCTCATGCGCGTCTACGCGGCGAAGCTCCTCGGGTCGGAGATCGAGTCGGACGACATCGTCCAGGAGTCGTTCCTCACCGGGTGGCGGCACATCACCGAGCTCGAGAACCCGGGCCAGGTGCGCAACTGGCTGATGCGCATCGTCACCCGCCGGGCCATCGACCGGATCCGCGTCCGCCGCGAGCACGAGAACATCGACGACTGGAACCCGCCCGCAGCCCGGGCGGGCTCGCCGGACCGGGTCGTCGAGGCGCGCCTGCAGCTCGACGCGGTGTGGGAGGCTCTGGACAAGCTCCCTGCCGACCAGCGACGGTGTTGGCTGTTGAGAGAGACCGCCGGCTACAGCTACCAGGAGATCGCCGACGGCCTCGACCTGCCCGTCTCCACGGTCCGCGGCCTCCTGGCCCGGGCCCGGAGATTCCTGCTCCACGAAATGGAGGCATGGCGATGACCCGCGACGACGACGCCATGCCCTCCGGCGAGCCCGAGCCGGTCGACGACCTCACGCCCACGGGCGAGCCCGAGCCCGTCGACGACCTCGAGCCGACCGACGACCTCGAGTCCGGCGACGACCTCGACGGCCACACGATGGACGAGCTCGCCGAGTACCTCGACCGCGGCCGCGAGCCGTTCGACCCCGACATCGAGAACTCGGCCGCGTGCCGACTTGCCCTGGCCGGGATGACCAGGATGCGCGAGCTCGCCTGGACGGCGCTCCGCCGCGAGGCCGACAGCGACCCCGACCGCGACTCCTCGTGGATCGCGGGCCTGCTCGAGACCATCAAGGACGAGATCCGGTCGGGGCGCGAGATCCCCGTGACCCATCCCGATCCTGCGCTCCACCTGTCGCTGACCGAGGCGGCGGTCCGCGGGATCGTGCGCCGTGCCGGCGACACCCTCGGCGGCGTCGTGATGGGGCGCTGCACCCTCGACGGCGACGTCACGACCCCCGGTGCCGCGGTCCGGGTCGAGGTCACCGCGACGATCGAGTACGGCCTGTCGATCGACGACACGGCGGACGCCCTCCGGGAGCGGATCCGCGAGGCCCTCGAGCGCCAGACCGACCTGGTCGTTACCGCGATCGACGTCGGGATCGACGACGTCTACGAGAGACCGGAGAGCCCCCGATGACCGACGACGTCGAGCTGTCCCGCGCGCTGACGGCGGCCGTTCGCGCGACGCCCGGTGTCGCCGGGGTGTATCCCGCGCAGCCCGTCCTCGAGGCTGCGGCCACGGTCCTCGCCGCGAAGCTGGCGCTCCGGCAGCCCGACGTCCTGGTCGACATCGACCGGACGGACGGCTTCACCAGCGTCAGCGTGCAGATCGCCACCCACGCCGCCGAGGCCGCCCCCGACACGGTGCGGCGGGTCGGCGAGACCGTCCGCGACCTGTGTGTCGAGCACGGCGAGGACGCTGCCGCGCTCACCGTCGCCGTCACCGTGCGGCTCGTCGAGGGCTGACCGCCGCGCTCCCGCCCCGCGCCTGACGCGAGCCGGGGCCTTTGCTACCCTCGTCTCCGTGATCACCCGTCCGTCTGTCGTGCCCTCGGGGCGTGGGGAGGTCGCCGGCGGTTCTCGCGCCGGCGGCAGATAGCCCCGCCCGGCGCGCTGCTGCGCGCCCCGCGACCTCTCTGACGACCACTCCCGCGCCGATCCTGCGCGGAATCCCACGAACGGTGATCCCTCATGCTCCCCCTGACCGACCAGACCATCCGCGCCTCCCTCGTCAACGCCTCCCGGCGCGAGTCCAGCGATCTGACCCTGCCGCCCGGCTTCGACGACCTCCCCTGGAGCGACCTCGACTACCTCGGCTGGCGTGACCCCCGACTGGGCAAGCGCTCCTACGTCGTCGTGCCCGGCGACGACGGCGCAGCCCCCACGGGCATCCTGCTGCGCGAGGCTGACGCGCGGCCGGGCGTCCGCGCCCAGTGCGCGTGGTGCCAGGACGTCACGCTCCCGAACGACGTCGTGTTCTTCAGCGCCAAGCGCCGCGGGCCCGCCGGTCGGAACGGCGACACGGTCGGGACCCTCGTCTGCGCCTCGTTCGAGTGCTCGGCGAACGTCCGCCGCGCCGTCCCGCCGGCCTACCTCGGCTTCGACGTCGACGCGGCGCGCGAGGAGCGCATCGCCGCTCTCCGCGCGCGGGCGTCCGCGTTCGCCGCGCGGGTCTGACCGCCCGACCCCGACCCGGACCCGCCCTCAGCCCGCCGCGGTGGCCACCTCCGGCACCGCGGCGGGCGCGAGCGCGTGCTCGACGAGCCGGCGCAGGATCGCGCGCCCGTCCCGCGACAGCACCGACTCGAGGTGACCCTGCACCGACGCGAACCCCGGCCCGCTGAGCGTCTGCACCACCCGGCCGCCGTCCTCCGTCGTGGCCTCGACCCCGTCCGGCAGCGGGCCGGCCAGAGCGGCGAACGAGTTGTAGAAGCCGATGTCGGAGCGGAGCCCGCGGTACTCCAGCGGCACCGCGCGGCCCTGGTGCGGCTCGCGCAGAGGGCCGACGTCGAGGCCGAGCCCGAGGGCCAGGATCTGATGGCTCAGGCAGACGGCGAGCAGAGGGCGTCCGCTCGCCCGCCGCTCGTCGACGAGCTCGCGCATGGCGGCGAGGCGCGGCGACGACGCGTCGCGGGGGTTGCCCGGGCCCGGACCGGCGACGAGCAGGTCGGCGTCGGCGTGATCCTGCGCGCTGCTCCACGGCACGACCTCGACGGTCAGCCCGAACGAGCGCAGCTGGTGGGCCAGCATGGCGCTGAAGTCGTCCTCGGCGTCGACGACCACGGCACGGCGCCCGGCCAGCGGGTCGGCGGTCGTCCCGTCGTCGTCGAGCGGCGTCCGCTGCGGCGTCAGCCAGAACGGCGCCAGCCGCGTGTTGCGCGCAGCCAGGAGCCCGGCGACGCCGGGCACCTCGTCGAGCCGGACGTCGTCGCGGGAGTCGGGGCCGCCCGATCCTGCGCCGATCGCCCGCAGGATCCCGGCAGCCTTCGCCGCGGTCTCGCGCATCTCCGATGCCGGATCGCTGTGCCGCACGAGCGTCGCGCCCACCGGCACGCGCACGTAGCCGTCGTCGCCGATGTACGCGGTGCGGATCAGGATCGGCGCGTCGAGGTCGTGCCCGCCCGCGCCGTCGCTCTCGAACAGCGCGAGGACGCCGGCGTAGTAGCCGCGGCCCGTCGTCTCGCGGCGGTGGATGACCGCGCAGGCGTTCTGCATCGGCGACCCGGTCACCGTCGGAGCGAAGAGCGACAGGCGCAGGACGTCGACGGGGTGGCGGTCGGTCTCGCCCTCGAGGAGGTACTCGGTGTGCGTCAGCGCCCGCATCTGCTTGAGGTGCGGGCCCCGGATCCTGCCGCCCCGACGGCAGATCTGGCTCATCATCTTCATCTCCTCGTCGACGACCATGAAGAGCTCCTCGGTCTCCTTCGTGTCGCCGAGGAACGACACGAACTGCGCAGCGTCCGGGCCGGTCGCGGGGTGCCGGTAGGTGCCGCTGATCGGGTTCATCGAGGCGGTGCGGACGCCGGTCGCAGGATCGCGCACCACGCCGACGTGCTTCTCCGGGCTCGCGCCCACCGCGTTGATACCGGGGGTCGCGATCGCGAAGGTCCAGTAGGCGCCGGTCTCCTGGCGGACCAGGTTGGCGAACCAGGCCGCCACGGCCCGCCGCCCGGAGGCGTAGGCGCGGGCCTCGAAGTCGCGGCGGATCACGAAGTTCGCGCCGGCGCCGCTGCCGATGTCGTCGCGGATGACGTCTCGGACGATCCCCTCGTACTCGGCGTCGGACGTCGTGAACCCGCCGCCGCTGCTGACGATGCTGTCGTCGCGGAGCACCTCGACGGCCTCGAGGGGCACCGTCTCGCTCTCGCGGATCACGAGGCAGCGGAGCGGGCTGCCGTCGTCGTGCGCCTCGAAGCCCCGCTCGCGGATCTGCGAGAACGGCACCAGGGTCAGCACGTCGACGCCTTCGTCGAGGGGGATCGACGCCAGGTCGTCCACGTCGACGACGTCGCCGGTCAGGACGACGACGTGGTCGGCCGCGCCGCGGCGGAGGAGCGCGAACGGCTCGGTGGCGCCGGGCCGGGTCAGTCGGTCGAGGAGGGACACGGGATGCCTTTCGGGAGGGTCGCCCTCCCCGGAACGCGAAACGGCCGCCCGAGAGGGGCGGCCGGTTCGATGATGAGTCTGCAGGGGTCGCCTAGGAGAGCGGCCACCAGCTGGTCATCGTGTTCATGCCCCAGACGTTAGTGCGCGCGCGCCGGTCGTGTCCAGTCCCGAGCGCAGGCGGGGCACGACGCGCGCGGACGCGATGTGACGAGCACTGCCGCGCTGTGTCGGGCCGAGCCCTGACGCGCTACGACTGGCCGCCGACCGCGGGCTCGCCGACGAAGGCGTGCGCCTCGCCCGCGAGCTCCAGCCAGAGGTCGACGCTCGAGACCGACACCCAGCCCTCGCCCTCGGGGCGGCCGCCGGCGATCCGGCGGGCGACGAGGTCGGCGGCGCGGTCGTGCGGCAGCTTCACGACGAGGTGGTCGTCGTCGAGGAACGCGAACCGGCGGCCGCGCGCGAGCAGCCCGTCGTCGGACACGGTGACGTCGACGTCGGGATCCTGCGCGAGGGTGAAGACGACCTCGTCGTACGCGGCATCGGTGAGTTCGGACATGGCGGCTCCTCGGCGACGGACAGGCCGCGGCGCGGCCCGACTGGTGGTGCCCAGTATGGCGCGATCGGGCGGCCTGCCGCGCTAGGCGTCCTCGTCGATGCGGCCCAGGATCCCGGGTAGCACGCGCTTCATGTACGGCGCCCAGAACAGGCCGACGATCGCCTTGAGCGCAGGTCCGGCGCCGGGCCGGGCGAAGAACGTGTAGGTCCAGTCGATGCGGGTGCCCGAGCCCTCGGCCGAGTAGTCCCACTCGGCGCGCGCCCCCGAGACGAGGAGCCCGAACAGCTTCTCGAAGTTGCTCAGCTCGTAGACGAACCGGTTCGGGGCGTCGACGGCGACGATCGTCTCCGTGACGCTGCCGCCGTCCGACAGCATGAGCTGGCGGCGCTGGCCGACGGCGTCCCAGGGTCCCGTCTGCCGCCGCACCTCGAGGACCTCCGGGAGCGGGCCGGAGGCGGGGTAGTAGCCGACCGGGGTGAGGGGGGTGCCGATCGCGAAGGCGCGGTCGAGCGGCGCCCGCGTGGTGCCGCTCGCTGATCCTGTGGCTGTCGTCGTCATGGGAGTGGTTCGGACCAGCGGCTCGAAAGGGTGGCCGTGGGATGCTCCGCCGCACCCGGCCGCGGATCAGGACGGCCGGGCACACTCGTCGCATGACGACTCTCTCTCGCCCCAGCCGCGGCAAGGTCATCGCCGGAGTGTGCGCCGCCATCGCCGACCGGTTCCGATGGAGCCGCTTCGTCGTCCGACTCCTCTTCGTGGTGTCGATCATCCTGCCGGGGCCGCAGTTCCTGCTCTACATCGTCCTGTGGATCCTCATCCCCAAGCGGAAGTAGCCGGGGCCTCCGCGTCGACCGGACGGGCTAGGGTCTTCGGATGGTCGCCCGCGCTCTCGCCATCGCCGCGCTGGTCGTGGTGACGGCGATCGCAGGATCGTCCGCGGTCGCGTCCGACGGAGCGTCGCGCGCTGGCACCGCACCCGCGCCTGCCGCGGCCTCCGGCCGAGCTGCCGATGCCGCTCCCGCCGAGCGCGCCACGCTGCCGGGCCTCGACGTCAGCGCCTACCAGCACGGCGTGAACTGGCGGAAGGCCTCCGCGAAGGGGGCCCGCTTCGCATACGTCAAGGCGACCGAGGGCGTCCGGTACACGAGCGCCCGCTTCCGCGAGCAGTACACCGGGGCCGCTCGCGCCGGACTCGCCCGGGGCGCGTTCCACTTCGCGAAGCCGAACGCGTCGACCGCCGTCGCGCAGGCGGAGTACTTCGTGCGGGCACTTCGCACCGTCGACGGCGACCGCGCGACCGGCTCCGCGACGCTGCCGCCCCTCGTCGACCTCGAGTACGACCCCTACGTGCGGACCGACGGCACCGACTCCTGCTGGGGGCTGACGCCGAAGCAGATGGTCGTGTGGGTGTCGTCGTTCGTCGACACCGTCACCGGGCTGACGGGCAGGATGCCCGCGATCTACACCACGACCGACTGGTGGAAGCGGTGCACGTCGAACAGCCCCGACTTCGGGCAGAACCCGCTGTTCCTGGCCCGGTACGTCGACGATCCCGCGAGCGGTCCCGGCGCCCTGCCCGCCGGCTGGGACCACTGGACGATCTGGCAGTACACCAGCCGGGGCTCCCGGTACGCCGGAGTGACCGACGGGAAGAAGGGCGACACCCCGGCCTCCGACGAAGACCTCTTCGCCGGGTCGGCGGCCGAGCTGCGCGCGCTCGCGGAGGCGCGCTTCGACGACGTGACCGGGCTGGATCCTGCGTATCCCGCCATCGTCTCCGGCTGACGGAGGTGTTGGCGGGGCTCCGGAGGGGTGCCGACTACGGCGGGCACCCGCCGAAGCACCGGCCAGCACACGCCCACACAGCCGCCCCGAGCACCGATCCGGGAGCGCTCCCAACGGGGTTCAGACGTGTCCTCCGAGTGCAGGACACCCTCACCCGCGGGGTAGACAGCCTCACCTGCCCCGGACAGGGGTGTTGCGGATGGGTGAGAAGAGGGTGATAGTCGAAGCATCCGCCTCTTTGACGATTGGAAATCCGACGTGCTCTCCCTGTTCCAGACCCTCGCGCGCCCGGTGTTCCGCGGCCGCTTCGCGGGGGTCGGAGGGCGCCTGACGATGCCCCGTCCGGAGGACGCCCCCCGGGCGCACGCCCCCGGCATCGAGCCCGACCGCATCCTGGTGTTCGGCAACGGCGCCGCCGTCGGCTGGGGCGTCCGCAGCCACGACCTCGCCCTGCCCGGCCACCTCGCGCGCCAGGTGTCGGGCCTCACCGGCCGGGGCGTCGACGTCGACCTCGTGGCCGACCCGATCATCACGGTCGCGACAGCTGCGCGCCTGATCCCCGAGCCGCGCCTCGCGACGTACGACGCGATCGTGATCGTGATCGGCATGAGCGACGCGCTCCGGATGACGTCGGTCCGGACATGGCGCCGCCACCTCGCCGACCTGCTCGACCGCTTCACCGCCGCCCGCGACGACGGAGCCGGCGTCTTCGTCGTCGGCCTCCTGCCGCCGTCGTCGCTCAAGATCTTCTCCCTCAAGGAGGGCAACGCCGCCGATGCGAGTGCGGCCCGCCTCAACGCCGTGTCGCAGGAGCTCTGCGACGAGCGCGAGGGCGTCCACTTCGTGAAGACCCCCGAGCGCTCCCACGAGCCGGTGGCCGACCGGATGCACGTCGCCCCCGACATCTTCAAGTCGATGGCCGTCACCCTCGCCGTCGACCTGGCCCCCCTCCTCGACACGCGGTTCGCCGCCGGCCGTCAGGCCTGCCCGCTCCGGGTCCGCGCCCAGAGCGACGAGGAGCGCCTCGCCGCGATCCGCCGGCTGTGCATCCTCGACTCCCGGCCCGAGAAGCGCTTCGACGAGATCGTGGAGCGGGCCCGCATCCTGCTCGGCACCTCCGGCGCCGCCTTCTCGCTGGTCGACCAGGACCGCGTCTGGAACAAGGCCGTCGCCGGGACGGCCGTCGTCGAGAGCCCGCTCCGCGGCGCGATGTGCGCCGAGACGATCAAGGGCAACGGCTCGCTGATCGTCCCCGACGTGTGGAGCGACGACCGCTTCGTGACGCACCCGTCCGTCCGCTTCTACGCCGGGTACCCGGTCGAGACGCCCGACGGCATCCGGGTCGGCGCGCTGTGCGTCACCGATCCTGCGCCCCGTCCGGTCGACAGCGTCGACCTCGTCCTGCTCCGCGAGCTCGCCCTCGCCGTGCAGCGCGAGCTGGCTCAGAGGGCCGCGCCGGTCGGCGTCTAGCCGATCGGGCCCGTCCCGCCGAGCCCGTCCAGCCCGCCTCCCTCGACGAACTCGCGGTGCATCGCGGTCTGCGACAGTGCCGAGTACAGCGTGAACCCGCGGAGCCCGGCGAAGCCGGCGGTCCAGGTCAGCCGGGTCGCGATGTCCCAGACCGGCGTCGCAGGATCCCGCCCCACGATCGCCGCGACCTCCCTCGTCCGCGCGAGATGGTGCTCCGCCGACTCCCGCGCCCGCTCGCCGAGGCCGGAGAAGCGGTACCCGTGCCCCGGCAGCGCCTCGTGGTCGCCGGCCTCCGCCACCCGCTCGATGCTCCGGAGGTAGTCGGCCAGCGGATTCGTGTCGGTCGGTCCGCCGAGTCCGAGCCCTGCGAAGAGGTGCGGGAGCACGTGGTCGCCGGTGAACACGACGCCTCGCCGGTCGTCGCGGAGGCTGAGGTGCCCGGGGGTGTGGCCGGGCGTGTGCAGCACGACGAGCTCGAAGCCGGGGATGTCGAGGACGGCGCCGTCGTCGAGCAGGCGGTCGGGCCGTGGCCTCTCCGCGGAAGAGGCCCCCGCGGCGGGAGCGTCGCCGACGGCCAGCGCGAGCAGCTCGTCGCGCCGCTCGGCCGGCACGCTCCAGGCGTCGGCCTGCCGCTCGAGGCGCGCCCGGTCGGGGCGGTGCTCGCCCAGGGCCGCGAGAGCCCGCGCCTCGGCCGGGTGGAGCTGCAGGATCGCGCCGGAGGCGTCCCGGATCCTGCTCGCCATCCCGAGGTGGTCCGGGTGCAGGTGCGTCGCCGTCAGGGTCCGGACGTCGGTGACCGCTGCATCGATGGCACCGAGGGCGCGGACGAACGAGTCCCAGTCGTCGTCGCCGTCGGAACCGGGGTCGATCACGTGGACGCCGCCGTCGGTGTCGCGCAGGAGATACAGGAACGAGTACGGCAGCTGCTCGCCGGGCATCGGCTGGGCGAGCGCCCAGACGTCGTCGCGGACCTGCTCCAGCGGGGGCACGCGCCGCGCGTCCGAGGCCTCGGACTGCGTCCGGCTCGTCGCCCTCACGAGCGCGCCCCGGCGAGGGTCGCGGCGAGCAGGGCCCCGGCGCGCTCCAGGTGGGGCAGCGGCGCGGCGATGGCCGCGGCCGACGATCCGGCGAGCTCTGTCAGCGAGACCGCTGCGGCGAAGTCGTCGGTCGGCGACTCGATGGAGCCGGCCACGAGGAGGGCCGGCACCGAGGCCGCCCGGGCCGCAGCGACGACGAACGAGGGCACCTTGCCCGCCGCCGACTGCGCGTCGAAGCGCCCCTCGCCGGTGACGACGGCATCGGCACCGCGGAGGGCGTCGCCCAGCCGCACGGTCTCCGCGACCACGGCGGCGCCCGGGGCGAGCGACGCGCCCCAGGCCAGGAGCCCGAAGCCCGTCCCGCCCGCGGCTCCGGCGCCCGGCGTCTCGGCAGAGCCCGGCACGAGGGCGGCGAACCGCGCCAGCGCGGTCTCCATGGCCGCCATGTCGTCGGGTGTCGCCCCCTTCTGCGGTCCGAAGACGGCCGCCGCCCCGAGCTGCCCGAGGAGCGGGTTCACGACATCCGAGACGACCACCGCGCCGCGGGGCGGGAGGGCGGCGAGGCCGGCGAGATCGACCGAGGCGATCTCGGCCAGCCCCCGGGCTCCCGGTCCGACAGGTCGACCGTCGGCCGTGAGCAGCTCGGCCCCGAGGGCCTGCAGGGCGCCGGCCCCGCCGTCGGTGGAGCAGCTGGAGCCGATCGCGAGCAGGAGCCTCGTCGCACCAGCCGCGAGGGCGTCCGCGACGGCCTCGCCGAATCCGCGGGTCGTGGCATCCTGCGCGCGCAGCCGGTCGGGATCGAGCAGCGTGATCCCGCTCGTCGACGCCAGCTCGACCACCGCCGTGCCGTCGGGCAGGAGGAGCCAGCTCGCGTCGACCGGGTCGCCCAGGGGGCCGGTGACGCGCACCTCCCGGCGGACGGACCCGGGCACCGCGGCCTCGAACGCATCGAGCGTGCCCTCGCCGCCGTCGGCCATCGGCAGGAGGACGAGCTCGTCGCCCGGACGGGCCGACGACCAGCCGGCGGCGATCGCGGAGGCGGCCTCCCGGGCGTCGGCGGAGCCCTTGAACGAGTCGGGGGCGACGATGATCCTCATGGTCCGAGAGTAGAGGGGAGCGGTACGATCGGCTCAGCAGCCCAGCGTGGGGCGGAGGCTGACCGACAGACCGACAGGGCTGCAGACCGAGAGGGCTGCCCGGCGGTTCGACAGGGGAGCATCCCGTGGCGAGAGATCAGCATCCGAAGCAGGAGCGGGCTCAGGCCACTCGGGCTGCCATCGTCCTCGCCGCCGCGACCGTCTTCGCCCGGCGCGGCTACGCGCGGACCACCCTCGACGAGGTCGCCGTCGCCGCCGGCGTCACGAAGGGCGCCCTCTACTTCCACTTCTCCTCGAAGCACGACCTGGCCGACGCCGTCATCGAGGAGGAGACCAGGATCACGTCCGAGCGAGCACAGGCGACTCTCGCCGAGGGGCGCCCCGGCCTCGAGACGCTGGTGCGGCTCACCCTCGGCTTCACGATCGAGATCGTCGACGACGTCGTCGTCGCGGCCGGGGTGCGGCTGACCACGGAGGAGCTCGGCGACGAGCTGCACGTGCACCTGCCGTACGAGATGTGGGCGGAGGTCTACCTCGGCCTCCTGCGGCGGGGCGTGGACGAGGGCCAGCTGAGGTCCGACCTCGACCCCGAGAAGGTGGCGCGGTTCCTCGTCGCCGCGTTCACCGGCGTCCAGTCCGTCTCGAACGTCCTCACCGGACGGGCGGACCTCGTGCCCCGGGTGCGCGAGATGTGGGAGACCCTGCTGCCCGCGATCTGCGCGCCGGAGCAACTCGACGGGTGCAGGCACCTGCCGGAGCTGATCACGCGCTGATCCTGCGCGGCTCCCGCTCGTCGAGGTGTCGACCGATCGGTTGACGGGCGACAGAGCCGATCCACTGTTCCCCCGGACGCCCTGTCCGCGCGATCCTTGAGCCATGACCGAACCAGCGCACGTGAGCGTGCGAGACCTGCGGAAGACCTACGGCGCATTCGACGCCGTGTCGGGGGTGAGCTTCGAGATCCAGCGGGGCGAGACCTTCGCCCTCCTCGGCCCCAACGGAGCCGGCAAGAGCACGACCATCGAGATCCTCGAGGGCTACCGCGACCGCACCTCGGGCGACGTCACCGTGCTCGGCGTCGACCCGCAGACGGCGGGCCGCGACTGGCGGGCGCGGATCGGCATGGTGCTCCAGTCGAGCGGCGAGAGCGGCAACGTCACCGTGCGTGAGCAGGTGTCGCACTTCGCCCGCCTCTACCCGCACCCGCGGGACGTCGAGGAGACGATCGCCGCCGTCGGCCTGACCGAGAAGGCGGGCACCAGGATCAAGGCGCTCTCCGGCGGTCAGAGGCGCCGCGTCGACGTCGCGCTCGGCGTGATCGGCAGGCCCGAGCTGCTCTTCCTCGACGAGCCGACGACGGGCTTCGACCCGGAGGCGAGGCGGGGGTTCTGGGAGCTGATCCGCTCGCTCAAGCGCGAGGGGACGACGATCCTGCTGACCACCCACTACCTCGACGAGGCCGCGCAGCTGAGCGATCGCGCCGGCGTCATCGCCGGAGGCAGCCTGATCGACATCGGCCGCATCGACGAGATCGGCGGGCAGGATGCGCGGACCCCGATGGTCCGCTGGCTCGACGCGGACGGTGCTCACGTCGAGCGCACCCTCGAGCCCGCGGCCCTCGTGGCCCGGCTCCACGCGGCCCTCGGCGACGGGCTCCGCGACCTCGAGGTCGTCCGCCCGAGCCTCGAGGACGTCTACCTCGACCTCGTCCAGGCGGCAGCGCCTGTTCCCGCACTCGAAGGAGAACCCGCATGAACGCCCTCGCCATCGGCCTCGACCGCGCCCGCTACGAGACCCGGGTCTACTTCCGGCAGGGCGACACGATCCTGTTCACGTTCCTGTTCCCGATCATCATGCTCACGATCTTCTCGGTCGCCTTCAGCTCGGCCGGTGACATCGGCACCCGCCCGGACGGCTCGGGCGGAGTGACCCCCGCCGCCTTCTACCTGCCAGGGATGATCGCCGCCGGGATCCTGCTCTCCGGAGTCCAGAACCTGGCCGTCGACATCGCGGTCGAGCGCGGCGACGGCACGCTCAAACGCCTCGCCGGCACCCCTCTGCCGGTCGTGTCGTACTTCATCGGCAAGCTCGGGCAGGTCTTCGCGACGTCGGTGCTGCAGGTGATCCTGCTGATCCTGATCGCGCACTTCGCCTTCTCGGTCGACCTGCCCACCTCGGCCGACAAGTGGTTCAGCTTCGTCTGGATCTACGTGCTCGGCATGATCACGTCGGCGGTCCTCGGGATCGCGCTCTCGCGGGTGCCGCGCTCGGGCAAGAGCGCCACGGCGGTCATCATCCCGATCGTGCTGGTGCTGCAGTTCGTCAGCGGCGTCTACCTGCAGTTCTCGATGCTCCCGGACTGGCTGCAGAATGTCGCGTCGGTGTTCCCGCTGAAGTGGATCGCTCAGGGGACGCGCTCCGTCTTCCTGCCCGCCGGGTTCGCCTCGCAGGAGCAGGGCGGCGACTGGAACCTCGCCGGCGTCGCGATCGCGCTCGGCATCTGGTTCGTCGTCGGGGTGGCGGCGGCGCTCGCGACCTTCCGCTGGATCCGGAAGGACACCTGACGGACGGTCTCGACCGTCGGGGTCGCTCGCGACCGCGTCCGCCCGCGGTCGGGAACGGCCTCCGCGGTCGGGAGGGACCGGCTGCCTGGCTGAGCCGCTAGAGCGCCAGCCGCGACCAGCGGCCGCCGTCGCGCCGGGTGAGGGCGGTGCCGGTCACCTCGGCGAGCGGCGCCGTGCTCCGGGCGACGCTGTCGGCGACCCGGGCCGCCGCGTGGTCGTCGTCGGACGTGAAGCGGACCGTGATCCTGGCCTCGCCGCGCACCACCGCGACGTCGCGCGCCTCGACGACGACGACCTCGGCGGCCGAGTCGGCGGCGGTCGGCAGGATCACCGTCGGGTCGACGCCCGGGGCGAGCCGGCCGATCGAGAGGGTCACCCGGTACGACGCCACTAGCGCGCGTGCCCGGCGAGGCGCTGCACCAGCGACTGCCTCACGGTCGGCCACTCGCCGTCGATCACCGAGAAGACCACGGTGTCGCGGATGGTGCCGTCGGGCCAGACACGGTGGTTCCGCAGGACGCCGTCCTGCTTCGCGCCGAGGCGGGCGACGGCCGCGCGCGACTGTTGGTTGTGCCAGTGGACCCGGAACTCGACCGCGATGCAGCCGAGGCTCTCGAACGCGTGGGTCAGGAGGAGGAGCTTCGCCTCGGTGTTGATGCCGGTGCGCTGCGCTGCCCGCCCGAGCCAGGTGGAGCCGATCTCGAGGCGGCGGTGCGCCGGCTCGAGGTTGAGCACCGTCGTGATGCCGACGGCCCGGCCGGTCGCCGTGTCGACGACGGCCCACGGCACGCTGGCCCCCTCGGCGTGTGCCGCCATCCGCGCCTCGATGTCGGCGCTCATGCGCTCGGGGCTCGCGATGTGGGTCGCGTACCAGGTCTTCCAGAGCTCGCCCTCGCGCACGGCGTCGGCGAGGTCCGGCGCGTGCTCCGGGGCGAGCGGCTCGAGGACGACGCGGTCTCCGGTCAGGGCGGGCTGCGAGGTGAACTCCATGGCTCCGACCCTAGGGGCAGGCGGCCGCCCGGCACGAGCGCCGTCAGTCGTAGGTGCGGAGCAGGCGCCAGAGGGAGTTGTACGGCTCGCGCGACACGTCGAACACGTGGGTGTCGCCCCGCTCGGAGGTGGCCTGGAACCGCCACGACTCGCGGGGCTCGAGGGGGTGCGTGATCCTGGGATCGAAGACCTGCTCGGTCTGCCACCCCGGGAACGTCGGGGTGAGGCGCGTGGGCACGTCGCTGACCCGGTAGCGCTCGGATCGCCAGACGAGGCGCTGCGGCACGCCGTCGTCGGAGACCCACACGGTCACGGACTCGTCGACCCGGGTCATGGTGGTCACCCTGCTCCTCTCATTCGAACGTGTGTTCGATAGAAGGGCACTCTACGTCGCGCTCCCGCGACTCGCCAAGCGCGAGATCCGCCCGAGCAGGATCGGGTGTCTGGTCGAGCAGGATCGGGGCATCCGGTCGAGCAGGATCAGGAGGCGCGCTCGATCGGATCGCCCGTCGTCAGCTGCCAGAGCGCGACGCCGTGCAGCCCGATCGACTTCGCGTAGTTCGACCGGACGGTGAGCGACCGGCCATCCGACCACCAGAGGACGGTGCCGTTCTGCAGCTTGGCGGTCCACTCGCCCTGCGCCGCCACCCAGCTGGCCCGCGACCCTGCCTTCTTGCGGGCCGCGGCCGGGCTGAGCACGCCGCCGCCGCCGCTGGTCGTCCAGCTGTAGCCGTAGCCGGCGACACCGAGGTCGACCTTCTTGGCCGACACGACCGAGGTCAGAGCGGCCACGACCTGCTTGGCCCAGGGGAGCCCGCCGACCGGCCCGGCGGAGCTGAAGCCGCTGCCGTGCTCGTCGTAGGCCATGACGACGAAGCGGTCGACCAGGGGCTCGAGGCTCTTCAGGTCGTAGCCGGCCGACTCGTACGCGGCCGGGCTCGTCTCGGCCATCACGGCGATCGAGATGGTGGCGCGCTCCGGAAGCGCGGCCCGGAGCTCGGTGACGAACGACACGAGATCGTCGGCGTTCTGGGCCGAGAGGTACTCGAGGTCGAGCCCGATGCCGTCGTAGCCGCCGTGCTCCACCTCGGAGGCGAGACCCGAGATGACGAACGACCGGTTCTCGGCGCTCGACAGCATCTTCGTGGCGATCGCGCCGCTGAAGTCGCCCTTGTCGGGGTCGATGTTGTTGACGAGGAGCTCCGACTTCTTGCCGTCCTTCTTCGCGCGGGCGGCGATCGCCAGCGCCTCGTTCGACGAGGCGGCGACTCCCTCGCCCTCGGGCGTCAGGCTCACGCCCGAGATGCCGACGAGGTCGATCGCCGAGCGATCGCGCTGCAGGGCGGTGAGGGTGGCGGCGCTCGCGACGCCGTAGCCCTCGACCGACAGCTGCGCCGGGACGGTCGCGACGTGCGAGTCGCTGCCTGCCGCACCCGAGCATCCTGCGGTCAGGAGGACGGCGGCCACGGCCAGACCGCCGATCACGGCTCGGGAGGCGCGCTGACGGGTCATGCGACGAGGGTAGCGGGGGAGGCGAGGGCCCCGCTGAGACCGCCGGCCCAGAGATGGCACTCGCGCCGCCGGAAGGCCGCCGAGGCGGACTCGGCCCTCCGAACCCCCTCTCGAGTACCCCCACTTCGGGGCGCACAGCCGAGGGCGGGCGTGAATCCCGCGCAGGATCGCGACGGCGCAGGCCGGTCGAAAAGGGGTCGGATCCGCTCGTCGGAAGACCCCGTTCGAGGGACGATGCGGCGTCTGTCACGCCCCGAGGGGCACAGAATCAGGGTACAAACGCCGTCTGTGTCCGCAGGATGGAGGACATGACCGTGTGCCCGCGTCAGTGCTCCGGGCGGAACCTGCGGCAGTCGCAGAGTGCGCAGTCGGTGCCGCGCCGGTAGTGCTCGTGAGCCTCGTGGACGTGCCCGCAGACGCACAGGGCGTTCGGCGACGGCTCGGTGGGCATCGGTCGTCCTGTTCGCTCGGGGGCTGGTCGCAAGGGCTGGTTGCGGAGGCTGGAGGAGCCCCCGCGACTCGAAAGCCAATATATCACACCCCGGCACCTGCTGAACAGCTCCGTCTACCTCGGGGTACACGCTTGTCCTCCTCGGTGCCGACCCGTGTCCTCCACGCTGCCCACAGAAAGGGGTACGACGACCTCTGGGACGAGCGGGTGATCTCCTGCGATTCTCGAAAACCACCCCCCATACGCGGGGGTTCTGTGACGGGTCTGCGCGAAGCTAGGTTGACACCACCCGAAGACGGGACGGCACCGGATCCCACTCCGGCCGCCTCGTCGAGGAGAAGAACCACCCCGACGTTCTCTCCCGCTCAGTCGACGACGACCCGACACACAGTCGTCGCTGCGCGCAAAACACGAGTTACCACGCCCCCGCATCGCCTAACCCGAAAAGGCCTCCCCCCATGGCTCTCCGCTCTGCCCTGCGCTCCTCCAACCCGACCATCTCGATCATCGTCCCCACCCGGAACGAGGCCAAGAACCTCGAGGTGATCCTGCCCCAGCTCCCCGACGTGCACGAGGTCATCCTCGTCGACGGCAACTCGGTCGACGGTACCGTCGAGACCGCTCTCCGCGTCCTCCCGAGCATCAAGATCGTCCACCAGACCCGCAAGGGCAAGGGGAACGCCCTGGCCTGCGGCTTCGAGGCCGCCACCGGCGACATCATCGTCATGTTCGACGCCGACGGCTCGGCCGACCCGAAAGAGATCCCCGCCTTCATCGACACCCTGGTGAAGGGCGCCGACGTCGCCAAGGGCAGCCGCTTCCGCAAGGGCGGCGGCTCGGAAGACCTCACCCTCTTCCGCTCGACCGGCAACCACGGCCTCAACATGATCTGCAACGTCCTGCTCGGCACGAAGTACTCCGACCTCTGCTACGGCTACAACGCCTTCTGGCGCGACGTCCTCCCCGCCATCGACCTGCTCCCCTCGACGCTCCCCGCGCCGGCCGGCGGCGGCATGCTCTGGGGCGACGGCTTCGAGATCGAGACGATCCTCACCTGCCGTTTCGCGGCCGCCAAGCTGCGCGTCACCGAGGTGCCCTCGTTCGAGAAGAACCGCATCCACGGCGAGTCGAACCTCAACGCCATCAGCGACGGCATCCGCGTCCTCAAGACGATCTTCGACGAGAAGCGCCGCGAGAACGCCGCCGTCGCCCGCGTCCGCCGCGAGCCGAACCTCAGCGACGTCGTCACCGCTCCGATCCGCATCGACGCCGAGCAGGAAGTCGCGTGACCACGACCGTCCCCACGGTCAGCGTCATCGTCTGCGCGTACACGCAGCGCCGGTGGCAGGACCTCCAGGACTCCGTCGAGTCGGCGCGAGCGCAGCAGGACACGACCGAGGTCGTCGTCGTCATCGACCACGAGCCCGAGCTCTTCCGCATGGCGAAGGACCGCTGGCCCACCCTCACCGTGATCGAGAACGCCGAGGCCCAGGGCCTCTCCGGCGCCCGGAATACCGGCGTGATCGCCGCCTCGAGCGACGTCATCGCGTTCCTCGACGACGACGCGACGGCCGACGCCGACTGGCTCACCTGGATGCTCGACTCGTTCTCCGACCCGAACGTGGCCGGAGTCGGCGGGTTCGCCGAGCCCGTCTGGCCCGACGCCAAGGGACCGGCCCTCTATCCGGACGAGCTGCTCTGGATCGTCGGCTGCAGCTACGCCGGCCTCCCCACCGGGAGCGCCGACGTCCGCAACGTCATCGGCTGCTCCATGGCCTTCCGGCGCGGCGCGATCCTGGCCGCCGGAGGATTCTCGTCGACCGTCGGCCGCGTGGGCAACATCCCGCTCGGCGGCGAGGAGACCGAGCTCTGCATCCGGATCCGTCAGGCTGATCCTGCCGCCCGCATCGTCTACGAGCCCCTGTCGCTCGTGCACCACCGCGTCTCCGCCGACCGCGGCACCTGGCGCTACCTCCGACGCCGCTCGTTCTACGAGGGGGTCTCGAAGGCCGTGCTCAGCCGCACCCTCGGCCGCACCGACTCGCTCTCGAGCGAGTCGTCGTACCTGACCGGCGTCCTGCCGAAGGCGCTCGTCCGCGAGCTCCGTCAGCTGGGCAACGGCGGCGGCAGGCACGCCCTCGCCATCGTCGTCACGGTCACCGCGACCGTGGCCGGCTACGCGCTGGGCGCCCTCTCCGGTGCCAAGGCCTCGGACGCAGGATCGGTCGCGAAGCAGCTGAAGACCGCCGTGGCCGTCCGATGATCGCCCTCCGCCTCGAGCGGCCGATGGCGAGTCCGGTCGCCCCCGAGTGGTCGGGCGCCGTCTGGATCGGCGCCATCGACGTCGCGGCGCTCGCCGCGGCCGAGGGCGACGCGATCGCGCTCGCCGACAGCGAGGGCTACGCGCTCGCCCGCCTCCTCGTCCGCGACGGCCGCAGCGTGCTCGGATTCGTCGAGCTCCCCGTGGTCGACCTGCCGGAGATCGGCGGCAGCATCGCCGTCGACGACCTGGTCGCGAGGGTCCGCGCGCTGGCCACGCCCGTCGTGCAGCCCGAGCCGATCCACCTGCCCTCCGTCACGGTCGTCGTCTGCACCCGCGACCGCGCGGAGCAGCTGCGCTCCGCCCTCACCTCCGTCCTCGCCATCGACTACCCGGCGTTCGACGTCGTCGTCGTCGACAACGCCGGCGCGACCGACGCGACCCGCGAACTCATCAGGACCGAGTTCACGGACCCGCGCGTGCGCGTCGTCAGCGAGCCGGTGCCCGGCCTCTCCCGTGCCCGGAACACCGGCCTGCTGCAGGCGACGGGCGAGATCGTCGCGTACACCGACGACGACGTGGTGGTCGACAGCCAGTGGCTCCGCGCGCTGGTCGCCGGCTTCGCTCGCTCGAACGACGTCGCCTGTGTCACCGGGCTCGTGCCGAGCGGCGAGCTGCGGACTCCCGTCCAGCGCTACTTCGACGACCGGGTGAGCTGGTCGGCGAACCTGGTGGCCCGCGAGTTCCGCCTCGCCGAGCCGCCCGCCGACCTCCCGACGTTCCCGTTCTCGGTGGGCGAGTACGGCACCGGTGCGAACTTCGCGCTCCGCCGCACCGACCTCCTCGCCCTCGGCGGCTTCGACACCGCCTTCGGCGTCGGGACCCGCACGGGCGGCGGCGAGGACCTCGACATCTTCACCCGCGTCCTGTTCGCAGGATCGGCCCTCGTCGTCGAGCCCTCCGCCCTGGTCTGGCACCGCCACCGCTCCGACCTCGGCGCCCTGCGCGCCCAGGCCGTCGGGTACGGCACCGGCCTCGGCGCCTGGCTGATGAAGGTCGCCCTGACGCCCGCCATGATGAGGGTCGCGATCCGTCGCACGCCCTCCGCCGTCCGTCGACTCGTCGACAAGCGCGGCGGGACCCTCGAGTCCGGCACGGCGGCGGCAGCGACCGGGCCCGAGCTGCAGAAGGCCCCCGAGGTCGACGGCGTCGACTGGGCGAAGGCCGTCTCGAAGGTCGGCTGGGTCGAGCTGCTCAGCGTCGCGAAGGGGCCCGTGCGGTACCTGCGGCAGCGCTGGGACGGCACCGGGCTCATCGATCCGCTGGTCCGTCGGGTGGCGCTCGCGCGCCGCTGACCGCCACCGCCGCCTCCGGGCGGCACCGCCGCGCGGCGATCCTGGCGCGTGGCAACTCACCGACGTGCGCGTCATTCGGCCATGGGAGGCCGGGGGCGGCGCGCACGGCGCGGCCGCTGACGTCGGGACACGTCGGCGTTCACGAGTTGCCACGTACCAGGATCGCCGCGCCCCGCGTTCTCTGGTGCCTGCAAGGAACCCGCACCTAGGCTGGGCCCGGACCGACAATGGCGACAACGCGAAGGACACCACGTGAGCGACTCGACCGGCACCGCATCGCCGCAGCCCGGCTGGTACCCGAACCCCTCCGGAGAGCCCGGCTACCGCTGGTGGGACGGCCGCTCCTGGACCGAGCACGTGCGCGCCCCCGAGCCCCAGGCCCCGCTGCACCAGCACGAGCCGATCCCCCCGAAGGCGCCGACCCCGGCGGCGCAGGCCGATCCTGCGCCCGTCCCGGCGCCGTCGTCGGTCACCGAGCCCGAGACCACCGTGCCGACCGCCGCCCAGGCGGACGACCGCCCGGCGTACGGCGAGCGGATCCCGGGGTACCAGACGCCCGGATCGCAGGCAGCCGGGTCGCAGTCGCCGGCGTCGTACGGGCAGCAGTACGGCCAGGGCCAGCAGGCCTACGGCCAGCAGGGTCAGCAGGCCTACGGCCAGCAGGGCCAGTACGGCCAGGGCCAGCAGGGCTACGGCGCCGTCCCGCAGTACGGCCAGCAGCCTCCCGCCTACGGCGGCCAGCAGAGCTACGGCTACGGCCCGACCAGCTTCCCGAAGGCCCCCGAGGGCGCCAAGATCTACAACGTCTTCATCTGGGCGATCGTCGCCCTCCCGGTCCTGTCGATCATCCTGAACCTCATCAGCGTCAGCAGCCTGCAGCCACTGATCGAGGACATCCTGAAGCAGGCCCAGGCGAACCCCGGGGCTCAGACGGTGCCGACCACGCCCGCGACCACCCCGTTCCAGGTCGTGCAGCAGATCCTGAGCATCCTGATCGCCGCCGCGGCCGTCGTCCTCGGCTACTTCGACTGGAAGGCCCTCAAGGCGCAGGGCATCGCGCGGCCGTTCCACTGGGCGTGGGGCTTCTTCGCGCTCATCAGCCCGGTCGTCTACGTCATCGGCCGGTCCGTGGTGGTGCGTCGGCGCGCGGGCCGCGGCCTGCTGCCCATGTGGGTGTCGATCGCGATCCTGGTCATCGGCTTCATCGTGATCCTGACGCTCGTCATCGGCATCTTCTCCGCCGTGGCAGGCAGCCTGCGCTGACGGTCCGCCCGCCGGCCCGACCAGCGACGCAGGCTGGGTGTTCGCTCCGCCCGGAACTCCGCGCGGGGGTACCGTCTGCGGCATGGATCAGCCCACCGAACGAGAAGCAGCAGAGCTCGCGCTCGCCCTCGTCGCCGTGGCCACGGCCTCGGTCGACGGTGGAGCGGACGCTCAGGCCGTCAGCGAGGAGGGCCTCGTCGAGCTCGTCGAGGAGCTGGGCGACGTCCCGCTGACCGAACGGCAGGCGGTGGTCATCGAGACGGTCGGCGCGGCCAGCGCCGCTCTCACGGCCGGGCTCGGTGCCGCCCTGGCCTCCGAGCACGGGCGGCAGACCGAGGAGGTGCTGGGGCTCGCGGCCCGCGCGGTCCTCGACCAGACGGGGGAGCCGGGCGGGCAGGATCGCGGCGACTCCGACAGCGCCCACAGGACCGACAGGTCTGGCACCGCCGGCGACTCGGATCTCCCGGACAGCACCGACTGACGACCCCGGTTCGGGGCGACACGCCGGAGGCCTCTGGAGCAGATCGCGCTCGTGCCGCATGCTTCTGCCAGGTGCTCGACCGGCGCTGCGATCATGGCCGGCGACCACTCTCTCTCCCGCCTCTCTGGTACCTCCGACCCGGACCACAGGGCGCAGGATCAGCCTCCGGGAGGATGCCATTCCGGGCGGCGTGCTGTGGAGTGGAACCACACACGACGAGTTGTGAACGGGGGACGATCAGTGAATGCATACGGGGAGCTCGCACGTGATCTGTGGAGGGCGGCCGATCCGCGGCGGTTCGACGCCATGGAGGGCCGAGAGGCGTTCTTCGGCGAGCTGGGCGCCCGCGTCCAGAACCGCGTGACCGAGCTCATCCCCGTGTTCGCCGGCGACGCCCCGCCCCGTGAACCGGCCCGCTGCCGCGACCTGCGCCTCCGCACCGCGAAGAAGCAGGCCGAAGAGGTCGCGTACCAGGAGCTGATCTTCTCGCAGTCGGTGGTGCCCGCGTCCGAGCTCGTCGAGGCGTGATCCTGCACGGCACAGCCCTGCACGGCACAGCCCTGCGCGTGCGCCCGCTCTCGTCCTGAGGCTCCCACCGCGACTGGGATAATCGTCGGATGACCCCTCGTGCTCCCGCCCTCGGCCTGCTCCTCGACGTCGACGGGCCGATCGCGAGCCCGATCACCCGCAGCATCGATCTCCCCGAGATCACCCGCGATCTCGTCGCGCTCGCCGCAGCCGGCGTGCCGCTCGTGTTCAACACGGGCCGCTCCGACGCCTTCATCCGCCACGAGGTGGTGGCTCCTCTGCTGGCAGCCGGCCTCGCTCCCGACGCGCGCGTCTTCGGGGTCTGCGAGAAGGGCGCCGTCTGGTTCGCGATCGGCGAGCGGTTCGGCCCCGCGGGCATCGGCGAGGTGCACGTCGACCGGTCGCTGGCCATGCCCGCCGATTTCGTCGACGAGATGCGCGACCTCGTCGCGACCCGCTTCGCCGACCGGGTCTTCTTCGACGAGACCAAGCACGCGATGGTGTCCGTCGAGCAGCTGACCTCGATCGACACGGCTGCCTACCTGGAGTTCCAGCCCGTGTTCGACTCGCTGGCCAGGGAGGCGCTCCAGCGCCGCGGCTTCGGCGTGCAGCGTCTCGACGACGTGCGGCCCGACGCGTCCGGCGACGTCCAGTGGCGCATCGATCCGACGATCATCTCGACCGACATCGAGTCGATCCGGCTCGGCAAAGACCTCGGTGCCGCCCGCGCGCTCGAGCTGCTCTCCGACGGCGGCGAGCTGCCGGTCTCGTGGCGCACCGTCGGCGACTCGCGGAGCGACTACGCCATGGCCGACTGGCTGCACTCGAACGGGTACTCCGTCGAGCACGTCGACGTCAGGCCCGCCGACGGCGTGCCCGAGAAGCCCTACCCGATCAGGGAGTCGGCGTCGGGCGCGATCCACGACGAGGCGGGCGCGGAGTTCTTGGCAGGTTGGCTGCGCGAGGTCTCCTGAGCGAGGGCGGGGCCGGTGCGAGCTCTCCGGTCAGCCGCCCGCGATCGCGACAAGAAACCACTCCCTCGTCTGGTTCCTTGTCGCGATCCCGGGCCGAAGCCCGGCGCTGACCGCGCTCACGTCTGACAGCGCGGGCACCAGTAGGTGTCGCGCAGCTCGAGCTCCGACTCGCCCAGCTCGCCCCGCTTGATGCGGGTGCCGCAGCGGAGGCAGGGCTTCCCCGCCCTCCCGTAGACCCAGTCGGTGGCGCCGCGCAGGGTACCGGTGGTGGTGCGCTCCACCCGGTCTTTATTGGCGTGGATCAGCCGGTGCCCGAGCGCGATCATCCGCGGCAGGTCGGGCACCTCGCCCACGGGCCTGGTCGGCAGCACCCCGCGAAGAAAGCAGAGCTCATTGCGGTAGACGTTGCCGAGCCCGGCCATCTCGCGCTGGTCGAGCAGCGCCAGGCCGATCTCCCGCGCAGGATCCCGGGAGAGGTTGGCGAGCGCGACCCCTGCGTCCCAGTCGGGGCCGAGCAGGTCGGGGCCGAGATACCCGACCACGGAGTCGTCGGCGTCTCGAGGGACGAGCTCGACGATGCCGAGGTCGAAGCCGACCGTGACCCAGTCGGCCGTCTCGAGCACCACGCGCGCCTGGTACGCGGGCCGCCGCCACTTCGTGCCGTGCTGGTACCGGTGCCAGGAGCCCTCCATCTTGAGGTGCGTGTGGAGCGTCAGGTCGCCGATGTGGTGGAGCAGGTGCTTGCCGCGGCTGACGACGTCGTCGACCCGCTGGCCCGCGAGGTCGACGGTGGCGAAGGCGGGCACGCGGAAGTCGGTCTTCGTGAGCAGCTGGCCGCGCAGGATCTCGTCGAGGTTCTTCGCCGCCCGGTAGACGGTGTCTCCTTCGGGCACGGTCAGCGCGCCCCGGTGGCGTCGGCCACAGTGTGCCGCGGGGAGACGACGTGCCGCGATGATGCGGCCTGCCGCGATGCCGGGACGAGGCTCACGAGCGCAGCCTCACGCCGCTCGGGGTGGGCGCGAAACCGGCGGCCCGGAGCGCGTCGCCGAAGGCGCTGCCGAGGACGAACTCGCCGTCGACCCGCTCGACGGCCAGCTTGCCGAGGCGGCCGCGCACGACGGCCGCGAGCGAGCCGGCAGCCGCGGCGAGATCGGCTCCGCCGGGGTCGTCGAACGTCAGGATCGTCTTGCCGCCGCGCTCGACGTAGACGACGAGGCGCCCGTCGACGAGCACCACGAGGGCGCCGGCCTTGCGGCCCGGGCGGTGGCCGCGCGGCGATTCGTCGGGCACGGCCGGCCAGGGGAGGGCCGCACCGTAGGGGTTCGCGGGGTCGGTCGCGGCGAGGGTGACGACGGGGCGCGCTGCTGCGCCGACCGCGCGGTCGTCGTCGCCCTCCTCGCGGACGAAGGTGCGGAGGCGGTCGACCGTCGGGCCGGTGGCGAACTGCGCGGCGCCGAGCCCCTCGATGAAGTAGCCGCGGCGGGCGCGGCCGGTCTCCTCGAACGACGACAGCACCTTGTAGACGGTGGAGAAGCCGCCCCGGACGCCCTCGTTCACGACCGCGCCGCGGGTGACGATGCCGTGCCTCTCGAGGAGCAGCTCGGCCTGGGCCGCGGCCCGCACGGTGGGGTCGGGCTCGGCCAGCGGCAGCAGCGACCAGCGGCCGCCGACCGTCGGCGGGCCCGCCTGGCGGGGGAGCGCGGCTCGGGCACGACCGCGGTAGGAGGCTCGCGACCGCGTCGGCGTCGTGCGCGCCCTCGCGGGCCGGCCGCCCACCTGGGTGCGGAGCGGCGCGAAGGTGTCGTTGGTGATCTGGCTCTGCCAGACGAGATCCCAGATCGCGGTCACCAGCGCCTGGTCGTCGGTCGAGCCGACCGCGTCGGACAGCTGCCGGAAGAAGAACGCTCCGCCGCCGGCGAGGGCGGCCAGGACCTCGCGCTGCAGCTCGGTCGTGTCGATCAGGGCCGGCTCGGGCAGCGTCACCTGGGCTCCGTCGGCGAGGTGGAGGCTGACCCAGCCGTCGTTCCCGGCGAGGGCGCCCGCGCCCGACCAGATGACCTCGCCGGTGGCGGTGAGCTCGTCGAGCATGCCGGTGGAGTACTCGGGGATCCGCGACGGCAGGATCAGCGACTCCCAGGCGGACGCGGGCAGCGCCACGCCGCTCAGCTGATCGACGACCTGGAGGACCCCGTCGAGCCCGCGGAGACCGGAGCCCTTGGCGCCGGTCGCCACGTGCTGCCACGCGGGCAGGAAGCGGCCGAGCGTGTCGCCCGAGACGGGCTCGACCTCGTGCCGGAGGGCGGCGAGCGACCGGCTGCGGAGCCGCCGCAGCACCTCGGCGTCGCACCACTCGCTGCCCTGGCGGTCAGGCCGGAACTCGCCCTCGATCACCCGCCGCTGGGTGCCGAGCCTCCGCAGCGTGTCGAGCACGACGGCCGCGCCGAGCCCGAGCCGCTGGGCGACGTCGATCGGGGCGAACGGCGCGTGGGTGCGCGCGAAGCGCCCCACGAGGTCGCCGAGCGGGTCGTCGACGGGCTCGATGAAGGCGGAGGGCACCCCGATCGGCAGGTTGACGCCGAGGGCGTCGCGGAGCCGGCTGGCGTCTTCGATGCTCGCCCAGCGCTCGTCGCCCGCGTGCGTGAAGCGCAGGATCCGGTTGCTCCGCGCGAGGTCGACGAGCGAGGCCTCGAGCTCGGCGTGCGCAGTCGCCGTGCTCGCGGCGTCGGGGAGCGCAGGATCGGCGGCTGCCGCGGCCAGCCAGCTCCGCTCGACGATCTCGTCGGTCGAGAGCGGGCCGAGCAGACGCAGCAGGTCGACCACGCCCTCGAGGTCGCGGGCGCGGCGGTCGGGCGCGAGCCGCTGCAGCTCGAGCTCGTGCTGCTCGATGACGCCGGCGTCGAGGAGCTCGCGGAGCTCGGCCCGGCCGAGGAGCTCGGAGAGGAGCGTCGAGTCGAGCGAGAGGGCGGCGGCGCGGCGCTCGGCGAGGGGCGAGTCGCCCTCGTACATGAAGGCGGCGACGTAGCCGAAGAGCAGCGACCGGGCGAACGGCGACGGCATCTCGGTCTCGGTCTCGACGACGCGCACCTCGCGGCGGGCGAGCGCGTCGGTGAGCTCCATCAGCGCGGGCAGGTCGTAGACGTCTTGCAGGACCTCGCGGACCGCCTCGAGCACGATCGGGAACTGCGGGTACTTCCGGGCGACGTCGAGCAGCTGCGAGGCGCGCTGCCGCTGCTGCCAGAGCGGCGACCGACGTCCGGGGTTGTAGCGGGGGAGCAGGAGGGCCCGGGCCGCGCACTCGCGGAAGCGGGAGGAGAACAGGGCCGAGCCGCCGACCTCCTCGGTGACGATCGCGTCGAGGTCGTCGCGCTCGAACGTGAACAGGTCGGCGCCCGGCGGCTCGGCGTCGGTGTCGGGGATCCGGACGACGATGCCGTCGTCGGCCGCCATGGCCGAGCCGTCGATGCCGAGGCGGTCGCGGATGCGCGCCGAGACGGCCAGCGCCCACGGGGCGTGGACGCGCATGCCGTACGGGGAGTGCAGGATCAGGCGCCAGTCGCCCAGCTCGTCGCGGAACCGCTCGACCACCAGGGTCGTGTCGGTGGGCACGTGCCCGGCGACCTCGCGCTGCTCGGTGAGGAACGCCAGCAGGTTGCGGGCCGCGCGCTCGTCGAGCCCGCCCGCGACCACCCGGGCGGTGGCGTCGTCGAGGCTCGACCCCGACAGCTCGCGCGTGTACGCGCCGATGGCCTTGCCGAGCTCGGCCGGTCGGCCGATGCCGTCGCCCTTCCAGAACGGGACGCGGCCCGGCTGGCCGAAGGCGGGCGACACGAGGACGCGGTCGTGCGTGATGTCTTCGATGCGCCAGCTCGTCGCGCCGAGCGCGAAGACGTCGCCGACACGGGACTCGTAGACCATCTCCTCGTCGAGCTCGCCGACGCGGGCGGCCTTCTCGCCGACCATGAAGACGCCGAACAGGCCCCGGTCGGGGATGGTGCCGCCGCTCGTGACGGCGAGGCGCTGGGCCCCGGGGCGGCCGGTGAGGGTGCCGTGCACGCGGTCCCAGACGATGCGGGGCCGGAGCTCGGCGAACTCGTCGGACGGGTACTTGCCGCTCAGCAGGTCGAGGGTGGCCTCGTAGGCGGAGCGGGGGAGCTGGGCGAACGGCGCGCTGCGCCGGACGGTGTCGAACCACTCGTCGATGTCGATCTCGTCGAGGGCGACGGCGGCGACGGTCTGCTGCGCCAGCACGTCGAGGGGGTTGGCAGGCACCTGGAGCTCTTCGATGAGCCCGGCGACCATGCGCTCGGCCGCCACGGCCGAGTGGATCAGGTCGGCCCGGTGCTTCGGGAACAGCACGCCGCGCGACACCTCGCCGACCTGGTGGCCGGCGCGGCCCACGCGCTGCAGGCCGCTCGCGACCGACGGGGGCGACTCCACCTGGACGACGAGGTCGACCGCGCCCATGTCGATGCCCAGCTCGAGCGAGCTCGTCGCCACGACGCAGCGCAGGCGGCCGCTCTTGAGGTCGTCCTCGATGATCGCCCGCTGGTCTTTGCTGACGGAGCCGTGGTGCGCCCGGGCGAGGAGGGGCTCGGCGCCGCCGGTCTGGCCCGAGCCGCCCATCAGTTGGGCCGGTGGCTGACCGACCAGGACGGGATCCTGCGCGACATCGGCAGGGACGTCGGACCCGGCGGCGATCGCGGCCCCGGCCTCGAGGGCCTCGCCGCCCGCGGCCACGAGCTCGGGGACCGGCCCGAAGGTGCGCTCGACGTAGATGTCGTTGAGGCGGGCCGTCAGCCGCTCGGCCAGGCGCCGCGAGTTCGCGAAGACGATCGTCGACCGGTGGTCGAGGATCAGGTCGACGATCCCCTCCTCGACGTGCGGCCAGATCGAGCCCTGCGGCGCCGAGCCGGCGGCGGAGCCCTCCATCGGCGCGGCCGTGCCGAGCTCGGTCATGTCGTCGACGGGCACGACCACGCTGAGGTCGAACTTCTTCTCGGAGGGCGGCGCCACGATCGAGACCGGCGCGCTGCCGCCGAGGAACCGCGCCACCTCCTCGGGCGGACGCACGGTCGCCGAGAGGCCGATCCGCTGCGCGGGCCTCTCGAGGAGCGCATCGAGGCGCTCGAGCGACAGGGCGAGGTGCGCGCCGCGCTTGGTCGAAGCGATGGCGTGCACCTCGTCGACGATGACGGTCTCGACGCCGCGGAGGTTCTCGCGCGCAGCGGACGTCAGCATGAGGAAGAGCGACTCGGGCGTCGTTATCAGGATGTCGGGCGGCAGCCGCTGGAGGAGCCGCCGGTCGGCCGAGCTGGTGTCGCCCGAGCGGACCCCCACGGTGATCTCGGGCGCCTCGGTGCCGAGCCGCCGCGCCGTCTGGGTCACGCCGACGAGCGGCGACCGCAGGTTGCGCTCGACGTCGACGCCGAGCGCCTTCAGGGGCGAGATGTAGAGGACCCGCGTGCGGTGGGCCTTCTCTTCGGGCGGCGGCGACGAGGCCAGCTTGTCGATCGACCAGAGGAACGACGCGAGCGTCTTGCCGGAGCCGGTGGGGGCGATGACCAATGCGTTCGAACCGCTCGAGATGGCCTCCCAGGCGCCCTCCTGAGCGTGCGTCGGCCGCGCGAACGCGCCGCGGAACCACGTGGAGGTCGCGGGCGAGAAGCGGTCGAGGACGTCTGGCATCGTCCGACCATCCTCCCCCGAGCCACCGACATCCGGCCGAGAGCGATCGACATCCTGCGCCGGAGCCTTCGCGCTAGCGTGGATGCATGCCCACGCTCCTGCAGCTCGACTCCTCCGCCGACCTCACCGGATCGCGGTCGCGCGCCATCACCGCGACCTTCGCCGACACCTGGCGGAGCCTCGGCGACGACCACGTCGTCGTGCACCGCGACCTGCACCGCGACCCGCTGCCGCACCTCGCCGACGCCGACCTGCACTTCCCGCCGCACCTCCGCCCGGAGGGCTCCTCCGTCGACCCTGCGGCCGAGGCGCAGCAGAGCGCGATCATCGACGAGCTGCTGAGCGCCGACGTGCTCCTCGTCGGCGTCCCGCTGTACAACTACTCGATGCCCTCGACCCTCAAGGCGTGGGTCGACAACATCCATGTGCCGGGCGTCACGGCGACCTTCGGGTCTGCGGTCACCCGGCCGCTGGCGGGCAGGCCCGCTGTCCTCGTGTCGACGCGGGGCGGGGCGTACGACCCGGGCACGCCGACCGAGTTCGACGACCACGCGATCCCGGCCCTCCTGCTGATCCTGCGCGACGCCCTCGGCATGGAGGTCGAGACCATCGTCGACACGCGCACCCTGTCGGAGCGCTTCGGCGGGCCCGCGACCGAGGTCGACAAGCAGCACGCCGAGCTGCGGGCAGCGCACGACTCCGCAGCCTCCGCCGCCCGTCGCCTGGGCTGACGTCCCGAGCGGCTGACGTCACGAGCGGCCGGCGTCACGAGCGGCCCGACGTCGCCCGACGGCCCTAGGCTTGCACCATGGAACAGCGACGTCTCGGCAAGACCGACAGAACAGTCTCCGTCATCGGCCTCGGCACCTGGCAGCTCGGCGGCGACTGGGGTGACGTCGAAGACAGCACCGCGTTCGAGATCCTCGACGCGAGCGCCGAGGCGGGCGTCACCTTCTTCGACACCGCCGACGTCTACGGCGACGGGCGCAGCGAGAAGACCATCGGCCAGTGGCGCCGCAGCAACCAGGACGCCCCGCTGACCGTCGGCACCAAGATGGGCCGCCGAGAGGCGCAGGATCCCGCCAACTACAGCCGCCAGAACTTCATCGACTGGGTCGACCGGTCGCGTCGCAACCTCGGCACCGACACCCTCGATCTGGTGCAGCTCCACTGCCCGCCGACCCCGGTCTTCTCGGACGACCGCGTCTACGACGCCCTCGACGAACTGGTGCAGCGCCAGGCGATCGCCGCCTACGGCGTCAGCGTCGAGGAGACCGCCCAGGCCCTCACCGCGATCGAGCGTCCCGGCCTGACGAGCGTGCAGATCATCCTGAACGCGTTCCGGCTGAAGCCGCTCGACGAGGTCCTGCCGGCCGCGGCGGAGGCCGGCGTGGCGATCATCGCCCGCGTGCCCCTGGCCAGCGGTCTGCTCAGCGGCAAGTACACCGCCGAGACCGAGTTCGCTCCGAACGACCACCGCACCTACAACCGTCACGGCGAGGCGTTCGACCAGGGCGAGACGTTCTCGGGCGTCGACTTCGAGACCGGCGTCGAGGCCGCGAGGGCGTTCTCCGAGCTGCACCCCGAGGGCGTGTCGACGGCGCAGTCCGCGCTGAAGTGGATCGTTGAGCAGCCCGGTGTCACGACCGTCATCCCCGGCGCCCGGAACGTCGAGCAGGCCCGCTCGAACGCGGAGGCCGGCGACGTGCCGCCGCTCGGCGAGGAGTTCCACGACCGCGCGGAGCGCCTGTACGACAGGTACTTCCGCGCGAGCATCCACTCCCGCTGGTGACCGAGCCGCGACACGGCGGACTCAGCGGCTACACCACCCTGCTCGGCCCCACCGATCGCCGCGTCCTCTTCGCGGCGGGGGTGACCGCCCGCATCCCGCTCGCCGTCGTCGGCTTCAGCGTGCTGTTCTTCGTGCAGGCGACCTCCGGGTCGTTCGCCGTGGCGGGCTTCGCCTCCGGCCTCGCGGTCGCCGCGATGGCCGGGGTCAGCCCCGTCTTCGGCAGGATCGCCGACCGGCGCGGTCAGAAGGGAGCGCTCCTGGTCGCCGCGATCGGCCACCCCCTCGCCATCGCGCTCCTCATCGCGCTCGGGCTGGCGGGGGCCTCGCTGCCGTTCGTGTCGATCGGGGCCCTGCTCGTCGGGGCGACGATCGCTCCGGTCGGCGCCTTCATGCGCGCCCGCTGGTCGGCGATGCTCGGTGCGACCCCGAGCCTCCAGGTGGCGTTCTCGCTCGAGGCGATCGCCGACGAGCTCGTCTGGGTCTTCGGGCCGGCGCTCGCCTCGCTCGTCTCGGGTCTCATCGATCCTGCGGCCGGCCTGGTCATCTCGGCCGTCTTCGGCACGGTCGGGTCGCTGTGGCTCCGCCGCGGTGACGAGGTCGAGGTCGTCGCGGCCCCGGCGTCCGGCCGCCGGCACGTGTTCGTCCCGTGGCGCTCGCGGCGGATCGTCGCGCTGCTGCTCTCGAACGCCGCGCTCGGCGTGGTCTTCGGCATCAACGACGTCTCGGTGGTGTCGTGGACGACCAGCGCCGGCGTGCCTCAGATCGCGGGCCTCGTGCTGACGGCGTACTCGATCGGCAGCGTGACCGGAGGATTCCTGATGGGGATGGTGCCGGCGCGGATCCCCGCCTACCGGATGCTCATCGTCTCGTGCGCCGCGCTCGGCATCTTCTGGGGCGCGCTGTCGCTGGCTCCCGGGCCGTCGTGGCTGTTCCTGTTCGGGCTGTTCGCCGGCGCCACGATCACGCCGTTCACCATCTCGACCAACCGGGTGCTCCACGACGAGACCCCGCCGGCCGTGTTCACGGAGGGACTGGCCTGGGTGTCGGCGTTCGTCGTCGGCGCGATGGCCCTCGGCTCGTTCCTCGGCGGCGTCATCGACCAGCAGGTGGGGCCGAGCGCCGGCTTCGGCCTGCTGGCGTTCCTGGCGCCGATCCCGTTCGTGATCGTCGTGGTGGTCGCGATCCTGCCCGGAGGTCTGCAGCGGCCCGTCGTCGACCTGTCCTGATCGACCTGTCGAGGTCCGTCCGGCGTGTACCCCGCCTGCACGGCATCCCGGCCTCCGCCGGGTAAACCGGAACGATGACCGATTCGATGTACACCCCGCAGGACCCCACCAAGCAGTACCCCGGCCCGCCTTTCGAGAAGCAGCAGCAGTCGGGCCCCGGCGACATCCACGAGATGAAGCCCCGTCCGGACCACGGCGAGGAGTCGTACGTCGGCTTCGGCCGCCTCGCCGGCCGCAAGGCGCTTGTCACCGGCGCCGACTCCGGCATCGGCCGCGCCGTCGCGATCGCCTTCGCGCGCGAGGGCGCCGACGTCGCCCTGGCCTACCTCCCGGAGGAGGAGGACCAGGCCAAGGAGGTCGAGAAGCTCGTGCAGGATGCGGGCCGCACCGCCGTCCTGATCCCCGGCGACCTGCAGGACGAGGCCTACAACACCGATCTCGTCGAGAAGGCGGTCGAGGGCCTCGGCGGCCTCGACGTCCTCGCGCTCGTGGCCGGCGTCATGCCGACCGTCGACAGCATCGACGACTTCGAGACCGAGACCCTCGACCACGTGCTGAAGGCCAACATCTACTCGCTCTTCTGGACCACGAAGGCCGCGATGAAGCACCTGAAGCCGGGCGCCTCCATCATCACGACCTCGTCGATCCAGGGCTTCCAGCCGTCGCCCTCGCTCGCCGAGTACGCCGTCTCGAAGGCGGGCATCGCCAACTGGACCCGCGCCATGGCCGGCCAGCTGGCCGAGCGCGGCATCCGCGTCAACGGCGTGGCCCCCGGCCCCGTCTGGACGCCGCTGCAGCCCGCGTTCGTGCCGAACGAGAAGATCGAGTCGTTCGGCGAGGAGGCCGTCTTCGGGCGTCCCGGCCAGCCGATCGAGCTCGCGCCGCCGTTCGTGTTCCTCGCGTCGCAGGAGTCGAGCTACATCAGCGGCGAGACGATCGCCGTCACGGGCGGCACACCGATCCACTGATCGAGCTGCTGCGTTGATCGAGCTGCCGCTCTGATCGCGCCGCTCCATTGATCGCACCGCTCCGCGGAGCAGCCCGGAACCGGGTGGCAAATTCGCCACCCGGTTTCGCGTGTCGCGGGGAGCATGCCAGAGTCGAGGCATGACCTCGTCGTCGCTCTCGGCCGCCTTCCCCGCCCATCCGGTCCTGGTCGTCATGGGCGTCTCCGGCGTCGGGAAGTCGACCGTCGCGGCGCTGCTCTCGGAGCGCCTCGGCTGGGACTTCGCCGAGGGCGACACCATGCACCCGACAGCGAACGTCGAGAAGATGGCGGCCGGGCACCCGCTCGACGACACTGACCGCTGGCCGTGGCTCGAGATCGTCGCGAGCTGGATCCGGCAGCACGAGGAGGCGGGAGAGCCCGGCATCATCACCTGCTCGGCGCTCAAGCGCAGCTACCGCGACGTCCTCCGCGGGCCGGGCGTCGTCTTCGTCCACCTGGCAGGACCGACCGACCTCATCGGCGACCGGCTGTCGAAGCGCGTCGACCACTTCATGCCGCCGGGGCTGCTCGACTCGCAGGTGGCGACGCTCGAGCCGCTCGGGGCCGACGAGGCCCACGTCGTCGTCGACGCGGGGCGGGCGCCCGAGACGGAGGTCGACGAGATCCTGAGCGAACTCGACCTCGGCGCGGGTGTTGGATGAGGCCATGGCAGAGAAATGGGTCGCGGCCCGGTACGGATCCCTCGACGGCGTCGAGCTGATCGACACGGAGGTGCCCGCGCCCGGGCAGGGCGAGGTCACCATCGCCGTGAAGGCGGTCGGGATGAATCCGGCCGACGTCAAGGGCATCCAGTCCGGGCAGGATCCCGCGGCGCTCCCCCTCCCGATCGGCTACGAGGCGGCCGGCGTCGTCTCGGCCGCGGGCCCCGGCATCTCGCTCGAGGTCGGCACCGAGGTCATCGCCTTCCGCGTGTCCGGCGGCTACGCCACCGAGCTCACCGTCCCCGCCGAGGACGTCTTCGTGAAGCCGCAGGGCCTCGACTGGCCCGCCGCTGCGAACCTGATGCTCGCCGGTGCGACCGCCGCCGACATGCTCCGCGTCGTGGAGCCACAGGAGGGCGACACGATCCTGGTCCACGGGGCCTCCGGCGCCGTCGGGGTGAGCGTGCTGCAGCAGGCCCGGCTCATGGGCCTCCGCGTGATCGGCACCGCCTCCGAGCAGCGCTTCGGCGTCGTGGAGGAGTTCGGCGGCACGGCCGTCGTCTACGGGGACGGCCTCGAGGCCCGCATCCGGTCGCTCGCCCCCGAGGGCATCGCGGCGGCCCTCGACTGCGTCGGCACCGACGAGGCCGTCGACGTGTCGCTCGCCCTCGTGGCCGACCGCTCGAAGATCGTCAGCATCGCCGCGTTCGGTCGAGCCGCCGACGAGGGCTACCGCGTGGTGGGCGGGGCTGATCCTGAGTCGAAGGCGTTCCGCGACTCGCAGCGGCAGCGGCTGGTCGATCTCGCAGCCGACGGCTCGCTCGTCGTCCCGGTCGCGCGGACGTTCCCGTTCGCCGAGGCCCCGGCCGCTCTCGAGCTGCTGTCGTCGGGCCACCCGGGCGGGAAGCTCGCGCTGCTGGTGTAGCGCCCGGACTACGGCCCGAGCCCGCGTGGGTCAGCCCGCGCGGCTCAGCCCGCGCGGCCCGAGCTCGCGCGAGTCAGCGAAGGCGCGGACGAGCGCGAGGGTCGCCTCGGGCTGCTCGAGCTGCGGCAGGTGCCCCGCCTCGGCGACGAGCTCGAACCGGGCGTCGGGCAGCGCCGCAGCGTAGGCGCGGCCGTACTCGGGCGTGAAGACCCGGTCGCTCTCGCCCCAGACGACGAGCGCGGGCACCCGGACGTCGCCCAGCCGCCCGAGCAGCGACGGGTCGTGCATGTACGGGTCGCCGGCGACGACGGCCATCGTCTGCATGTTCGCCCGCTGGGCGGCCAGGCGCTCGGCGGGCATCGAGGCCGGGTCGACGAAGAAGCGGTCGGCGTCGTGCCAGGAGTGCTCGGCGATCTGGCGGGGAGTCAGCGAGAAGAAGTCCACGAAGTCCTGGCCGTCGACCGCGATGCCGGCCCCGTCGATGACGACGAGCCGCCCCACGCGGCCGGCGCTGTCGCGCGAGGCCATGTCGGCGGCGATCCACCCGCCGAGCGACGACCCGACGACGAGGACGTCGGTGAGACCGAGGTCGTCGAGGAGCGCCAGGTACAGGTCGGCGAGGTCGGAGATGCGGGTGAGCGCCTCGGGGCGCGGGCGGCCGTCCCAGCCGGGGTGCGTCGGCAGGAGCACGCGGCGGTCTCCGGCGAGCTGTGCGGCGAGGCCCGCGACGGTGGCGGGGCCGCCGCCTCCGTGGAGGACGAGCGCGGCGGGGCCGGAGCCGGAGTCGTCGAAGGCGAGGTCTGCGGAGAAGGCGGGCAGGTCGATCCTGCGGTCGGTGCTTGTCATGCTCCGAGAGTAAATCAACATGCTTATATAAACAAGCTGCTATTCTCGATCCATGGTCACGGATCTCCAGACTCTCGGGCGCGCGGTCAAGCAGGCGCAGTGGCGCCACCACCGCGCCGTCGACCGCCTGCTGGCCGAGCTCGGCACCTCGCTCACGCAGTGGGACGCCCTGCGGGCGGTCGCCCAGGCCCCCGGCGCCTCGGCGCACGACCTCGCCCAGCGCACCTTCCAGAGCGACCAGGCGTTCGGCACCCTCGCGAGTCGGCTGGCGGCGCAGGATCTCGTGACCCGCGCGCCCGGGGCGGGTCGCCGGATCGAGCACCGGCTGACTCCCGCGGGCGAGCGTCTCCTCGCGCAGGGGACGGTCGTCGTCGAGGGGTTCCTGGCCGAGTCGTTCTCGGGTCTCGACGAGGGTGAGCGCGAGACGCTGGTCGACCTGCTGGGGCGCCTCGGCTGAGCGGCCGCCTCGGCCGACCGGGCGCGACGCCTCAGGCCGGGTGGACCCGCCCGAGGAACGCGTTGACGTCGTCGAGCTCCTCCTGCGAGATGCCGTGCGCGAGGCCGGGGTAGACGCTCTCCTCGACGTCGGCGTGCTCGGCGAGCCAGGCGGAGGTGCGGTCGACCGCGTCGAGCGGGATCACCTGGTCGACGTCGCCGCGGCCGTAGAAGACGGCCGGACGCGACGCGGCGAGGGCGGCGTCGACCTCGGCCGGGGCGCCCGGCACGACGAATCCGGCCAGGACGACGGCGAAGTCGAAGAAGCCCGGGCGGCGACGGAGCAGCTGCAGCGACAGCGAGCCGCCCTGCGAGAAGCCGAGGAGCCCCACGCTCGGGTGGGCGTCGCCGAGCGCGTCGACCAGCGCGAGGACCGCGTCGGCCGCGTCGTCGACCGGTGCGTACTGCGGAGAGCCCGGCGACGAGAGCGGGTACCACGAGAATCCGTCGCCGTAGGGGAGCGGCGCCCGGAGCGACGCGTAGACGAACGCGCTCGAGAGGTAGGGCACGAGCCCCTCCAGATCGCGCTCGTGCGAGCCGACGCCGTGCAGCAGGATCACGAGCGGCCGGCCGGCTCGCTCGCCCTCCGGCGCGGACCAGCGGACGGCGGACGTGTCGATCGTGACCATGCGCTCCAGCGTAGTGACGCGTGGCTGTCACACGTTCGACACACGTGCCGGGTAAGAATGGGGCCATGAGTTCCGTCCAGACCCCTGATCCCAACTCCGGCTGGCTCTCCGAGGAGGAGCTCTTCCAGATCCGTCAGCGCCTCCCGATCCTGTACGTCGAGGCGGTCCCGGTGCGGACCGACGGCCAAGGCGTCGTGACCGAGGTCGGTGTCCTGCTGCGGGCCGACTCCGAAGGGACGATGACCAGGATGCTCGTGTCCGGGCGGGTCATGTACGGCGAGTCGCTCCGCACCGCCCTCTTCCGCCACCTCGAGAAGGACCTCGGGCCGATGGCGTTCCCCCAGCTGCCGCCGTCGCCGGTGCCCTTCTCGGTCGCCGAGTACTTCCCGTTCCCCGGCGCCTCGGTGTTCACCGACGAGCGCCAGCACGCGGTCTCGCTCGCCTACGTCGTGCCGGTGACCGGTACCTGCGATCCCCGCCAGGACGCCCTCGAGATCACCTGGATGAGCCCGCTCACCGCTGCCTCGCCCGAGGTCGCCGCCGAGATGGAGGGCGGCCGCGGGGCTCTGCTCCGCACGGCGCTCGCGTCGGTCGGGGCGCTCAGCTAGCTCGACCGCGGGCTGCCGCCCGACGTTGCGCGGACTGGCCACCCTGCCGCGGCAGGGTGAGTAGTCCGCGAGACGTTGCGCGGCAGCGGCTAGGGTCGTCCCCGTGAACACGCGGGTGACGATCGTCGACGTGGCCGCCCGCGCGGGCGTCGCCATCAGCTCGGTCTCCAGCGCGCTCAACAACCGGCCCGGCGTCTCCGACGAGACGCGCCGCCGCATCGTCCAGGCCGCGCAGGATCTCGGCTTCGTCCCGTCGCTCCGCGGGCGCAGCCTGTCTGCCAAGCGGGCCTTCGCCGTGGGCCTCGTGGTCCACCGCGATCCGTCCGTGCTCGAGTCCGACCCGTTCTTCGGGGCCTTCATCGGCGGGATCGAGACCGTCCTCGACCCGCGCGACTACGCGCTGATCCTGCAGATGGGATCGGAGCCCGTCGAGACCCTCGACCGCTATCGGAGCCTCGCGGCCAACCGACGGGTTGACGGCGTGTTCCTCCCGGAGCTCGGCGTCGACGATCCGCGGGTGCCGCTGGTGCAGGAGCTCGGTCTGCCGGCAGTCGGCGTGAACGCCGAGCCCGACTTCCCGCTGCCCGCGGTCCGGCAGGGGCACGTCGAGGGCGTCCACGAGCTCGTCGCGCACTTCGCCGCGCTCGGCCACCGGAGGCTCGCCCTCGTGACGGGCCCGCACGAGTTCATCCACGCGCGTCAGCGCCGGGTGGCGTTCGCCGAGGCCGTCGCTCTCCACGGTCTCCGGCTCGACGACGTGGTCGAGGGCGACTTCACCTACGAGGGCGGCATCGCGGCCGCCGGGGCGATGCTCGAGGGGCGGGCCCCGCAGGATCGCCCGACCGCCGTCCTCTGCTCGAACGACCTGTCGGCGATCGGCTTCCTCGCCCGGGCCGGCGAGCTCGGTCTGCGGGTGCCCGACGACCTCTCGGTCGCAGGATTCGACGGCATCCGCCTCGGCACCTACGTTCGTCCGACGCTGACGACCATCGGCACCGCGCCGCGGCTCCTCGGTGCGGAGGCGGCGCGGATGCTCCTCGACCAGATCGACGGTCTCACGGTCGACGACGTCGACATCGAGCACGCGAGCCTCGTCGTGCGCGGCTCGACCGGGCCGGTCCCGTCCGGGCACCTCGCGTCCGTCCGCTGACCGGGACCGAGGGGTGCGCACTCCGACGAGACGTGCTACTTTGTCGGTCACCGAAACGTTTCGGTAGAACGATCCCGAAACGTTCTCGTTCGACCCGCACCAGCAGCGACCCAGGAAGCCCGACGACGTGTTCCTCCCTCTCACCACCGACGCCCTGCGCGAGTCCCTCGCGGGGGCGCTCGCCCACCGGAACGACGCGACCGCGTCGCTCTCGCAGGGCGACTTCTCCGGCGCCTACTCCGAGAACCCCGACTGGGCGGTCGGCCCCTTCGTCGCCGACGACTCCCTCGCCTTCCGGCCGACGGGCCAGTGGGCCGACCCGACGGGCATCGGCTGGACCTCCGCCTCGATCTACAACCCGTCGGTCATCGAGCACGAGGGCGTGCTCCACCTGTTCTACCGGGCGTCGCCGAGCAAGGAGTCGCTGAGCAGCAGGATCGGCCACGCCGCCCTCGCTCCGGGCGCCGCCTGGGCGGACTCCCCGTCGAACCCCGTCGTCTACCCGACGCAGCCGCTCGAGCTCCTCGGTTGCGAGGACCCGAAGATCTACCGGGCCGAGGGCCGCTGGTACCTCTTCTACAACGGCATCTACCCGCTGACGCGTGAGGCACGAGAGGCGTTCACGCCCGACCCGCAGGCGGAGGTGGGCTGCGAGATCCTGCTGGCCGTCTCGGACGACCTCGAGAACTGGACGAAGCTCGGCTCGGTCGTCGACCCCGCGGTGTCGCACCTGTGGGCGAAGGGCGCTGTCGTGCCTCGCAACGGAGCAGGCGAGGCCGTGCGCATCGGCGGCGAGTACCTCATGTTCCTGTCGGAGGGGTGCGGCGGCGCCCTCCACGTCGGGCGGTCGACCGACTTCGAGAACTGGACCTTCGCCCCCGAGCCGTACCTCGACCTCGGCCCGCTCGACGGGCACCTCCACGAGGTGGCCTGCGCCCTCGTCGACGACGACGCCCCCGACCGCCTGGTGCTCGACTTCTTCTACGGCGAGCCCGACGGATCGTTCGCGGCCGGCCAGGCGCTCTACGACACCGCGGCGCCCTTCACCCAGCGGGCACTCCACCGCGGCGGCGCCCTGAGCTGGGGCGGCATGATCCGCTCCTCGGGCGGCGACGACTCCGGCGCCCGCCTCTTCGCCCAGGGCTGGGACGCAGCCCCCGGCGAGCGCCGCATCGACTTCTACACCGACAGATCCCTCATCACGCAGTAGAAACCGGCGGCTCTGCCGCCTCGACAGAAGGAGACACCGTGCAACGACGCACAAAGGCCCTCGGCGCCGCCATCCTGGCCGCCGGCATGATCGGCCTCACGGCCTGCTCAGGATCCGGCGGCTCCGGCGGGTCGACCAGTGCCAAGGGCCCGATCAAGATCTGGTACTCGAACAACGAGCAGGAGGTCGCCTGGGGCAAGGCCACCGTCGCCTCCTGGAACAAGCTCCACCCCGACCAGAAGGTGACCGGGCAGGAGATCCCCGCCGGCAAGACCTCCGAGGAGGTCATCGGCGCCTCGATCACCGCGGGCAACTCGCCCTGCCTCGTCTACAACACGGCCCCCTCGGCCGTCGGCCAGTGGGTCAAGCAGGGCGGCATGGTCGACCTGTCGAAGTTCTCCGACGGGGCGAAGTACATCGAGGCGCGCTCCGGCTCGCAGGCCGACCAGTACAAGGGCGCCGACGGCGACTACTACCAGATGCCCTGGAAGTCGAACCCCGTCATGATCTTCTACAACAAGGACCTCTTCGCGAAGGCCGGCCTGAACGCCGACGACCCGAAGCTGTCGACGTACTCCGACTTCCTGGCCACGGCCAAGACGCTGGTCGACAAGGGCGTCGCGCCGAACGCGATCCTGCCCGCCCCGACCTCGGAGTTCTTCCAGATGTCGTTCGACTTCTACCCGCTCTACGCGGCGGAGTCCGGCGGCGAGCAGCTCGTCTCGAAGAGCGGCAAGGCGACCTTCGCCGACCAGGCCGGCTACGACGCAGCCGACTTCTGGCGCTCGCTGTACGCGCAGAAGCTCGCCGGTCAGGAGGCCTACCAGGGCGACGCGTTCGCCGACGGCAAGGCCGCCATGGCGATCGTCGGCCCGTGGGCCGTGTCGGTCTACAAGGACGTGAACTGGGGCGCCGTCCCCGTGCCGACCAAGGACGGCACCGCGGCCGACAAGACCTACACGTTCAGCGACGCGAAGAACGTCGGCATGTTCACCGCCTGCAAGAACCAGGGCACCGCGTGGAGCTACCTGAAGTACTCCACGAGCAAGGCGCAGGATCAGAAGCTGCTCGAGACCACCGGACAGATGCCGATGCGCACCGACCTGGCCTCGACGTACGCCGACTACTTCGCCGCGAACCCCTCGTACAAGCTCTTCGGCGACCAGGCGAGCCGCACCGTCGAGGTCCCGGGCGGCCCGAACACCGTGGCCGAGATGCAGGCGTTCCGCGACGCCTGGTCGAACTCGGTCATCTTCGGCAAGGGAGACGTGAAGTCGTCGCTCGACTCCGCCGCGAAGAAGATCGACCAGCTCGCCTCCGAGAAGTAGTCGTGTCGACCACCGTCAAGAGCCCTCGGGCGGGGAGTGCTCCGGCCTCCCCGCCCGAGGCGGGGGCGCGCAAGCGGCGCAGCCTCCTCGGCAGGAACCCGCTCGGGCTCCTGTTCAGTGCGCCCTACCTGGTCTTCGTGCTGGCCGTCTTCGCGTACCCGCTCGTCTTCGCGGTGTACATCGCGTTCCACGACTACTTCTTCACGGCACCCGGTGCGGTCGTGCAGCGGCCGTTCGTGGGGCTGGCGAACTTCGTCGACGCCTTCACCGACCCCGACGTCCTGCGGTCGTTCGGAAACGTGGGGATCTTCCTCGTCATCAACGTGCCGCTCACGGTCGTGCTGAGCCTCGTGCTCGCCTCCGGCCTCAACCGGGTCGTGCACCTGAAGGCGTTCTACCGGGTCGCCTACTACATCCCCTACCTGACGGCGAGCGTCGCGGTCGTCGCGGTGTGGCTGTTCCTCTTCAACGGATCTGGGCTGGTCAACCAGGTCCTCGGCCCGCTGGCGCCGAGCCCCTCCTGGCTGATCAACTCCAGCTGGGCCATGCCCTCGATCGCGCTGTTCGTGACCTGGAAGCAGATGGGGTTCTACATCCTGCTGTACCTGGCCGCTCTGCAGAACGTGCCGAACGAGCTCTACGAGGCGGCGTCGACCGACGGTGCCGGAGCCGTCCGGAAGTTCTTCACGGTCACGGTGCCGGGCGTCCGGCCCGCCACCGTCCTGGTGCTGCTCGTCTCGACCGTGACCGGCGCGAACCTCTTCACGGAGCCGTACCTGCTGACGAACGGCGGCGGCCCCAACGGCTCGTCGACGTCGCCGGTGCTGCTGATGTACCAGAAGGGCATCGAGCAGGGGCACCCCGACGAGGCCTCGGCCATCGGCGTCGTCCTGGTCGTCGTCGTGCTGATCATCGCACTGCTGCAGAACCGCTTCGCGGGAGGGAGAGACTGATGTCGAGACTGGCCACCACCGTCCGGAACGCCGTGCTCGCCCTCGGCGCCCTGGTGTTCCTGTTCCCCTTCTACTACATGATCATCGGCTCGCTGCAGACGAAGCAGGACGCCAGCCTCGGGGGCGCGTTCCCGCACCCGTCGAACCTGACGGGCGCGAACTACGCGGCCATCAACGACCGGATCAACCTGTTCTCGGGCCTGCTCAACTCGAGCATCTTCACGATGGGGGTGCTCCTCTGCACACTCGTCTTCGGGGTCCTCGCGGGGTACTCGCTCGCGATCCTGCAGTGGAGAGGCCGCGGCGTCACCTTCGCCCTGGCGCTCCTGGTGCAGGTGGTCCCGTTCCAGCTGCTGATCATCCCGCTCTACGTGCTCATCACCCGGAACTACGGGCTCGGAGACAACTACATCGGGATGATCCTGCCGTTCGCCATCAACTCGACCGCGGTCATCATCTTCCGCCAGTACTTCCTGCAGCTGCCGAAAGAGCTGTTCGAGGCAGCCAGGATCGACGGCGCGAACGAGTTCAAGCTGCTCTGGCGGATCGCTCTGCCGCTGGTGCGCCCGGCCCTCGTCACCGCCGCCCTCCTGACCTTCATCGGCCCCTGGAACGAGTTCCTCTGGCCCTTCCTGATCACGAAGGACGCGTCGATGCAGCCCCTGGCCGTGTCGCTCGCCAACTACATCTCCAACGTCGCGGCCACCGCGGCCAACCCCTTCGGCGCCATCCTCGCCGGAGCGGTCGTCCTGGCGGCCCCCGTCGTCGTCCTGTTCATCGTCTTCCAGCGCTACTTCGTGTCGACCGACGTCGGCTCGAGCGTCAAGGGCTGACGCCCTCCCGTCCCCTCCGGAAGGAGACCACCGTGTCCGCATTCCCCTACCGCCTCACCCGCATCGGCGTCGTCATGACGCCCGAGCCCGGCAACGAGCTCGAAGCCGAGGGCGTCCTGAATCCAGGATCCGGCCGAGCCCCCGACGGCGAGCTGTACCTCCTGCCCCGTCTCGTCGCGACCGGCAACGTGTCGCGGATCGGCCTCGCCCGCGTCGTCGTCGAGGACGGCGTCCCGACCGGCGTCGAGCGCCAGGGCGTCGTGCTCGAGCCCGACCGCGGCTGGGAGCGCGGCGCCACCCACGCCGGGGTCGAAGACCCCCGTGTCACCAGGATCGACGAGCTCGACCTCTGGGTGATGACCTACGTCGCCTACGGGCCGCTCGGGCCCCGCACGGCGCTCGCCGTCTCCGACGACCTGCGCGAGTGGCGCCGCCTGGGGCCCGTCACCTTCGACTACGACGACTCCCTCGACGCCGACCTCGGGCTGTTCCACAACAAAGACACCGTGTTCTTCCCGACCGCGGTGACGGCCCCCGACGGCGTCCGGAGCTTCGCCGTCCTGCACCGGCCCATGTGGGACATCGGCGAGACCGCGCCCGGCGAGGGCGTCCGGGCGCCCGCCGGCGTGACCGACACGCGGCAGAGCATCTGGATCAGCTACGTGCCGGTCGAGGCGGTTGCACGCGACCTCGCGAGCCTCACCCGGTGGGGACAGCACCGCTTCCTCGCCGGGCCGCAGTACGCCTTCGAGGAGCTCAAGATCGGCGGCGGACCGGCACCGCTCCGGGTGCCCGAGGGGTGGCTCCTGCTGCACCACGGGGTGACCGGCACGATCGACAGCGCCTTCGCGCAGCAGCAGAACGTCAACTACGCCGCGGGCGCCATGATCCTCGACGCCGACGACCCCTCGGTGGTGCTGACGCGCAGCGAGGAGCCTCTGCTGGCACCCGCGACCGACGACGAGCGCGGCGGCATCGTGCCGAACGTCGTCTTCCCCACCGCCATCGAGGAGATCGACGGCGCGCACTACGTCTTCTACGGCATGGCCGACTCGAAGATCGGCGTCGCTCTGCTCGAGCGCGCCTGACCCGCAGCACCCTTCCCGCAGCACCCCTCCCGCAGCACCCTTCCTGCACCACCCGTCTCGACGCAAGGAGCACTTCAATGACGAAGTCCATCACCACCGGCACGCGACGGGCGGTGGCGGCCCTCGCGGCCGTCGCGCTCGCCGCCGGGCTCGGGTTCGCCGCGGCGGCCCCGGCTGCTGCTGCTGCCGCCCCGGCCCCGGCGGCGCCCGCGCGCCTGACCAACCTCGCCCACCTCGACTACCTGCTCGACACGACGGCTCCGAGCGCCGTACCAGGTCACACCACCTACGCGCTCGACTCGCAGCCGACCCTCACCATGCCGTGGGTGTACGCCGATGCGCGACCGGGTGGCACGTTCCAGCGGGTCGGCGGCGGGCCGCTCGATCCTGCGACGGGGCACTGGGGTCAGGGGTCGTACGACTCCGACGACGTGTCGCGCGCGGCCGTCGTGTACCTGCGCGACTGGGAGCAGACCGGCTCCGCGACGAGCCGGCAGAAGGCCTACGAGCTGCTCCGGTCGACCGCGTACTTCCAGACCACGACGGGGCCCGACGCCGGGAACGTCGTGCTCTGGATGCAGCCCGACGGCACGCTCAACCCGAGCCCCGTGCCCGTCGAGCTCCCGGACCCGTCGGACAGCGGCGACAGCTACTGGCTCGCACGCTCGCTCTGGGCGTTCGGCGAGGGCTACGCCGCCTTCCAGAAGACCGATCCGGCGTTCGCCGCCTTCCTGCAGGATCGCCTCCGCCTCGGAGTGAAGGCGCTCGACCGCGGTCCGCTCGCCTCCTACGGCCGGTACGACGTGGCCGACGGGGCCCGCGTGCCGAGCTGGCTGATCGCCGGCGGCGCCGACGCGTCGGCCGAGGCCGTGCTCGGGCTCGCCGCCTACTCGGCAGCCGTGCCTGCCGACCGCGAGGCCCGCACCGCGCTGTCGGAGCTGTCGGACGGCATCGCCGCGATGGGCTCGAAGCAGTCGGCCGCCGTCGCCGTGCAGTCGTGGCCGTACGGCGCGATCCTGCCGGACACCGCCTCGCGCTCGCAGCTGCACTCCTGGGCGTCGCAGATGCCCGCGGCGCTCGCCCGCGCGTCGGTCGTGCTGGCGCGGCCCGCCCTGCTGCGTCCGGCCGTCACCGACTCGGTGGCCTACTCGACGACCCTGCTGACCTCGACCGGGCCGATCAACGGCTTCTCGCCCGTCCCGACCGACACGACGCAGATCGCCTACGGCGCGGACTCGAGGCTCCAGTCGCTCCTCGCCGTCGCCGACGCCGCCCACAGTCCAGGCATCGAGCAGCTCGCCGGCCTGATGGCCGGCTGGTACTTCGGCGACAACACCTCCGGGCAGCCGGTCTACGACCCGGCGACGGGCGTGACCTTCGACGGAGTGCAGCCGAGCGGGACTGTCAACACCGGCAGCGGCGCGGAGTCGACCATCCACGGGCTGCTCTCGATGCTGGCGCTCGACGCGCACCCCGCGGTCGCCGCCCTGGCGCGGGCGTCGTCGCACGAGGTGTCTCGCGACGGTCTGACGGTCGTTGAGGCGGAGGCCGCGACGTCGACGACCGGCTCCGTCGTCACTCCCGCGAACGCCTACGACGGGGAGTCGCAGGTCAGCGGAGGGTCGGAGCTGCGCCTCGACCGCGGAGAGACCGCGACCATCCCGGTGCCGTCGGCGTCGGGAGCCCGCCACGTCGACGCCGTCGTCGCCGAGCCCACCCGGGCGCAGTCGATCTCGACCTGGGGCCGCCTCGGCACCCTCCGGTCGTCGGTCGGAGCGCAGGGCGTCACGCCTGTCCCCGGCGCCCTGCTGCCGCAGGCGCTCCCGCGACCGCTCGAGGGGTCGTCGACCTCGGTGTCCGTGCGGGCGCTGGCCGGCACGACCACGCTCGACGCGGTGATCCTGCGCCCCCTGGTGTCGCGCGCGACGCTGTCGGGCACCGGCGCGGCCCTGACGGAGCTCGCCCAGTCGACCTCGCTCTCACCGCAGCGGACCACGATCGGCCGCGCAGGATCGACGGTGCGCGTCTACGACGACACGGGTCGCCTCACGCAGACCCTCGCGGTCGCCGCGCCGCGGAGCGTCGTCCTGCCCGCCGGCGGGTTCGCCGTCTCGACCCGCTAGCGCGCCTGCTGCTGCTGCCGCTCCTGGCGGAGGTGCCCTGCCGCCCAACGTCTCGCGGACTGACCACCCTGCCGCGGCAGGGTGCGATGTCCGGGAGACGTTGCGCGGCGCCGGGCGGGAGCAGGAGCTAGAGGGAGCCCTCGTCGAGTCCCAGCGTGATCTCGAGCGTGCGACGGATGAGGCGGGCGCGGTCGTCGGCCGTGCGGTAGCCGACGAGCGAGTAGGCCGTGGTCGAGTCGATCAGCGACAGGAACTGCATGGCGACGAGGTCGGGGTCGATGTCGCAGAAGTCGCCCGAGGCGATCCCTCGCGCGACGAGGTCGAGGACGAGCGTGTTCCACGCCGCCATGCTCTCGCGAGCGGCCCTCGCCAGCGGCGCGTTGTGGCGGCCGAGGCTCCACGCGTCGGCCCAGACGGAGTTGAAGCCGTCGTGGCTCGTGTCGAGGAGGCTCTCGACGAGCACCCTCATGGCCTCCAGCGGCGTGCCGGGCACGGCGATCTCCCGGGCTGTCTGCTCGCGCTCGTCGTTCGCGAGCTCCTCGAAGATCCGGGCGACGAGCGACGTGATCGACGGCTCGTGCTGAGCGATGACGCCGGGCTCGACGCCCACGGTCGCGGAGAGGCGCCGGAGCGTGATCCCCGAGAGGCCCGACGTGAACGCGATCCTCTTGGCGGCGTCGTCGATCTCGTCCTGCCGCCCGCCCCTGGAGCGACCCGGCTCCTGGCTGGTCGTCATGAGCCCGAGTCTAGGTCGGCGTGTCCGGGCCAGAGAGCCCCACTCCGGGGAGAACCCGTTCGGGTGTCCGCGACGCCGTCGCCCCTCACCGCGGTCTAGCCGACGTTGGCCGCGGCCTTCTTGATCATGCCCACGTAGCGGTCGAGCGCGTACGGGAGGCTGAGCGGCGTGATGACGGTCGAGGCCATGGCGAGCTGCTGGTTCGCGTTCGGCACGTACGAGCCGCGCTCGACCGCGGGGATGGACGAGAACAGCTTCTGCTTCTCGATCTGCTTCTGGTTCGCCTCGTCGTTGAACCAGGTGAAGACCACGTCGGTGTTCTTCAGGAGGTCGGCCTTCTCGAGCCCGATGGTCGAGACGAAGGTGCCGGTGGACTTCGGCAGGGCCGCGAGGGTCGGGTCTTCTTTCAGGCCGAGGCCGGTGATGATGTCGACCCGCGGGTCGCCCTTCTGGTAGATCGACAGCGAGCCGGGTTCGGCTGTGTAGACGTAGCTGAAGGTCAGACCCTTGAACTCGGGGTTGGCGGCGGCCGTCTTCGCCAGCTTCGCCTTCATGTCGCCGACCAGGGTCGTGGCCTTCGCGCTCTCGCCGAGCACCTTGCCGATCGTCTCGATCTGGGTGTCCCACGGGGTGCCCCAGGCGGTGCCGGGGTAGGCCACGGTCGGTGCGAGGGCGCTCAGCGTCTTGTACTGGGCCGCCGTGATGCCCGACTGGGGAGCCACGATGACGTCGGGGTTCAGCTCGGCGAGGGCCGTCATGTCGATGTCGGGATAGACCGCGAAGGTCTTCGGCAGTGCGTCGCCGCGCTTCTGGATGGCCTTGGTCACCCACGGGTAGTCCTTGTGGCTGTCGCCGCCCCAGGTGACCTCCTCGATGCCCACCGGGGTGGTGCCGAGGGCGACCACCGTGTCGGCGGAGCCCCAGCCGATCGTCACCACGCGCTTCGGCTTCGACGTGATCGTCGCCGATCCGAGCGCCGACTTGATCGTGACCGGGTAGGCCGCCGAGTCGGAGGACGACTTCGCGCCGTCGGAGGAGGACGAGGACGGGGTGCCGGAGGTGCTGCAGGCGGCCAGGGAGAGGGCCAGTCCTGCCGCGACCGCGAGAGCGGCTGCGCGGCGGAGGGGACGACGGAACACGGGTGCCTTTCGGTAGAGCGCTGCGGTAAGGGTTGCCTTGCCAAGCTTAGGCTAACCTAACGCGCAGCACTCTCCGAAGGTGCTGGCAGTCGTCCCGCGGTCAGAGCACCGACTTCGGCACGCGGTGCAGCGTCACCGCGCCGACCGCGTCGAACGGGTGCAGGGGATCGGGGTCACCCGATCCTGTCGGCCCGCCCAGGCGTGAGTGCCCGACCGCGCTCAGGACCGCGTACGCGTCGCCCTTCGACCAGCCGTGGTCGTCGACCAGGAAGGCGAAGGCGTCCTCGTACCCGCGCCGGATGCTCTCCTGCACCGGCGAGCCGAGCCCGACGAAGATCCATTCGTCGTCGGTCTCGATACGCGGGGCGCGGAGCGTCAGACCGGGAACGAGGTCGACCGAGACGACCGCGACCCCCTCCGCCTCGATGGCGACGAACGACGACTCGCCCTCCGCCATGATCGCGTGGATGTCGCCGATCGAGAGGTACGCCCCCTCGACCATCACCGGCAGGTAGACGGTGGAGCCGATCCGGTTCTCGGTGACATCCATGTTGCCGCCCTCGGCGTACGCCGGCATGATCGTCGAGTTCGTGCCCGCCGCGGGCGCCGTGCCCATGCAGCCGATCATCGGCAGCGCCGCGAACACGTGCCGGTCGGTGACGTGCACGCCGGCCTCGTCGATGGGCACCTGCCGCGTGAAGAGCTCGTCGCCCATCACGTGCTGGAGCGCGCCCGATCCGGGGAGACTCACGGACCAGCCGTAGTCCTTGAGCCGGATCTCGTGCACCGTGACCGCGAGCGCGTCGCCCGGCTTCGCGCCCTCGACGTAGACCGGGCCCGTGACCGGGTTGATCTGGGCCTGGAGCTTCGCCATGTCGTGGTGGTCGTGGAGCTCGGCGTAGACCGCGTCGCTGGTCTCGAAGCCGATGCGCTCGCCGGTGCCCGGCGTGATCCTGATCACGGGTTCGACGTCGGCGGTGAAGCCGGGGCGCCCGAGCGACTTGTCGAGGAAGTGGTCGAGGCCTGCGGAGAGGGAGGTGTCTGTCACGCTTCCGACCCTACGACCGTCTTGCGCCCCGTGAGCTTGTAGTACAGGAAGACGAGAGCCCCGATGCCGAGCCAGATGAGTCCGCCGATCTTCGCCTCGATCGCCGCGTTCAGCAGGACGTAGCCGATGATCAGGAAGCCGACGACGGGCACGACGAGGTGCAGCAGGTAGTTCCTCGACTTCTTCTTGACGATGTAGTGCACGATCACCGAGACGTGCAGCAGCATGAAGCCGAACAGGGCGCCGAAGTTCACCAGCGACGAGATGACGTCGATCTGGCCGACGAAGAAGAGAACCAGGATCGCCGAGAGGACCGACACCACGAGGATCGCCGACTGCGGCACCTTCCGCGAGTTGATCCTCGACAGGAAGTGCGGCAGCTGACGGTCGCGGCTCATCGAGTAGAGCAGGCGCGAGGTCGCCGCCTGGGCGGCCATGGCGTTCGCGATGCCGACGGCGAGCACGTTGACCACGAAGAACGCGGTGGCCCACCCGCTCGAGGAGGCGGCCTGCACCAGGTCGAAGAACGCGTTGCCGGCCTGCGAGTCGGGGAACGAGTCGCGTCCGGCCGCGAGGGCCGAGGCGAGCCAGGTCTGGAGCACGAAGCAGAACGCGACGATGAACAGGGCGATGATCATGGCCTTGCCGGCCCCGCCGCGCTTGCCCGTCGACTCCTCGGCCATCGTCGAGATGCCGTCGAAGCCGAGGAAGCTCAGGACCGCGATCGACAGCGCTCCGGCGATCAGCGGCCCGGTGACCTTGCTCGAGTCCCACACCGGAGCGGTGGTGAACTCGGCGCCCGGGATCGTGCCGTTGTTGAGCGCGACGACCGCGATGATCACGAAGATCACGATGAAGACGACCTCGATCGCGAGGAACACGCGGTTCATCAGCTTGAGCGACGTCACGCCGAGCAGGTTCACCACGGTGTTGATCGCCACGAAGATGAGCGCCCACATCCAGCGGGCCGTGCCCGGGAAGATGCCGATCATCGACTCCGCCGCGAAGACGTAGAGGAGAGTCGGCACGAGCAGATAGTCGAGCAGGATCGCCCAGCCCGCGAAGAAGCCCGCGATCGGGTGGATCCCGCGCCCGACGTAGGAGAAGACCGATCCTGCGAGGGGGATCGACTTCGCCATCTGCGCGTACGCGAGCGCCGTGAAGATCATCGCCACGAGACCGACGATGTAGACGAGCGGGACCATGCCCTTCGACGAGTTGTAGACGGTGCCGAAGATCGCCCACGGGGCGATCGGCACCATGAAGATGAGGCCGTAGACGAGCAGGTCGGCCGTCGAGACGGAGCGCTTCAGCTCCTGCTTATAGCCGAACTGCTCGAGCTGCTCCTGGTTGGAGAGCTCGGCGGAGTCGGGGGAGGAGGTGGTGGGGGGTTGGTGCCGGATCGTCACGGGGATGTCCTTCGGGGAGGAGGGATGACAGGAGGGGAGGGGAGGGGTGGCAGCGGCGACGGGTCGCGTCGGGTGCCTGCTGGGGAGGCGACGGGCGACGGGTCTCGTCAGACGTCGTCGTGAGCAGCGAGGAAGCGGGAGACGACCGAGCGGAACGTCTCGGGCTGCTCGAGGTGGGTGCAGTGGCTCGCGCCGGGGAAGACGTGGGAGGAGACGTCGGGGATGCGGTCGACGAACGGCTGCCAGGTGGCGGGCGTCGCCTCGTCGAACTCGCCGGCGACGACGAGCGTGGGGGCCTCGACGGCGTCGAGACGGTCGACGATGGTCCAGTCGCGCATGGTGCCGATGATGTGGAACTCGTTCGGGCCGTTCATCGTGTGGTAGATCGTCGGCTCGGCCTCCATCTGGGCCTCGCTGTCGACGAAGTCCTGCGGCATCGGCACGACCCGGCAGACGTGACGCTCGTAGAAGACGGCGGTCGCGGCCAGGTACTCGGGGTCGCTCGTGGTGCCGTCCGCCTCGTGGCGGTCGAGAGCATCCTGCGTCTCCGGAGACAGGGCGGCGCGGAGCTCGGCCGCCCCCTCGACCCAGAGCTGCATCGACGCGGGGGAGTTGCAGATCGCGAGCGACCGGAGCGACGCAGGCCGTCGGACGGCGATCTCGGCGCCGAGCATGCCGCCCCAGGACTGGCCGAGGACGTGGTGGTCGGCCAGGCCGAAGAACTCGAGCACGGTCTCGTACTCGCGGACGAAGAGCTCCGGCGTCCAGTAGTCGGGCGGCGCCTCGGGGCGGTGGGTGCTGCGGCCGCAGCCGAACTGGTCGTAGTGGACGACGGTGCGGCCGGTCTCGTCGGCGAGAGCGGCCAGGTTCTGGACGTAGTCGTGCGCCATCCCAGGACCGCCGTGCAGGACGACGAGGGGGAGCGCGCCAGGGGCTGAATCGGCGGGGTGCGTGACTCGCACCCAGGTCTCTCCGCCTTCGAAGGGGACCAGGTGCTCGGTGACTTTCGACATGGCGAGAGTGTGGACCACCCAAAGGTCTCGCGACAAGACCTTTCTTCGTGACTTAACGTGGGTGTAACACGACGAGAGGCAGGCGGATGTCGACCGAGACCCACGGCACGGCCGAGACGACCTCGTCGCGCCCCGTCTCCGGAGCCCTCGGACGGCCCGTGGCGACGAGCTCGCGGGTCGACGACCTCACTGACCGCCTGGTGACCGCGATCGCGATCGGGGAGTACCTCCCCGGCTCCCGGCTGCCCGCCGAGCGCGACCTCGCCGCCTCGCTCGGCGCCGGACGCATGACCGTCCGCGCCGCCCTCGCCCGACTCGTCGAGCGCGGCCTCCTCGAGACGCAGCGGGGCCGAGGCGGCGGGTCGTTCGTCACCGCCCAGTGGCCCGTCTCATCGGCCGACGCCGTCCAGCGGACCCTCACCGCCAGGTGGGAGGCGCTCCAGGAGACCTGCGACGCCATCAGCCGCCTCCACGGCACCCTCGCCCGCGCCGCCGCCGAGAACCGGACCGCCGACGACATCGACGCCCTGGGCGACCGCCTCGCCGCCTTCCGCGACGCCGAGTCGGGCCTCGCCAAGCAGGAGGCCGACTCGCTCCTGCACGTGTCGATCATCCAGGCCGCGCGGAACACGATCCTGCGCGACGTCCTGTTCGAGCTCGAGTCGCGCATCAGCATGACCGCTCCCGCGCACCTCTGGGGGGAGCCGACCGGCATGGCCGCGATGGAGCGGCGCGCCCTCGGCGAGCACGAGGCGCTCGTCGACGCGATCACCCGCGGCAGTGCCGACGAGGCCGCCGGCATCGCCCGCGAGCACGTGAAGATCGACTTCGAGCTGCTCGAGGCCGCGCTGACGCGCTCGCGGGACTGACGGTCTAGGCCCGGAAGGCCTTCGCCCCCGCCAGCAGCCGCTCGAACGCGGCATCCGCCGACTCGTCGATCGCGCGGCGCGACTCGTCGCCGTCGAACCACTCGACGATCTCGCGCGCGCCGACCGCCCACGGCGTCGTCGCGACCCAGCCGGGCACGAACGCCTTGACCTTGCTGTTGTCGAACACGACGGAGTGCGCCTTGTCGCCGAGGAGGCCGGGGCCCCACTCGGGCTCGACCACGGCGACGCTCTCGCTGGCGACATGCACGAGCTTCGGGTCGTCGACGCCGGCGGCACGGGCCAGGGTCGTGTAGATCTCGTTCCACGGCAGGGCCTCGTCGGAGGTGATGTGGAAGACGTCGCCGACGGCGGCGGGGAGACCCAGCAGACCGACGAACGCGCGGGCGAAGTCGGCGTGGTGGGTGAGGGTCCAGAGCGAGGTGCCGTCGCCGGGCACGACGACCTCGAGGCCTCGGCGGAAGCGGTCGACGGCGGTCCAGCCGCCCGTGATCGGGATCGACGTGCGGTCGTAGGTGTGCGACGGACGGATGATCGTCGCCGGGAAGCCGGTCTCGCGGTACGCGCCCACGAGGAGGTCCTCGCAGGCGATCTTGTCGCGCGAGTACTGCCAGAACGGGTTGCGGAGCGGCGACGACTCCCGGATCGGCAGGGCGCCGACGGGCTTCTGGTACGCCGACGCGGAGCTGATGAAGACGTACTGCCCGCAGCGTCCCGTGAAGGTGTCGATGTCGGCCTGCACCTGCTCGGGCGTGAACGCGACGAAGTCGACGACGACGTCGAACGAGCGGTCGCCGATGGCGGCGCGCACGGTCGCAGGATCGGACACGTCGCCGGTCAGCACCTCGACGCCCTCCGGGACGGGACGCGTGGCCGACGAGCCGCGGTTGAGGAGGGTGACGCGGTGCCCGCGCTCCACGGCGCGCACCGCGGCGGCCGAGCTGATGATTCCGGTACCGCCGATGAACAGGACAGTCAACGCTGACATGGATGCAGCTTCTTTCGTTCGAAGTGGATGCCTCCAGTGTGCTCGCGTCCGCGTCGGAGTGATTCACCGGTGCCCGCATCCGCCCGGTGCGAGAGGATGGAGGGGTGATCATCCTCTCGATCGGCGCCGTCGTGGTCGTCGGTCTCGTCCTGAGCCGGGTCGCGCGGGCCTCGCGGGGCACGAAGCAGCAGGCGCCCGCTCAGCCTCCCGCTCCGCAGGCCGCACCGTCGCGGCCCGAGCGCCCACAGGCAGAGCCGGAACAGGCAGAGACCGCGCAGGATCGGGCAGCTCCCTCGGCAGCCGTGGTCCCGGCGCCCGCCCCCGATACCGGTGCCTCCCTCGATCCTGCGGACCCGGCCTGGTCGGAGGCGCGGCGTCTCCGCAGGGCCCTGCTCGCGAGGCAGGTCCCCGAGACGATCGGCCTCTGGGAGGTCGTGCCCGAGGAGGGCGAGGTCTTCTTCTACGACGTGCCGGCGGTCTACGACCGCTACTACGGGCAGGATGCCACGTACCAGCGGGCGGGCGGGCTCCTCCTCGGCAGCCCCGCGTTCCTCCTCGCCGGCCTCGCGGTCACCGGCCTGGCCAACGCGCAGCGGCGCCGCGCCGCGGAGCAGCAGGCGGCGACGCAGTGGCGCGACCGCCAGCCGACCCGCGTCGTCGTCACCAATCACCGGCTCGTGTGCCTGCTCGGCGGCCAGTGGCTGAGCTACCACTACTCCGCGATGAACGCGGTCTATCCCGAGGTCGCCGCGCGCACCCTGGTCTGCGGGTTCGCGAGCATCCCGCCGCTGCGTCTGAGCGGCGCGGACGCTCCGATCCTGGCGGTCATGACGATCTTCGCGACACACGGGCTCCAGGGCCTCGCCGACCACCCGAGTCTGCGCGCGCTCGACTGAGAGGCCGTGCGGCGTCAGGCCCCCGCGATCCACGCAGCGGAGACGCTGCGCTCGACGACGCGGCGCCAGCCGTCCGGAGCGGCAGGATCGTGACTGGCCAGGGCAGCCAGCCAGAGCACGGTCAGGAGGTCGTCGGGGGTGAAGTCCCTCGAGAGCACTCCGGCGTCGTGGGCGTTCTCGACGAGTTCCGCCCCGAGCGCCATCGAGCGCTCGCAGGCGTTGATGAGGAGGACGGCCTCGGGGTAGCGCCGCAGCATCGCGTCGTTCATGGCCGGATCGCTGAGCTGCAGGTCGATCATCTCGGCGATGAACGTCTCTAGCTGTGCCCGGGGGGACTCCTGGGCCAGCGTCCGTTCCCGGAGCGTCCGGAGCTTCGCGCCGGCGATGTCCGGGACGACGGCGTCGATGAGCTCCTCCCGGGAGCCCACGCGGTTGTAGAGCGTCCCGATGCTGACGCCCGCCTCGCGCGCGATGTCCTCCAGCGGGGCTGACAGCCCCCGCCGCGAGAACACCGTCACAGCGGCCGCCCGGAGCTTGTCGAGGTTCGCCTGAGCGTCTCGACGCAGGCCGGGCGTGGTGCTCACAGCGACTCCAGTAGAAATTGAGGGCAGCCTCAACATATGCTGAGCGCACCTGAGGAATACCTCAACTTACCGCCCCAGAACGCACCAGGCCCCGCGGTAGGCCGCGGAAGGACGCATCATGCCCCTGATCACCATCATCGGAGCAGGCCCGGGCCTCGGCCTCGAGATCGCTCGCGCCTTCGGGCAGAAGGGCTTCGACGTCGCCCTCGTCGCCCGCGACCAGTCCAAGCTCGACGCCCTCGCCGAGGTCCTCGGCAGCGAGGGCATCCATGCGCGCGGCTTCACCGCGGACGTCAGCCGGCCCGAGACGATCAGGATCGCGCTCGGGTCGATCCGAGACGCGCTCGGCCCGATCGACGTCCTCGAGTTCTCACCGGCGGACCGCACCCTGGAGTCGGTCGACGCCCTGGACGTGACGATGGAGAACCTCCAGCCGCAGATCGACTTCTACCTGGGCGGTGCCCTCGGCGCCATCGGAGCCGTGCTGCCGGACATGATCGCGGCCGACGCCGGAACCGTCCTCGTGACCACGGGCGGCGGCTCGCTGTCCCAGACGCCGGTTCGCGGGAACGTGAACATCGCCGCGGCCGGTCTCCGGAACTGGACGCTCAACCTCAACGCCGCCCTGGCCGACACTGGGGTCTACGTCGCCTTCGTCGCGATCACCGCCCTCATCGGCGGCGGCCGACCGGATGCCGAGCCCGCTGTCATCGCGCAGTCGTACGTGAAGCTCTACGAGGAGCGGAAGGACGCCGAGCTGCACTACGTCGCCTACGACGCCTGACGCGGTCCCCGTCCGGGGCTTCAGGCTTCGGTCGGGGCCGCTGCGGCGGCGGCAGCCACGGCGAACATCCGGAGCGCGGCGACCTGCTGCGCGGTGCTGGGCGGGGATTCGGCCATCTGCCAGGTGGAGACGAGCGCCACCATGCCGCCGATCGTGAAGGTCCGGGCGTCGCCGGTGAGAGCGATCCCGGGCCGGGCGGGATCGCGGTCCGGCTCGCTCAGCCAGGTGGTGACCGCCGCCGCGAGGACCTCGGCGACGCGCTCGCCGCGCGGGATGGCCCGGAGCTTGTCGAAGAACTCGCGGTCCGCACGCCCGGCGGCGAGCAGCGGCTCGATCCCGCGCTCCCGGACGGCGTCCGTGAGCGCCTGGCCGAGATTCGCGGCACTCTCCTCGAGCGGCAGTCGCCCCTCGAGGAGTCGGCTGATCCAGACGTCCGTCGCGAGGTCGCCCACGTTGCCGTAGTGGTTGTGCAGCGCCTGCCGACTCAGGCCCGACCGCTGCGCGACGGCGCTCATCGAGATCGCCTCGCCCTTCGGCGACTCGGACACGAGGGCCGTCAGCGCCCGGATCAGGGCTGCGCGGGTCCGGGTGACTCGCGGATCCACCCGGGGTCCTGCGGGTGGCGCCGTGCTCATTCCCTGCGACATGGGTCCATCTTGCCAGAGCCGCGTCCTTGTTGTACAGTCGTCAACTACTAGACAAGTGTAAAGGACATGATGACGCACGTGACCGAATCGGCACCCCGACGGGAAGACCCTCCGCAGCACCCGGAGTTCGAGGCGGCGGTGGCAGGCGGGGCGCTGACGTCCGAGGGGCCGGGATCCCAGCACCGCTACCGGAACCTGATCCTGGGCGGTGTCGCGATCCTGCTGTTCGCCATGGCGATGCTCACGAGCTACTCGAGCGCCTTCGGGAACCCGACGCCCAACGGCGTGCACCTCGCCGTCACCGGCGATGCGGAGTCGATCGTGGCCCTGGAGCAGCAGGGGTCGCTCGACCTCACGGTCGTGTCGTCCGAGGCCAAGGCGCGAGCGGCGGTGCTCGACCGGGAGGTGGACGGCGCCGTCGTCCTCCCCGCTCCCGGGAAGGACGCCGCCGTCACCACGTACATCGCGAGCGGCGGAGGACGCGGGCTCGCTCAGGCGGTCTCCGGCATCGGCGACTCCATCGCCCAGCGGCTGAAGACCACGAGCACCGCGACCGACCTCGCACCTCTCCCGGAGAAGGACCCGGCAGGATCCATCGAGTTCTACGCCATCCTGTTCGCCGGACTCGGCGCGGCGCTCGGTGCCACGGTCTTCGGCAGGATCCTCGGAACCGTCGACACCTCGTCGAGGTTCGTCGAGCGCAGCATCGTCCTCGTCGTCTACGCCGGAGCGCTCGCCGGGTTGATCACCCTGTGGATCGACGCGGCCCTCGGTGCGGTGACCGTCGACCCGGGGGCCGTGTTCGCGGTCCTCTGGTTGACCGGAGTCGCCATCGGGGGAGCTGTCACCGGCGTGGCGGCGCTCGGAGGGACCATCGCCGCCCTCGTCACCACGCTCGCCCTGGTGATCCTCGGCAACACCTCGTCGGGCGGCCCGCTCGGCGTCCATCTCCTCAACGACTTCTTCCAGGCCCTGTACTACGTGTTCCCGCAGGGAGACGCCCTCGACCTCCTGCGCTCGGTGCAGTACTTCGACGGTGCGGCGATCGCGGCGCCGGTCATCCGGCTGGCGGTCTGGGCTGCGGCCGGCATCCTGCTCACCCTGATCGCGATGCTCCTCCGCAGCCGACGAGAGGCCGCCGCTCGAGCCCGGGGCGCAGGCGTTCTCCAACCCACCAGACAGCACTCGTGACAGACCAGGAGGTCAGAACCATGCCAGGCAGAATCGATGTCCACCAGCACCTTCTCCCGCCCCGCTACTTCGAGGCGCTGGCAGCGGCAGGGGATCGGGCGATGAGGACCAGCACCGGGGCCGGTGCGCAGGCGGTCGAAGGCGGGTCCGCGCAGTGGAACCCGTGGGACACCGGCGGCGGGACCGCGCCGCGCCAGGGGCCCCGGGCCATCGGGGGCTGGCTCATGCCGAAGTGGGACCCCCGAGGGGCGATCGCGATGATGGACGAGGCCGGCATCGAGACCGGGATCCTGTCGATCAGCGCTCCGGGCGTCCACTTCGGAGACGACGCCGCGGCCCGCGCCCTCGCCCGCGAGCTGAACGACTATCAGGCCGAGCTGGTCCGGGCGCACCCCGACCGGTTCGGGCACTTCGCCGTGCTGCCGCTCCCGGACTTCGACGGCGCCGTCGCCGAGGCCGTGCGGGCCCTCGACGAGCTCCACGCCGACGGGGTGCTCCTGCTGTCGAACGCGAACGGACGCTACCTCGGCGATCCTGCCTACGAGCCGCTGTGGACGGAGCTCGCCGCGCGCTCGGCCGTCGTCTTCGTGCATCCCACCGCGCCCCGCATGCCGCAGCTGCCCGGACTGCCCACTGCCCTGGTCGACTTCCCGTTCGACACCACGCGCACCGCCGTGGACCTCGTCGCCCACGGGGTGTTCGACCGGCATCCCGAGCTGCGCGTGATCCTCTCGCACGCCGGCGGCTTCCTGCCCTACGCCGCAGAACGATTCAGCGCCGCGGCGATGTTCAATCCCGGCACCACCCCGGAGAGCATCCAGGCCGGCCTCCGCAGGTTCTACTTCGACACCGCCCTGTCCGCCACACCGGCCTCGCTCCCGGCGCTCCTCGCGTTCGCGGAGCCGGGCCACGTCCTCTACGGCAGCGACTACCCCTACGCGGACCCGGAGTGGAGCGCCCGCTTCGACCAGTTCCTCGACACCTACGACGGCGCAGGATCCGAGAGGCTGGGCGAGGTGAACCGCTCCGCCGCCGAGAAGCTCTTCCCGCGCCTGGCGAGAGGCGGCTCCGGGGCCTGACCGGCTGCGCTCGCCCGGCGGCGTCGGATCAGAAGATCGCCTGCGGGTTGACCGGGACGCCGGTGAGGCCGTGCAGGCGGGGCGGTGCGACGCTGAGCAGGAAGGCGTGTCGACCCAGCTCCGCGCAGGTCTCGGCGAGCTCCTCCGTCGCGACACTGTCGATGAGGGGCATGCCGAGGCGTGCCAGACCCACCATGTGCATCGGCATGGGCATCGCAGGATCGCTCGGTGGGAAGGAGTCGCTGACGTCGCCGCCGTAGAGGGAGACGCCCCGGTCGTGCATCCACGACACCGCGTCGACGGTCATGCCCGGGGCCTGGGCCTCGGCATCCCAGCTGAACCCCCAGCCGCTCCGCACGACCACGGCGTCGCCGGGCAGGACCTCGACCCCGGAGCGCTCCGCTGCCGCGGCGAGGTCTGCTGAGGTGATCGGATGCGCGGACCGCAGACGGTCTCCGGGCGCCAGGTCGAGCAGGATGCCGCGTGTGACGATGCCCGCAGCGAACGCGGTCGTCGAGCCGTGCGGCACCCCTCCGGACGTGACCGCGTCCGTGAGCGAGCGTCCGGGGTAGACCGTGCCGTCGATGGGCATGTGGGCGACCGCGTCGATGTGCGTCAGTGCCGGGTGGTGCGGCGTCACCACGAGCACCTCCGACATTCCCATGGGCGGTGTGCCGGTGTAGAGCAGTGCCTGCTGCACCGGGGGCGACGGCGGGGACGGCGGGGCGAACGGCCCCCCGAGCATCGACGCCGGCTCCACGGGCAGCGCCAGCGACACGCTCCTGCCGACGCGGACCTCCTCGGCGGCGCGCGCCCTCGCGGCGTCGTCGATCAGGTTCAGGGTGCCGAGTTCGTCGTCGGCGCCCCATCGTCCTCGGTTGTCGGGATAGGAGGATGCGGTCATGGTGTCTTTCCTGTCGATTCGACGATGCGCGGGTGAATGGTGCACACTCCGGAGAGGACCTGCAGAAGCAGGTTCCTGCACCTTACCGTTAAAAGCAGGAACCTGCTTTTAGCGTCTGCCGAGGAGGAGACCACTGTGGACGACGACGGAACGACCGGTCTCGACTCGGTCCTCGGCTGGAACGCGGTGAAGGTCGCACGCATCATCGGCTCCCAGATCACCGCGGGCATGGCCGAGCTCGACATGAGCCTGGTGCAGTTCGGCGTGCTCTCCTGCCTGGCCGACGGCGCGCACCTGACATCGGCAGAGATCGCGCGGGCCGTCTTCGTCCGCCCCCAGACCATGTCCGACGTGCTCGACGGAATGGAGCGACGCGGCCTCATCCAGAGGGTGGGCGTCCGCGTCCGCGGCCGGAAGAACCCGGCAGCCATCACCCCGGCCGGCCAGGCTGCGCTGGACACTGCGCAGGCCGTGGCCCTGGCGACGAACGACCTCAGCGCCCTCGGACTGGACGCGTCGCAGAGCGCTCAGCTGAACGCGCTGCTGGTCACCGTGATCCGCGGTGCGGAAGCAGCCGGCCCGATCGACTGACAGGTCGCTACCCGGCGTCGGAGGCAGTGAACTCGATCTCTGGCGTCACGCCGTCGCCGAGGAGGAAGTAGCCCAGGAACACCACGGGCTCGTCCGTCGTGTCGAACTTCGAGACGACGACCCCGGCGGGCTCGTAGAAGACGTCGCCCGCTCTCAGGACCACTTCGGGCTGCATGCCTGTCTGGAAGACGACCGAGCCGCTCTCGATGGTGCCGAAGACCGGACCGTTGTGCGTATGAGCTCCTCCGCTGGTTCCGGCCGCGATGGTGATGCGGCGGACCTCGACGTGAGACACGCTGGTCTCCAGCCCGAGGTCCTGGTCCAGAAGCGTCGCTCGCGAGACGGGGGAGTCGGTCATCCCCGCAGCCTGCCACGATCCCTCGTGCCCCGTCGCGGAACAGCCGGCGCCCCGCCAGCGAGACCAGCGTGGGTCCCGCCTGGACCTGCCGGAGTCCTGAGACGCACCAGCTGCGGATCAGCTCCGGTGCGAGTCGACCTGGCCCTCGCGCTGCTGGTCGGAGTGCGTGTTCTCCGCCTCGCCGATGCCGCCGTGATCGGGGGCGACGTGCTCCAGGATCCTGCCCCACTCGGCCGCGATCGCGAGCCGACCGGCGTTCTCCACGCGGATCACGCGGGAGTCGGGGATGCGCTTGGCGAACCAGTGGCCGTCGCTGACTTCGGCGACCGGGTCGTCGGCGCCGTAGACGAGCTGGACCGACGCGGTGATCCTGCCGAGATCGTCCGCCCAGCCGTGGTCGCGGAGCGCGAGCAGGTCGGTGGCGATCCCGAGGTTGCCGTGGAGGGACGCCTCCTCGAGCATGCGCGCGATCCGGGTGCGGAGCCCTGCCTGCTCGATCTCGGTGCCGGAGGTCAGCGCAGGATCGTCGGTGGCGATGCCGAGCGCCGCGAGGTCGTCGACCGACAGGGCGTCGAGCGCCTGGACCGCGTCGTCGACGGTGCGGGCGCGGCCGATGTCCCAGAACTCGGCCGCGTAGGAGTCGGGGTCGACGGGCTTGCGGCGGCGCGGTGCGGAGGTCCCGACGACGGTGACCCGGTCGACCAGGTCAGGATGACGCGCGGCCAGCGACAGCGCGACGGACCCGCCGGTGCCCCAGCCGACCACGCCGACGGCGCCGAAGTCGACGCGCTGCGTCTCTTTCGCGGTGCTCTCCGAGCGGGTGATGTACTCGGCGAGATCGTCGGCGCGGGCCTCGACGGAGACGTCGTCCTGCTCGCCCAGCTCCGACGAGACGCCGTAGCCGGGGCGGTCGAGCTGCAGCAGGTGGACGCCCCAGGGCCCGGTCACCAGGGGGTCGGGGTCGAAGCCGCCTGCTCCGGGCGTGGGGTGGCAGAGCACCACCAGGCGACGGGCGACAGGATCGCCGAAGGCGGAGAGACCGAGGCGGCGCCCCGACTCGAGGATGAACTGGCGGTCGGCCATGGAGAGTCCCTTCGTCGCACTCCAGCCAACACTCCTCAGCGCTCGCGCGTCGGGGGTTGACACCGGATCGGCCGGGGACGGCGAAGGCCCCCGGGTTCGGCGCCCGCCCCGCCGGAGCGGAACGGTGCAGAACCCGGGGGCCTTCGAGGGGCTGTGCGACCTAGCGGCCGCGACCGCCGGCCTTGGGGGCGGAGCCGCGGACGAGGCTGCCGACCTTCAGCGACGACGGGCGACCGCCGGCGGAGGAGGCGCGGCGCGAGCCACCCTGACGACGCTCGCCCTGCTCGGCGGCGAAGGCCGCCTGGTCGTTGCGCACACCCGAGCGGTTGTTGTCGCGAGCCGGACGGTCGTCACGGACGGGACGGTCGTCGCGGACCGGAGCGGCCGAGCGGCCCGACTCGGTGGAGTAGAAGGTCTCGCTGCCGGAGCGGGGAGCGCCCTGGCGGCCGCCACGGCCGCGCCCTGCGGAGGCTCCGCCGCGACCGGCACCGGCGCCTGCACGCTGGCCGCGCCCGGCCGATCCTGCGCCCCTGCCCTCGCCGGCGGGAGCCGACGCGACGGGGGGACGGCCCGAGCGGTCCTTGCGGGCGATCGGCGAGCCGTCGGCGGTCTGACGAGCGGCGCGCTTGCGCTGGGCGTTGGCGCCCTGCGAGCGGCCGCCGCCCTGGTGCTGCTCGGCGCGCTCCGACTTCGGAGCGGGCTTCACGTACGCGGCGACCTCGCCGACGAGGGCGTTCACCTCGCGGGAGTCGGGCTTCACAGCCGTGACGGTGGCGGAGATGCCGGCCTTCTTCATCATCTGAGCGACGTCGCGACGCTGGCTCGGGATGACGAGGGTGACCACGTCGCCCTCGGCGCCGGCACGGGCGGTGCGGCCGGAGCGGTGCAGGTAGGCCTTGTGCTCGGTCGGCGGGTCGACGTGGATGACGAGCTCGATGTCGTCGACGTGCACGCCTCGGGCGGCGACGTCGGTGGCGACGAGGACGCGGGCCGTGCCGTCTTGGAAGGCGGCGAGGTTGCGGTCGCGCTGGGGCTGCGAGAGGTTGCCGTGCAGGTCGACCGACGGGATGCCCGACTCGGTCAGCTGCTTGGCGAGCTTCTTCGCGTGGTGCTTGGTGCGCATGAACAGGATGCGGCGGCCCTTGCCGGACGCCAGCTTCTCGATGAGCGCCTTCTTCGAGTCGACCGACTCGGTCTCGAAGACGTGGTGGGTCATCTTGGCGACGGGGGAGTTGGCCTCGTCGACCGAGTGCAGGACCTCGTTGTGCAGGAACTGGCGCACCAGCTTGTCGACCCCGTTGTCGAGGGTCGCGCTGAACAGCAGGCGCTGGCCGTTCTCCGGGGTGGACTTCAGGATGCGCGTGACGCCGGGCAGGAAGCCCAGGTCGGCCATGTGGTCGGCCTCGTCGAGCACGGTGATCTCGATCGCGTCGAGCTTCACGAAGCCCTGCTTCATGAGGTCTTCCAGGCGGCCGGGGCAGGCGACGATGATGTCGACGCCCTGCTTGAGGGCCTGGACCTGGCGGTTCTGCGAGACGCCGCCGAAGATCGTGGTGGTGTTCATGCCGTAGGCCGCGGCCATCGGCGCCAGGACGGCGTCGATCTGGGTGGCCAGCTCGCGGGTCGGGGCGAGCACGAGGCCGAGCGGACGGCCCGGGCGGCGCTTGCCGCCGGCGAGCTTGCCGCCGAGGCGGGCAGCCATCGGGATCGAGAACGCGAGGGTCTTGCCGGAGCCGGTCTTGCCGCGTCCGAGGACGTCGCGGCCGGCGAGGGTGTCGGGGAGGGTGTCGATCTGGATCGGGAACGCGGTGTCTTTGCCGTCGGCCGCGAGGGCCTTGACGATTGGTGCCGGGACGCCGAGCGAGGCGAAGGTGGTGCCCTCGGCCTGGGCGTCGGTGTCGTCGTTCAGGGGGGTGGTGAGAGTGTCAGTCACTGGTGCCTTCCGGGCATCGGTCCGAGTCGCAGGGCGCAGCCCCGTCGAAGTACGACGGGCGACGACGCACCGGACTCGAGATGTGGCGAAGGAGCAGTCGTGCTCGATCGTTTCGCCGCAGAGTGAGCTTCGCGACCCGGTCTGTCACACACGCGCTGATCCGTGACGAGCACAGTCAGGCGTGGAACCGGGGGATGTGAGGGGCGTACTACGACGCAGGGAGTCGATCTGGTCGACTCGCAAGTGGTTCAAGTCTACACGACGACCCCCGGGGCTCGTCTAGGCTGGGGGGAATGCGTACATCACATATCAGTCCGGCCGTGGCGGTCGTCGTGCTGCTGGTCGCTCCGCTGCTGGCCGGCTGCGCGTCGGCAGGGCCGCCGGGCGCTGCACAGCCGTCGCCCTGGTCGTCGGTCCGAGCGACCGTCGGCGACGCCGTCCGCGCCGTGGCACCCGCCGGCGCCTGGACCGTCAGCGTCGCTGCGCCCGATCCTGCGCGGTGCGGTGCGCTCGAGGCCGAGTTCGACGACCAGCGGCAGATCCCGGAGTCCGCGGGCACGACGGTGGCGTGGAGCGGGAGCGTGCCGGCGGCCTCCGGCGAGGGTGACGGGCGCAGGATCCTGCGCGGCGACATCCGGCGGGAGTGGCAGGCGCACGGTCTCGTCACCCGCACCGACCCGCCCGACGGCCCGGGGTCGACCGGGAGGCTCGTCGCCACCCTGCCGAGGTCGCAGCAGCTCGTGCTGACGGCGTCGCGCGAGGGCGCGCGCTGGATCGTCGAGGCCCGCGTCGCCTGCTACACGGCCGGGCTGCCGTCGGCGGTGCCGGGCACGGCCGGGCTGCCCTCGGCGGCGCCGGGCGCGTTGGGGCTGCCGTCGCCGGGTCAGTAGCTGCCGAAGTAGCGCTCTCCGACGGGGATCTCGACGGCGACCGTGTTGCCCGGCTGAGCGAGCGGACAGGCCCACGCGGGGTCGTAGGCGCAGCTCGGGTTGTAGGCGAAGTTGAAGTCGAGGACGATCGTGCCCGGCTCCGATCCGGGGCCGAGGTCGGCGCCCTTCACCGTGTCGAGGAGGTACCGGCCGCCGCCGTAGGTGCCGCCGTGCTTCCCGGCGAGCGCGTCGCGGACCGGCACGAACAGGCCGCCGCCGTACGAGGCGAGGCGCCAGACGTCGAGGGTCCCGACGCCGGGCACGTCGACGAGCCCGACCCGGTCGAACGGCACGTCGCCGTCGGTGCCGGTCGGGACGATCATCCGGTGCTCCTCGGTGGGCTCGATCGCGACCTCGAAGCGCCAGGCGGCGTCGTACGGCCGGGTCGGGAGGCCGGTGAAGTCGGCGCGATCCTGCTCCATGACCGGGGTCGACGGGTGGTTCGCGAACAGGTCGTCGCGAGTGCGGCGCCACAGGTCGTGGGCTGCCTCGAGGTCGGTCGACTCGCGCACGGCGCGGTAGGTGTCGTGGATGGTGCGGCGCCACGACGCGATGTCGAGGGCGTACCGGGCGCTGTCAGAGCTGGTGGCGGTCACGGCCACACGCTACTCGGGGCGGCTGCGCTTGCGGTCCTCGGCGGAGTCGGCGGCCTCGAACCGCGCAGTCCGGCTCGCAACACGTGTTGTCACGCGCGTGTGCGGCCGGAATGGGTGTCGCGAGAGACCGCGCCCGGCGGGCTAGCGCTTCGTCCAGGTCGGTGCGAGCTGCCTCATCCGGAAGCCGCGCCACTGCCACATCAGCCAGAGGCCCGGCCAGAGGAACGGCGTGAAGACGCCGGCGTGGAACTCGAGGCGGTCGCGCAGCAGCGTGCCGCGAGGGAGGCCCGACGACAGCGGCGCCTTCGACACCGCCATCCGGTGCCGGATCCGCATGATCGAGAACGAGCCGTCGATGCCGCGGCCGGTGTCCTCCTGCACGACGGCGTCGCCGACCTCGTACCAGCGGAGGTCGACGTGGGTGCGTCCGAGCGGCAGGACCCCGAGGATTCGCGCGCTGACGCGACGAGCCGTGTCGTCCCACCGGCGAGGGAAGCCCCCCGGCTCCTCGGAGCGGTAGACGACGATCGGCCGGGTCACCGCCACCATGACCTCGGGGTTCGCGAGGGCGTCGCGGACCGTGTCGGGCGAGGCGGCGAGGGTGAGCTTCAGCTGCACGTGCATGGGGACAGTGTGCACCCGGACGGTCGCCTACCCTGGAGGAATGCCCGACCAACAGCGCTATCAGGTCCGACTCGACTGGGGCGAGGCGGGAGCGCGCAGGATCGGGCTCGACGCGCACGCCGTCGTCGTGGTCGACGAGCTCGACGGCCACGGAGCAGCCTCGGCCGCCCAGGTCGCCGCCGCCGTGGCGCAGGCGTGCGCCGAGTCCACGCTGGCCGACGGCGGGGCGCCGGAGGTGCTGTGCGCGACATCGGTCTCGGCCGGGGATGCAGCGGGCAGGATCCTGCGGCTCCAGAACGCGCTCGGCGACCGGTGCATCGTCGCGATCGTCGGTGCAGGATCGCTCGACGACGACGGCTTCCGCACGACGGTCGAGGACCACCTCGCGGCCGGCGCCGTCGTCGACGCGCTCGCCGAGCTCGGCATCGACTTCTCGAGCCCGGAGGCGGCTGTCGCCTGCGCCGCCTGGCGGGCGCTGCAGAAGGCGTCCGGGCACCTGCTCACGGCGTCCGCGTCGGCTGCGCGACTCGGAGGCGGGGTGCCCGACGCGTCGACGCAGCGTCGGGAGCACCCGACGAGGGCGAGCATCCTGCGGGAATGGAGCGCTCCGGCGTAGCGTTCGCCTCTCCAGATCAACCTGTGGAGGAATCATGAAGGCAGTCCTGTCCGACGGAACCGTGGTGGCCGAGGCCCCCGAGAGCGACCTGATCAAGATCGAGGGCAACTGGTACTTCCCGCCGGCGAGCGTCAACGACGCCCTCCTCGAGAAGACCGACACCCCGTACACCTGCCCGTGGAAGGGCGAGTGCCAGTACTTCTCGGTGAACGGCCTGCAGGATCGCGCCTGGAGCTACCCCACCCCCTACCCGACCGCGTTCGACCGCGTCGGCAAGGACTTCTCGAACTACGTGGCCTTCTGGAAAGAGGTGTCGGTCACCGAGTAGACCGGCTCTCCTCCCCACCCCCATCGACGACGGCGTCCTGTTCACAGTCCGTAATGCGGATTAGGCAGGGCGCCGTCCTAGCGAAATCATCGAGACATGCCAGAAACGCCCACCCCGTCCGTCGAGAACGCCGCCGCCACGCGCGACGCCTGGCGCGAAGCACGCCTCGCCCGGGTCACCGCCCCGCAGGGCGACCTAGCGCTCATCGAGACGCGCTGGCTGCCCGAGGGCACCGAGCTGAGCGACGCCGAGGCCCTCGCCGGCCAGCCGTCGACCGTGACGGTCACCCGCCTGACACGCAGCGACCTCGACACCGGCCGGCCCGAGCACGGCATCCGGCTGTGGGATTCCGCGTCGCCCGCGATCCAGCACTTCGAGACCATCTCGCTGTTCGACTTCGACCCCGCCTGGGTCATCGACGCCGAGTTCACCCCGGTCGCCGGCGACCGGACGATCCCCTTCGAGCACATCCGCGACAACGGCTCGTCCCGCGACCTCGTCGTGCCGGGCGACATCACGTTCAGCCGCGACGGCGTCGACTACCGCCTCAGCGCCTTCGACGACGGCGGCGTCCTGCTCCTCGTCTTCGGCGACCCCACGAACGGCTCCGACGACCCCGACCTCGCGACCTACGGGTCCGGCCGCTTCCTGTTCGTCGAGCGGCCCTCCCTCGCCGAAGACGCAGCTGCAGACGGCACCGGCACCGCCGCCGGGTTCACCGACGCGGGCCACGTCGTCCTCGACTTCAACAAGGCCTTCGTCCCGCCGTGCGGCTTCTCGGAGCAGTACAACTGCCCGCTGCCGCCCGCGCAGAACCGATTCCGCATCCCCGTCACCGCCGGCGAGCGCGACCTCGTGCTCAGCCCCGGCTTCAGCATCCACTGATCCAGGAGCACCACCCCGTGAAGAAGAAACTCGGTCTCGCCGTCGGCGTCGCCCTCACCGCAGCGCTGGCGCTCGCCGGCTGCTCGGGCGCGTCGGAGTCGGGCGGCAAGCCGTCCGCCGCGACCATCAACATCGGCTCGGTCTACGAGCCGCAGAACCTCGACAACACGGCCGGCGGCGGGCAGGGCGTCACCGAGGCCCTCAACGGCAACGTCTACGAGGGGCTCTTCCGGCTGACCGACGAGGGCAAGGTCGAGAACCTCCTCGCCTCGAAGTACACGAAGTCGTCCGACGGCCTCACGTACACGTTCACCCTCCGCCCGGGCGTGACGTTCCACTCCGGCGCGAAGCTCACGTCGGCCGACGTCAAGGACTCCATCGAGAAGGTCACCGCCGACGACTCGCAGTCGGCCCGAAAGTCGAGCCTCGCTCCCATCGAGAGCATCGACACGCCCGATGCGTCGACGGTCGTCGTGCACCTGTCGAGCCGCTCGATCTCGCTGCCCTACAACCTCAGCTACGTGTGGATCATCGACCACGCCGCGAAGAACCTCAAGACCACCGAGGACGGCACCGGTCCGTACGAGCTCGACACCTGGAAGCACGGCTCCTCGCTCAGCCTCACCCGCTACTCGAAGTACTGGGGCACCGCCGCGAAGAACGCCGGCGTCGTGTTCCACTACTACTCCGACGCGACCGCGCTGAACAACGCCCTCCTCACGAACGCCGTCGACGTCGTGACCAGCGAGCAGAGCCCCGACGCGCTCAGCCAGTTCACCGGCAACTCGTCCTACCGCGTCACCGACGGCAAGTCGACGACGAAGCTCCTGCTGGCCTTCAACGACAAGGTCGCCCCCTTCGACAAGGTCGAGGTGCGGAAGGCCGTCACCTCCGCCATCGACAACAAGAAGCTCCTGAAGTCGATCTGGGGCGACTACGGCACCCTGATCGGCTCGATGGTGCCGCCGACCGACCCCTGGTACGAGAACCTCACGAAGGTGAACCCGTACGACGTCTCGCTGGCGAAGAAGGAGCTCGCCCAGGCCGGATACGCGAAGGGCTTCACCTTCACGCTCGACACGCCGAACTACGACCCGCACCCCGCGGCCGCCCAGATCATCAAGAGCGACCTCGCGAAGGTCGGCATCACGGTGAAGATCAACATCATCACGCCCGACACCTGGTACTCGAAGGTCTACCAGGCGCACGACTTCCAGGCGACGATGCAGGAGCACGTCAACGACCGCGACGTGGTCTTCTACGGCAACCCCGACTTCTACTGGGGCTACGACAACCCGAAGGTGACCGGCTGGGTGAACGACGCCGAGAAGGCTCAGACGACCACCGAGCAGACCGACCTCCTCAAGAAGGTCAACACGCAGATAGCCGAAGACGCGGCGTCCGACTGGCTCTACCTCTACCCGCAGATCGTCGTCGCGTCGTCGAAGCTGTCCGGCTACCCGGTCAACGGGTTGAACTCGCAGTTCTACGCCTACGACATCGTGAAGAAGTAGGCCCGCCCGCTCTCGATGCTCTCCTACCTGCTGCGGCGCCTCGCGTTCCTCGTCATCACCCTGGTGCTGGCGTCGATCGTGCTGTTCGTCCTGCTCCGTCTGCTTCCCGGCGATCCTGCGAACGCCCTGCTGTCGGTCGGAGCGACGAAGGAGCAGATCCAGGCCGCGCGCGAGCACGTGGGTGAGAACCTGCCGCTCGTCGTGCAGTTCTTCCGCTGGTTCGGGCAGCTCGCCCGGCTCGACCTCGGGACCTCGTACATCTCCGGCCTCGCGGTCGGCCCCGAGATCGCCTCGCGACTCGTGGTCACGGTGCCGCTGACCCTGATGGCGTTCGTCCTCGCCGTGCTCATCGCGGTGCCGGTCGGCTTCATCGCAGCGCACCGGGCCGACCGCTGGTACGGCATCCTGCTCTCCGCCGTCTCGCAGCTCGGGATCGCGGTGCCGGTCTTCTGGATCGGCGTCCTGCTCGTGTCGTTCTTCGCGCTCACGCTCAAGGTCCTCCCCGCCGGCGGCTTCCCTCAAGACGACTGGTCCGACCCCGGCGCCGCCCTGCAGTCGCTGGCCCTGCCGGTCCTGACGGTCGCCCTCGTCATGGCCGCCTCGATCACCCGCTACGTGCGGAGCGCGGTCCTCGACGTCCTCGGGAGCGACTACCTGCGCTCGTCGAGAGCCCTCGGCGCCGGCTTCGCCGAGGCGATGTGGCGGCACGGCCTCCGGAACGCCTCCGTCCCGGTGATCTCGATCCTCGGCATCGAGCTCGCGACGACGTTCCTCGGAGCGGTGGTCGTCGAGAGCGTCTTCGCCCTGCCCGGGCTCGGCAGCATGCTCCTGACGTCGATCGCGCAGCACGACTACCCCGACATCCAGGGGATCCTGTTCGTCAGCACGTTCGCGGTCCTGATCGTCGGCTTCCTCGCCGACCTCGCACAGCGCCTCGTCGACCCGCGGCTCCGGGCCACGGTGAGCGGGAACCGGCGCGGCGCAGCGGGGGCCGTCGAGGCGGTGCGGCCGTGAGCGGCGATGCGGCGAGCACGCCCGTGCTCAGGGCTGACCGGCGGCCGAGGTCGGCCGGTCGGCGCTCGGCCACCCTCCTCGTGGGGGGAGTGCTGGTCGGGGTGATCCTGGTGACCGCGCTCGTCTCGTTCTTCTGGCTGCCGTACGCGCCGTCCGACATCTCCGGGGCACGCCTGGCGCGGCCCTCCGCGGCCCACTGGGCCGGCACCGACAAGCTCGGCCGCGACCTCCTCACGCAGCTCATGATCGGCGCGCGCATCGCGCTCGAGGTCGGCGCCGGCTCGGTCCTGCTCGGCGGCGTGATCGGCGTCGCCCTCGGCCTCGCCGCGGCGTTCGCCCAGCGGTGGCTCGACGACAGCCTCTCGGCCCTGCTCGACGTGCTGATCGCGTTCCCGACCCTGCTCGTCGCGATGCTCGTCGTGGCGGCCAGCGGGGCCTCGCTCGGGTCGGCGATCCTGGCGATCGGGCTGGCGATGAGCGCCGTCGTCGCCCGGCTCACCCGCATCCTCGCCAAGCGGGTGCTGTCCCTCGACTTCATCACCGCGGCCCGGGTCTCCGGCACGCGGTGGCCGGGCCTCGTCCTCCAGCACGTGCTGCCCAACATCTGGCCGACCGTCGTCGTCAACCTCGCGCTGCAGTTCGGACTGGCCGTTCTCGCGGAGGCCAGCCTCTCGTACCTCGGTCTCGGCAGTCCGCCGCCGAACGCGTCGTGGGGGAGCATCCTGCAGCAGGCGCAGGGCACCGTGCTCGTCGCCCCGATCGGAGCGGTCGCCCCCGGCATCCTGCTGGTCGTACTCGTCATCGGGGTCAACCTCGTGGCCGACGGTCTCCGCGACATCGGCGACCCGACGAGGAGGGGGCGCTCGTGAGCGTCGTGGCGGTGCGCGGGCTGAGCGTCCGGGCCGGCTCCGGACCCGAGGGGGCGACTCTCGTCGACGACCTGTCCTTCGAGATCGAGGCGGGCCGGCGCCTCGGACTCATCGGCGAGTCCGGCAGCGGCAAGTCGCTGACCGCGCTCGCGATCCTGGGCCTGCTGCCCTCGGGCCTCATGCCGTCCGGCTCGATCACCGTCTCCGGCACCGAGATGATCGGCTCGGCGGAGCGCGACCGGATCTCCGTCCGCGGCAGCGAGGCCGCCATCGTCTTCCAGGAGCCGCTGACCGCGCTCGACCCGCTCATGCGCGTCGGTCGGCAGGTGGCGGAGCCGGTCCGGCGCTTCGCCCGACGGCGATCGGAGCAGCTCGGGAAGGCGGAGGTGCAGGAGCGGGTGCTCGAGGCTCTGCGCGAGGTGCGGCTACCGGATCCTGCGCGGATCGCGAACGCGTTCCCGCACGAGATCTCGGGCGGCCAACGGCAGCGGGTCGCCATCGCCACCGCCCTCGCGGCGCAGCCGAGGCTCCTGATCGCCGACGAGCCGACGACCGCGCTCGACGTGAGCGTGCAGGCGGAGGTCCTCGACCTGCTCGACCGCCTCGTCGCCGACCGCGGCATGGCGCTTCTCTTCATCAGCCACGACCTCGCCGTCGTGTCGCGCGTCGCCGACGACGTCGTCGTGCTGCAGAACGGGCGGGTCGTCGACCGCGGATCCCTCCGCGAGCTCATCGCGGCGCAGGGTTCCGGCGGCGGATCGGTCACCTCCGACTACACGGCGCAGCTCATCGCGGGCGCCCGGGTGCTCGACGACGCCCTCGACGACCCGCGGAGGCTCTCGTGACGGCCCCGCTCCTCGAGGCGCGCGACCTCGGGTTCACGTACCGGCGCGATCCTGCGCTCGAGGGCGTCTCGTTCACGGTCGAGCGCGGGCAGAACCTCGGCATCGTCGGCGAGTCAGGCGCCGGCAAGACGACGCTGCTGCGACTGCTGCTCGGGCTCGCCCGGCCCACGTCCGGGACCCTCGCGACCGGCGGGATCCCGTTCGACGCGGCCGACCGCGCCGCCCTGCGGAGGCACCGGACGTTCGCGCAGGCGGTGTTCCAAGACCCGTACTCGTCGCTCGATCCGAGGCAGCGGGTCGGCAGGATCGTCTCGGAGCCGCTCCGATCCCTGCGGCTCGAGTCGTCGGCGGAGGGCGTGCGCACCCGCGTCGCTGAAGCTCTCGAGGCCGTCGGGCTGCCCGCCGACGCGGCCGAGCGCTACCCGCACGAGTTCTCCGGCGGGCAGCGGCAGCGGATCGCCATCGCTCGCGCCATCGTTCCGCGGCCCGAGCTCCTCGTGGCCGACGAGCCCGTCAGCGCCCTCGACCTCTCGACCCGGGTGCGGATCGTCGACCTGCTGTCGTCGCTCTCGGCCGGCGGGCTGACCGTCGTCGTCGTGTCGCACGACCTCGGGACGGTCGCCGCCCTCTGCGAGCGGACCCTCGTGCTCGAGCGCGGCCGCGTCGTGGAGCAGGGGCCGACCGCCGAGCTCCTCGCTGCGCCGGAGCACCCGTACACGCGGAAGCTGCTCGCCGCGGTGCCGCGGCTGCCGCGTCGGGGGTAGGTGCTGGGTGGTGCGGGCTTTGGGCTCGTGCTTGTTCTTGTTCTTGTTCTTATGCTTGTGTGCCTGGTTCTGGGGCTCTTGCGTACATATGGACGGAGATTCTCGCCCGATGCCTCTCCGATCCGCATGACGTGGGCGGAGATTCGAGGATCTCCGTCCATATGCACGTTCGTCGGGCGCGCGACTGTGCCGGGTGCGGGTTCTGGGCCCGGGGGTGAACATATGGACGGAGATTCTCGCCCGATGCCCCTCCGATCCGCGTGAAACGCGCGCGGATTCGAGAATCTCCGTCCATATGTACGCAGAACCCCGCGCGACGCAGGATCTCCGTCCATATGCACGGTAAAACCCCGCACGACGCAGGATCTCCGTCCATATGCACGGCACGCACACGCCAGCAGACGCAAGACCAGACGCACGTGCCGCCGGCAGACCCGCTCAGGCGCGCAGGATCAGGCGGAGCCCGACCCGCCGCCCGCTCCTGCGCCCGCCGCCCGAGCCCGGTGCGCCCGCACCTTCGCCCGGTTGCCGCACTTCTGCATCGAGCACCACCGGCGGGACGACGCGCGCGAGTCGTCGTGGAAGACGAGCCGGCAGTCGGGGGCCGCGCACCGCTTGATCCTGCGGTCGTCCTCGCCCAGGAACCCGACCGACGCGAAGAGCGCCACGGCGTCGCGGGCGATCGACGACATCGCCTGGCTCACGCGAAGGCGCCCGGCACCGGCCTGACGGCTGCCGCCCGCGAGCGACGGCGGGACGTCGGGGGTGGCGGCGAAGAGGTTCACGAGGTCGACGTCGCGGGCGTCGGGCGCGTGACCGTCGGCCGCGTTCTCGGCCAGGCGGGCGATCGCGTCGCGGAGGCCGCGCGCGTCGAGGAGCTCGCGGTCGGTCGGGGCCGAGCCGAGGCCGGGGTAGCGCTCCGCCAGCCAGTCGCCGAGGTCGGCGGGGCCCGCGAGGCCGTCCCAGCCGGAGCCGGGCAGTCCGCTGGCGGGGCCGAAGCTGTCGGTCGGGAATCCGCCGAGGTAGGCGAAGTCGAGCGAGGCGGAGCCCGCGTCGAAGAACCAGCGCACCCCGGAGTCGGAGCGGAACCAGTTGCCGTCAGCCATGTAACCACCCTAGCGGGGATGAGCACCGGCGGGTCCAGCGGTCAGGCGGCGGGACGCTTCGTCCACGCGATGAGGTTCGCGGCGTCGTAGCGTCGGGCACAGCGGCCGCAGGCGAGCGGCTTGGCCGGGGTCCGGTAGCGGTAGTGCTCGTGTCCGGCCGGGCAGCGGCCCACCCACGGCGCCAGCTCGGAGGCGATGGCCCCGTCGTGGAGCCGCCCGCCCTCGTAGCCGAGGTCGCCCGCGACCGCGCGCCAGCGTTGTCCGTGACCCGCCTTCGATCCTGCGATGGCGTGCGCGATCTCGTGGAGCAGCACCTGGTGGATCTCGTCGTCGTCGTACCGCCCCGCCAGGTGGCGCGAGACGGTGATGCGGTGCTTGGTGTAGTCGCAGAGCCCGGCGCGGGTCTTCGCGTTGTCGAAGGCGAAAGACCAGACAGCAGGATCGAGGTGCAGCCCGATCAGCGCGTCGGCCCACTGCCGGACACGGGCGAGATCGGCCACGCGCTACGAGCGGTCGGTCGGCGGCGTCTTCTGGTTCGACGCGTCGAACGCGCCCCAGATGCTCCGCGCCGCCTTGCGGGCGCGGCTGACCTCGGCGTCGAAGCCGGTTGCCTGAGGCTCGTCGTCCTCGTTGCGGTCTTCGTCGTCGTACTGGCGGCGCGAGGTGCCGGGTGCCGTGGCGTGCGGCACGGCGATGGCCTGCGTCTCGACGCCGATCGACGCGGCGTCGGGGACGGGCTCGTCGGTGGCTGCGGCGGGGTCGAGTCGGGCAGCCGCAGGATCGAGGCGGGCGGGTGCCTCGGGTGCCTGTTCGGGCGCGCCGAGGAACGCGGGCGAGCCCGTCGTGCGGAACAGCGGTGCCGGGTCGCCGTCGCCCTTGGCGGCATCGTCGCCGGTTGCCGCGTCGCCGGATCCGACGACGACAGCATCACCGCTGGGCTCTTCGCCGATGAACCCGGGAGCGTCGACGATCACGGGCGTGACCATCGGTTCGCGCGGGGCCTCGGCGACGTCGTCGTGACGCTGGCCGTCGTGCTGCGGCTCGACCAGCGGCACCGGGTCGGCGGACGGATCAGGAGCGGACCCCTGCAGGATCGCGCGCATCACGCCCTCGATCGCGACGCGCAGCCCGTTCGTGCGCTCGGCGGGGGCGCCGGCCTTCTCGTAAGCGGCCAGGGCGGCGGCGAGCGAGGTACGGGCCTCCTCGTAGCGCTTGAGGTCGAACAGGGTGTAGCCCTCGAGCTCGGCCGCTGCGGCCTCGAGCTCGTGCCACTCCTCGGTCGCTGCGCTGATGCGGCTCGTGTGCAGATCGTTGAGGGCCCGCTCGAGGCGGCCCTGCTCCTTGAAGACGTAGGCGCGCCGAACGCGGGCGGCCGTCGAGTCGGCCCGGTCGCCTGTGAAGTGGGCGAGGCGGAAGGCCTCCTCGGAGATCGCGAGCGCCTCGTCGAGACGGCCGAGGAGCCGCAGGAGGTCGGCCCGCTCACCCAGCGCGGCGGTGCTGCGGCTCGCGCCGAGCTCGCCCAGTCGGGCCTCGAGCGCCGCGACGTCGATCGCCGGTCGGAGGCTCACCGGGTCGAAGTGCGACGTCGCCGACCCGCCCGTCGGCACGATGGGTGCGGAGAGGCTTGCGGGCACAGGGTGGCTCGTCGGGCCGCCGTGCGCATCGTTGTCGGAGTGGTCGTGCTCGGTCATCGTCTACGAGGGTAGTCGCGCGGGGGCGATTCCGCCTCCGCGCCGCGCGATGCGGCCCCTCTCGCTGGGTTCGTCCTCCTGGTCGGAACTACGCTGGAGTGCATGTTGCACATGAATACCAGCCGATCGTCGACCCGCTCTTCGTCCCGCCCGTCGCTCCGCAGGGCTTGCTGATGGTGTCCCTCGTCACGGCGGCGGGCGTCGCGATCCTGCTGGCCGTCGTCACGACTCTCGCGGCCCGCGGTCGGCTGCCCAGGAACGCGTGGGCGGGGATCCGCACACGCCGTACGAAGGCGTCCGACGAGGCATGGGTGCGAGGCCACCGGGCCGCGGTCCCGGCCGTCGTGGCCACGGCCGCAATCGTCGTGCCCGCTGCTGTCGTGGTCGCGCTCGCCACCGAGGGCGATGCGCGGGACACGGCGGGCGTGATCCTGGTCGGTGTCGTCGTCGTCGGTGCTGTGATCGCATCGGTGCGTGCGCATCGAGGGGCCGGGGTCGGCTAGTGCGACTCCGGTCCGATTTTCTGACTCCGCTTCGAGCTCCGTCTGGTCAGCACGCTGGCTGTGGACGCCGCAGCCGTGAGGAGCAGCATCCAGCCGATGATGCCCGGCGAGGCGAACTGCACGCTGCCGAGGTCTGCCGCCGTCCCCGATTCCGCGCGCGCCAGCAGCAGGCCGGGGATCTCGACGACCCTCCCGGTGGTGATGGAGGTGAACGTCGCGATGAGTGCGCCGATGACGACGAGAAGGGCTGCGATGACAGCCCCTTGGAGGAGTGGCCAGAGGAAGCGGAGTCGAGCCATGTCGGAGAGTCCTGTCTGCAGGGTCACGTCGAGCGTGAAATCGGCTTCTCACGCTAGAAGGCAACGCTCCGACATGTCAAGTGAGATATGCAGAGAGGTCGTGTCGCAGTCGCCCCCACCCCCCAGGGCGCCCCTACCTCAGGCCGGGACAGCGACCCGACGCGGCACGAGCTCCGCGCGCAGCGGCCAGTCCTGCCCGTCGAAGATCAGCTGGGCCGCAGCACCCGTGCCCGAGTGGACGACGATGGGCGCCATCAGGTTGACGGTGGTGCCCGACTCGGCCGGGTTCGCCACGACGAGCACGAGGGCGTGGTCGGCGTGCGTGATGCCGAGCGGGGCGGCCTGCTCCTCGCTGATCTCGGGGCTGTAGTCGGGGAGGTGCAGGCCGGCGTCGACGACGAAGAGGCGGGTGGCCGGGTCTTCCGCGGCGTGCAGCGAGTACAGGCCGGCGGCACCGGAGATCTCGTCCAGGACGAAGTCGACGACCGGCTCGAGACCGAACGGCGGAGTGACGAAAGAGAGGGTTGCGCTCATCGGAGGAAGTCCATCAGGGTCGGCTGGATCACCTTGGCGGTGGTCGCGAGGGCGGATTGGTACGAGACTTGCTGGGTCTGGAGCTGGAGGATGACCTTCGCCAGGTCGAGGTCCTCGATGCCGGAGCGCTGGTTCTCGAGCGACACCGACGACGTCTTGAGCGTGTCCTGGGCGCGTTCGAGCTGCGACTGCCGGGTGCCGACGTCGCCCCAGGCTCCGCGGACGGCGGTCAGGCGCGCGTCGATGTCGTTCAGGTGCGCACCGACGTTCACGCCGGATCGCAGGTCGGAGACGATCGAGTCGACCATCTTGAACACCGACTGGGCTCCGGTGCCGAAGACCGCGGCCCCGTCGGTGTCGACCTTGACGGTGGTGCCGTCGGCGATCCTGCGCTGGACGCTGCTGCCGGCGGTGCCGGTGAACGCGGGCGGCGTGGTGGTGACGACGCCGGTGGCCGGGTCGGTGGTCGAGGTCTCCGGGGTGAAGGCGGCGCCGGCGTCGGAGGTGCCGGCGAAGATGGAGCGGCCGGCGTAGCTCGTGTTCGCGGCGGCGAGGAGGTCGCTCTTCAGGCCGACGAGCTCGGTGGCGATCGCCTCCTTGGAGGTCGGCGACATCGACCCGTCGTTGGCGCCCTGGACAGTGAGGTCTCGGATCTTGTTCAGGATGTTGACGGTGTTCGACATCGCGGAGTCCGTGGTCGACAGCCAGCCCACGCCGTCGTCGGCGTTCCGGGCGTACTGCGTGTTCTGCGCCTGCTCGGCGCGCACCTGCATCGACTGCCCGGTGGCGGTCGGGTCGTCGGAGGGGACGCTGATGGCCTTGAGCGACGACGCCTGTCCCTGCAGCTGGGCGAGGCGCGCGGCCCCGGCCTGCAGCTGCCGCGAGGCGGCCATGGCGGCGCTCTGGTTCGTGACGCGGCCGAGCATCAGGCGATCCCGACGTGGCCGACGTGGTTGATGAGGGTGTCGAGCATCTCGTCGACGGCCGTCATCACGCGGGCTGCGCCCTGGTAGGCGTGCTGGAACGTGAGCATGTTGACGTTCTCCTCGTCGAGGTCGACGCCCGCGGTCGACTGCTGCTGCGTCTTGGCCGAGGTGGCCGCCGTCGTCGCGCGGTCGGACGAGGCGATCTCGCTCTTGGCGAGGGCCCCGGTGGCGGTGACGAACGAGGCCCAAGCGCGGTCGGGGGCCGACGGGCCGGTGCCGAGGGTGGCGATCCGCGCGGCGGTCGAGCCGTCGAGGGCCCCGGATCCTGCGGCTCCGGTCTGGATCGCCGCGGCCGAGGTGGGGACGACCGACAGGCCGAGCGCGGGGGCACCGGTGGCGCTGACGGCGAAGAAGTCGGCGCCGGTGGTTCCGGACGGGGTCGTGCCGGTCGAGTAGACGGTGTTGACGGCCGTGGCGAGCTGCGTGGCCATCGCGTTGTAGCTCGCAGCGGCCTCGGCCAGGACGCCGCCGGAGCCGGTGCCGTCGGCCGGAGCGAGCACGGACAGCGCGCCGGCGATCCTCCCGCCGTCGAGGCCGACGGAGGCCCCGGGCCGGTGCGACCACTCGAGGGTGACGGGGGAGGAGGCGGAGCCGTCGATGGTGAGGGCGCCCGACACCTGGACGGTGCGCGACTGGGTGCCGGAGACGATGGCGTTGCCGCCGATCAGGACGTCGACGGTGCCGTCGGAGTTGGCGTGGACGGAGCCGCCCGCGAGCGAGGCGATCTTCTCGGTGAGGCCGTCGCGCTTGTCGATCAGCTCGTTCACGCTGCCGCCGGTGGTCAGTCCCTGCTGGATCTGCTTGTTGAGGTCGGCGACCTGCGACGCTGCGGAGTTGAGGTCGTCGGCCATCGACGCGACCTGCGTCCTGGCGGACGACCACTGGTCGGAGACGCCCTGGTAGCCGGTCTTGAGCGTGTCGGCGATGCCCTGCGCCTGCCCGATGAGGGTGGAGGCGGCGGAGGCCGTCCCGGGCGCGTTCGACATGTCGCTCCAGCCCGACCAGAACTTCGACAGCTGCGCCGAGAGTCCGTCGCTGCCGGGCTCGTTCAGAGCCGACTCGAGGGTCGACAGGACGCTGGAGCGCACCGAGCCGTAGCCGGCGCCGGACGCGGTCGACCGCACCTGCGCGTCGAGCTGAGCGTCTCCGATCCTGGCGTAGCCGTCGATGGAGACGCCCTGACCGATGGCGGTGCCGGTCGAAAAGATGCCGGGCTGGACGGCGTCGATGGAGGAGGTGGTGACCCGCTGCCGCGTGTACCCGTCGGTCGACGCGTTGGCGATGTTCTGCCCGACGACGTCGAGGCCGGCGCGGGCGGCCGAGAGGCCGCGGTAGGCGGTGTTGAGTCCGGAGAAGGTGCTCACGAGATCAGAGTCGTCCGTCGAAGAGGTGGCTCGAGGTGGTGGAGGTGCGGCCGGAGCCGGTGGCGTCGTACGTCGCAGGATCGGTGTTCACCGTGGCGAGCGTCTCCTGCGTCGACCGTGCCGCAGCGCGGAGGAACTGCTCGTTCTCGTCGCGCAGCTGCTTGATCTGACGGGTGAGCTCGGTCATGGCGCGCAGGTGCGACGTGAAGATGTCGGCCCACGGGCCGTCGGGGGCGTGGTCGACGAGCTCGCGGAGAGGCGTCTCGCCGTCGGTGCCCCACTCCTCGGCGACGACGGCGACCTCGACGGTGCGCTCGAGGCCGGCGGCCCGGAGGCGGTCGAGCACCTGCTCGACCTCGCGGGTCGCGTGCTCGATCCACCGGGACTTCCCGGCGGTGAGGAGGAGCTGCTCCTCCTCCAGCTTGAACGTGAGCAGCTCGAGGAGCTCCCTCTCACGCCAGAGCACGGCGGACAATTCGTTCACGCCCACGATCCCTCCAAGTCTCGGCTGCGGTCGGCCTCGGCCTCGCGCAGAGAGCTGTCGCGCTCTCGAGAACCACTATCGGCCGAGGCGCCTCCACCGTAAGCAGTTCGTCTCGGTGCCCGGTGTGCGCCGTGCGCTCGCCCCCGGAGCCACCCCCGCGCCACCCATTCGGGGGGTGGTTCACCCGTCGAGATACTCGACCCTCTGACAGCATCGAGGAATGCGTTTTCTCCCCCTCGTGACGGCCGTCGTGGCCGCCGCTGCCCTCACCCTCGGCTTCGGACAGGCGGCCCAGGCGGCTCCGATCGACGGCGCCATCACCGGCGTCCAGATCGTCGAACCCGCGCCTCACCAGAACGACCTGGTCACCACCGCGATCCAGTGGCGCGTCCCGAACGACACGGAGGCGGGCGACACGTTCACCCTGACGCTGAGCTCGCACCTCGACGACCTGCCGCTCGGCTTCGGTCTCGACGACCCGGCGACCGGTGCCCGTGTCGCGAACGCCGTCCTCTCGCAGACCTCTCCCGCCGTCATCACGTTCACGATGACCGACTACGCGTCGACGCACCGGAACACCAGCGGCACCGCCTTCGTGAAGTCGAGCTTCGACAACGTCACGACCCCCACCGGAGTCGCGACCCCCTTCACCTTCACGACCGGGAGCGGCGCCGTCTTCACGACTGTGGTCACGCCCGTCGGCGTCATCGGCGATCGCGCGACGGCCATCAAGTACGGCGTCTTCACCCGTGACGACCAGGGCCGCACGAACCCCGCCGGCTTCCTCGGGTACCACATCGGCACCCCTGTCGGCCCGTTCGACTCGGCCTCGGTCAGCGACACCAACGCGGGTCAGTCGTGGACGTTCGACTGCACCTCCCTCGAGTACTTCAGCGTCGTCACCGACGCCGACTACCGCTACATCTCGCAGACGCGCACCCGGCCCACCGCGGTGACCTGCACGCCGACGACCCTCGCCGTGACCTGGCCCGCGCAGCCGGCCCTCACCTACAGCGAGATCTACGTCACCGTGAGCCTGCCCCGCGCGACCGGCCTCGACGCCGCTCCCGTCGCCTTCAGCAACCAGGCCGCGATCACGACGACCACGAACTCCGTCGACAGCGCGTTCCTCGCTCCGGCCCGGAACATCCAGTCGTCCGCCGGCGGAATGGGCCAGGGCACTCCGATCCGCGCCGTTCCCGCGCCGACGCCCACCCCGACGACCCCGGCTCCGACCCCGACCGCTCCCGCCCCGACCGCAGCGCCGACGCCGGGCACTCCTGCTCCGGCAGGCGGAAGCGGCACTCCGGCGATCGTGCCGGCGGTCACCGCGGCCGGGTCCGAGCTGGCCTACACCGGGTCGAACGCTCTGCTGCCCCTCGGGACGGCCGGGATCCTGCTGCTCGCCGGTGCGGCTCTCGTGATCTCGGGCCGCCGCCGCTCCGCCTCCCGCGGCGAGTAGCGGCAGGGGCGCCAGCGGTTCCTCCCGCCCGGCCCCGACAGGGCAGGATGGAGGCATGTCGATTCCCCGCACCGCCGCCCGCCTGCTCCTCGGAGGCGCTCTCGCCTTCGCCGGCACCAGCCACCTGTCGTTCGCCCGGAAGGACTTCCAGGCGCAGGTCCCGACCTGGCTCACGAAGAACACGCCGCTGACCGAGGATCAGGTCGTGCTCGGCTCCGGCGTCGTCGAGATCGCTCTCGGCGTCGGCCTCCTGTCGGGCATCCGGAAGCGCAGCGTCGGCACGCTGGCGGCGCTGTTCTTCACCGCGATCTTCCCGGGCAACATCTCGCAGCTGGTGACGCGCACCTCGGCGTTCGGGCTCGACACCGATCGCAAGCGGGCCTTCCGGCTGGTGTTCCAGCCGGTGCTCGTCGCCGTGGCGCTCTGGTCGACCCGTCAGCCGGTCGCGTCCAAGTAGACGGCGCGGTCGGTCTCCTTCGAGGGCGGCACCGACTTCAGCGCCGCGAGGTGCTTGACGACCGTGCGCCGCGCCTCGAGCACCCGCGCGATCGCCGACCTCTGCTTGGCGTGCACCTCGCGGGCGCGGTCCTCGAGCTCCGGGGGCAGCGGGCCGAGATCGGGGTCCGGGCTCCAGGCGCTGGGCGCCCAGGTGCCGTCGCCGCTCGCTCCCGCGACGGCCTCCATCTGAGCGAGGGCCTCGAGCCAGGCGGCCCGGGTCTCCTCCGACCTAGCCAATTCCGAGGCTCCCGCCAGTGAAGGTGGGGGAGTCCATCGAGGCGGCGCCCGAGGCCGGCACCTGTGCCGCGGCCTCGTGCCAGGCCTGGCGGAGCGGTTCGAGCAGGTCGATGCTCTCGCGGGTCAGAGCCACGTCGCGGTGGACGTTCGCGTTGACCAGGGCGACCGACACGTAGTTGTAGAGGGCCTGCAGATCCTGCCCGCCGTCCCAGAGGTCGACCCGGAGCGACGAGTTCAGCTCCGCGACGATGGCCTGGGCGTGCAGCAGGTTCTCGGACGCGACCGGCCAGTTGCCGGTCGTCTGGGCGGCCTCGGCACGGCCGAGGTCGAGCAGCAGGCGGTCGTAGAGCATCGTCAGGAGGCGCACCGGCGTGGCCGAGAGCACCGCCTCACGCCCGTAGGCGTTGCGCGCCTGAGCGCTGGTCCCGTAGGTGAGAGTCATGATCAGGCCCCGGTGTAGACGGACGGCAGGCCGGCGAGAGCGCTCGAGAGCGACGACGACTGCGAGTTGAGAGTGGAGAGCTGGGTCTCGAGGGTGGCGTACTGCTTCTCGAGCGCCGCGCGGCGGTCGGTGAGGCGCAGCGACCACTCGTCGACCTGCTTGTTCAGGTCGGTGACGATGGACTGCTGGCCGTTGATGACGCCCGTGAGCTGGCCGGAGTACTTGTCGGACGCGGTCGTGGCGGCGTCCGAGACGCGGCCGGCCAGACCCGAGAGCATGGCCTGGGTCCCGGCAGGATCCGCGGCGAGTGCCGAGGCGAACTTGTCTGCGTCGAACTCGAAGTTGCCGTCCTTCGAGATGCTGATGCCGATCTCCGACGGCGAGCGGCCGTTGATCGGCATCGACGCGGCGCTGACGAGCTGGTCGTTGACGCCGCGCACGGTGCTGTCGCCCGTGAACGGGCCGCCGGAGACGACCTTGTTGCCGGACGAGTCGGTGCTGTTGACGACGGCGCTCTTCGTGGCGATGAGGGCCAGGACGCCGTTCAGCGCCGACACGAGACCCGAGGCCACGCTCGACGCGCCGGCGGTGTCCTGAGCGATGCTGATCGTCGTCGGGTCGGCCGAGGCCTTGCTCACCGTCACGTTCACGCCCGGCAGCAGGTCGCTGAAGGTGTTCGTGCTCGAGGTGATGGTCTGCTCGGCCGCGGTCCCGGCGTAGAGGGTGACCGACGCATCCTGCGCGGGCTTGATGACGGCGGCGCCGGATGCGGTCAGCATGTTGGTCGCCGTGCCCGCCGTGACGTCGGCGCTCGTGCCCGAGAACACCTGGAAGTCGCCCTTGGCGCCCGAGGTGGTCGAGCTGAACTGGATGCGGTACTGCGCGACGCCCTGAGCGTCGGTGCCGGAGGCGACCTTGAGGGCCTTGACGCCGGCGGTGGAGGAGTTGACCGCCGAGACGATCGCGTCGATGGACGAGGAGGCGGGCGTGATGTCGACCGACTTGCCCGTCGCGTCGACGATCGTGACCGACGGCATCGTCGAGGATCCTGCGGAGGGCCACGCCGTCATGGCGGCGCTGACGCCGACCTTCGACTGAGCGACCCGGCCGACGGTGATGTCGAAGGAGCCGGGCGAGGCCGACGCGGTGGCAGTCGCCGAGGCGTTGGTCGCGGAGCTCTGGGTCGAGAAGAGCTGGAGGGCCGTCGGCGACTTGGCCGAGGTGGCGAGCGTCGCGAGGGAGGCGATCTGGCCGTTCAGTCCCTGCAGCGCCGTGATGGTGGTCTGGGTGTCGGTGACCTTCGACTTCAGCAGCGTCTGCGGCTGCGCCTCGGCCGTCATCAGCGAGTTGATGAGGGAGGTGGTGTCGAGGCCGGAGACGAGACCGTCGATTCCGAGTCCTGAGGTGGATGCCATGCTCTGCGCCTCCTTCCGTGGTGGGGCGTCCGGGGCGGTGAGAGTGAACCGCGGGCGGGCGTCGAGGGGACCCGAACTTCCTCTCGGCGCCCGACCCGCGGGTGTCGTGCTGGTGGTGCTGGTGCTGCTGGTGGTGCTGTGCTGCTGGTGGTGCTGTCGTGCTGGTGGTGCTGTGCTGCTACTCCGTGTCAGACGGTCTGACGCTCACCGACTAGCGGAGGAGCGACAGGACGCCCTGGGTCGACTGGTTCGCCTGGGCGAGCATCGCCGTGCCGGCCTGCGACAGGATGTTGGCGCGGGTGTACTTGACCATCTCCTGAGCCATGTCGGTGTCGGTGATGCGCGACTGGGCGGCGGTCAGGTTCTCCTGCGCGACGTTGGTGACGTTGATCGCGTGGTTGAACCGGTTCTGGACCGCGCCGATGCCGGCACGAGCCGTCGAGACCGCGGTGATCTGCGCGTCGATGGCCGTGATGGCCGCCTGAGCGTGAGCAGCGGTGTCGAACTTGATGCCGACCGTCGACGGAGCAGCGGAACCGGTGCCGAGACCAGCGGCCGCAGGGGCCGTGGTGTCGACGGCGCCGCCGTCCTTGGCCGTGACGACGATGCCGGTGCCGGCGCCGTTGGCGTCCTTCTCGACCGTGACCGCGAACTTCGAGGAGAAGGACGCGTCGTTGGTCAGGGCGGTGGCGTACTCGTCGACGCTCTTGAAGGAGCCGCCCGTGCCGGTGCCCGAGAGGGTGCCGGTCGTGACCGACGTGGTGACGCCGCCCTTGACCGAGCTGAACGTCGCGGTGCCCGAGGTCACCGCGGTCGTGTCGACGGTGAAGCTCGTGCCGCCGGTGGCCGTGGTGCCGCTGGCCAGCGTCGTCGCGATGCTCTTCACGTTGGCGCCGGACAGGTCGACGGTGATCTGGCTGGCCGCGTCGCCGTTGGCACCGACCTGGAAGGCCAGCTTGCCGGAGCCGCCGCCGGCAGAGCCGTCGAGCAGGTTGATGCCGTTGAAGTTCGTCGAGCTCGAGATGCGGGTGAGCTCGTCGGTCAGCGACGAGACCTCGGTGGAGATGGCCTTGCGCGAGTCGTCGTTGTTCGAGTCGTTGCCGGCCTGGACAGCGAGGTCGCGCATGCGCTGGAGGATGGACTGCGTTTCGGTCAGGCCACCTTCAGCGGTCTGGACGACGGAGACGCCGTCCTGGGCGTTGCGGGCGGCGACCGTGAGGCCACCGACCTGCGACTTGAGCCCCTCGGAGATGGCGAGGCCTGCAGCGTCGTCAGCGGCACGGTTGATGCGGAGACCCGAGGACAGCTTCTCGAGCGAGGAGCTGAGCGAGTTCTGCGTGCTGTTGAGGTTGCGGTAGGTGTTGTTCGCCGCGAGGTTGGTGTTGATCTGGAAACCCATGATGGAACTCTCTTCCGTGAATTGTTGGGGGTGTTCTGCCGCCCGTCCGTGGGCTGACATCTTGAGCTATCGGCGGCTTGGTCGTCGCCGTTAGCGAGTGGGTGAAGTTTTTTTCGGGCCGATCAGGAGGCGACGACGGCGCGCTGGCCGGCGGCGCCCTCGCGGACGGCGATGCCGATGCCCATGACCGCGTTGCTGGCGACGCGGGACAGGTAGGCGGCGCGGCGGGCGGGAGCCGTCTTCGACTCGTAGGCGACCGGCGCGGTCGCGTCCTCGGCGTAGTGCGTGTTGAGGCCGTCGCGGAGGAGGCGGATGGCCTCGCTGCGCTGCTGCGACACGGCGGAGTGGGTGATCCCGAGCTCGTCGGCGATCTCCGAGACGCTCTTGTCGCCGAAGTAGACGTTCTCGACGATGTAGCGCATCTTCTCGGGCAGGGCGTCGACGGCGGCGCGGAGGTAGCGGGTGCGCTCCTGCTCGAGGGCGCTCTCGTCGGGCAGGATGATGTCGGCCGCGAGCTGGTCGGCGACCGTCTCGTCGATGGCCGAGATGGTGCGGGCGGCGTCGGTGAGGGCGTCGGTCGCGGTCTGGCGGTCGACACCGAGCGACGACGCGATCTCGTCGACGCTCGGGGTGCGGCCGAGGGCTGCGGTCAGGGTCTCCTGCGTGGCGAGGGTCTCCTTGATGCGCTTGCGGGCGGCGCGGCTGGCCCAGTCGCTCGAGCGCATGTCGTCGGCGAAGGAGCCCATGATGCGGGTCCGGGCGTAGGCCCCGAACGGCACGCCCTGGGTGGGGTCGAAGGCGTCGGCGGCCTGGACGAGTGCGAGGGCGCCGGCGGAGGCGAGGTCGTCGCGGCTGAGGTGCGTCGCACGGGCGCACACCTCCGAGACGAGGTAGCCCACGAGTGGGAGGTTCTGCACCACCATCGCGTTGCGCTCTGCTCTGTTCATCGTGCACCCCGGTCTGTTCGGAAATCGGCATGGCGAAGCACCTCGACGGCATGTCGCGTCGAAGCGATTCGGGTGGGAAGTGCGATTCCGAACTGCCCTCGGGGGCTTCGTCTCGCCTGCCGGAGTGATCTTCCGACACCCATAACGCTACTGATCCGAGCGGGGTCAGAACCAGGCCGAAAAGACCCCACTACGGGGGTTTCAGGCGTCGGCATTTAGGGGGACACGGCCTGATTTCACGCGGATTTCACCCCCGGACGGGGCCTTGTACGACCCCCTCCCCGATGCCGTTCTCCCGAGCGGGTTCCTGTGACGCGTGTGACTGGTGTGACGCCGCTCCTCCTCGATCCGGCCGACGGCGTCCAGGGCCGTGGCAGGATCGAGCGACCGGGTCGTCACCCGTCTCGTCACCTCCCGGAGGAGAGCACAGGGTGAAGCCGTCCCAGAGGGCCCAGGCCACCGAGCCGTTCCACGCGATGGCGTTCGCGCAGCTGGCCGCCGACCTCGAGGCCGACGGTCACGACGTCGTGAAGCTCAGCCTCGGCGAGCCCGACTTCGGAGCCCCTCCCGCCGTCCGGTCCGCCATGCGCGACGTGATGGACGGCCGGCCCCTCCCGTACACGCCCGCTCTCGGCAACCTCGACCTGCGTCGGGCGATCGCCGCCTTCTACCTCGACCGGCACGACGTCGAGGTCGATCCCCGGCGCATCGTGGTGACCTCCGGAGCGTCGGCCGCGCTGCTCCTGGTGCTCGCGGCGACCGTCGATCCGGGCGGCGAGGTGATCCTGGCCGACCCTTCCTACCCCTGCAACCGGCAGCTCATCGAGACCTTCGGGGGCAGGATCGCGACGGTGACGTCGACCCCGGAGTCCCGCTTCCAGCTCGACGCGGCCGGTGTCCGGGGTGCCCTGTCGGAACGGACCGACGCCGTGATGGTCGCCTCGCCCTCCAACCCGACCGGCACGTCGGTCCCGTTCGACGAGCTGCGCACCATCTGCGACCTCGCGCGGGAGCGCGACGTCTGGCGGATCGTCGACGAGATCTACCTCGACCTGAGCGACCACGACGACGACGACCGGCCGCCTCGCTCCGTGCTCTCCGTCGATCCTGACGCGATCGTGATCAACAGCTTCTCGAAGTACTTCGGCATGACGGGGTGGCGGCTCGGCTGGTGCGTGGTGCCCGAGTCGCTGCTCGGCGCCGTGGAGCGGCTGGCGACGAACTACTTCCTCTGCGCGTCGGCGCCGGCTCAGCAGGCCGCGCTCGCCTGCTTCACCCCCGAGTCGCTCGCTCTCACGGAGGAGCGCCGCCGCGAGCTGGTCGGCCGCCGGGCCCTCGTCCTCGACGGGCTGAGCAGGATCGGGCTGCCCGTCCCGGTGACACCCGACGGCGCCTTCTACGTCTACTTCGACGTCTCCGGCACCGGGCTCGGCTCGTGGGAGTTCTGCGAGCGCGCGCTGGCCGAGGTCCACGTCGCCCTTACGCCGGGCCGCGACTTCGGCGTCGACACCGCGGAGACGCACGTCCGGCTCTCGTACGCGGCGTCGCGGGAGGCGCTCGCGGAGGGGCTGCGGCGGCTCGGGGCGTTCGTCGCCGGGCTGCGCTGACGCGGGGGCGCGCCTGGCGCTGACGGGGAGGGGCGCTGACGCGGAGCCTCGCAGCGGACCCGTCGCGACAGGACCTCAGTCCGGAGTGGTGGTCCAGGC